>CAMDHJ010000063.1 GCA_945897865.1 Tepidiphilus sp. J10
CGTTTTCCTGGATCATCTTCATTACATCGGCGACCGCCATTTCAAGCTCCTTGATTAAACTGGATTGCACAAGTGGATATCCACAAGAGGCGGTAAAGCATGTTCCATGCCACGCCCCGAAATCGGACAAAGCATTGTGCCATAAGGCGATATAACGGGAATTAAAAAAGAAATGCACTGTGTTGGTGCGTTTTGTTTCGATTTGGTGCAAAACCTGTAAGCCGATTCATGTTGGCCATCTCACTGAACTGCGCCATCCCGCAGCAAACCTTTTCTGATTTTCACATTCCGGACTTTTACAATCCGCCGCTCTGACTTATCTCAACGTTGCCATGACTGATGCATATGCCGTATTCGGCAACCCGATTGCGCATTCAAAATCTCCTCTGATTCACACTGAGTTTTCTCGTCAAACCGGACAGGACATTATCTATTCAGCCTTGTTGGCGCCGCTGGATGACTTTGCCGGGGCTGTTGCCACGTTTCGCCTGCATGGAGGTTGCGGTGCTAATGTCACGCTGCCGTTCAAGGAGCAGGCTTACACGCTGGCGACCCGACTCAGTCTGCGTGCGCAGGCTGCAGGGGCGGTGAATACCTTCAAGTTTGCGCCAGATGATGTGTATGGTGACAACACGGATGGCGCTGGTTTGGTAAGGGATCTGACCGCCAATCTGGGCCTTGATCTGGCGGGTAAACGTATCTTGCTGATGGGGGCCGGTGGTGCCGCGCGCGGGGTGATTCTGCCTTTGCTGGAACAGCAGCCGGATTGTGTGTTCATCGCCAACCGCACTGCTTCGAAGGCGGTTGGACTGGCGCAGGTGATGGGGGCGGGCAAACAACTTTTAGCGGGGGGCTATGCTGATTTGTCCGGTCAGTTCGATCTGGTGATCAATGCGACTTCGGCCAGTCTGGCGGGTGATCTGCCGCCGTTGCCGGAGGCGATCTTTGCGTCCAATGCGTTGGCTTACGACATGATGTATGGCAAGGACACGCCGTTTCTCGCTTTCGCCCGCGAGCGCGGTGTGCGGACTGCCGATGGGCTTGGCATGCTGGTTGAGCAAGCGGCGGAAGCGTTCTTGCTGTGGCGGGGTGTGCGCCCTGACACAGCGCCGGTGATGCAGCTCTTGAGGGGTATTTGATGTGGCGCTTGGTCTGGCGTGGCGCGCTGCTGCTGGCGGCGATCGTGTTGCTGCTGCAGTTCTGGTTTCTGGCACATGTGTTGTGGTGGAAGGTGTATGACCCTTCTTCAACCGCATTCATGGAATCCGGCATGGCGCGCTTGCAGGAAAAGAAGCCGGATGCCGAGTTGCGCTATCGCTGGGTGGATTACCCCCGTATCTCGATCCAGTTGAAACGCGCGGTCATTGCAGCGGAAGACAGTCGCTTTCTGGCGCACGAAGGGTTTGATTGGGATGCAATGGAATCGGCGCTGGAAAAGAATCTGAAAAAAGGACGCATCGCCGCCGGCGGTTCCACCATCAGCCAGCAACTCGCCAAGAATCTTTTCCTTTCCGCCTCGCGCAATCCCTTGCGCAAGGTGCAGGAAGCCGTCATCACGGTGATGATCGAGTCTCTCTGGAGCAAGCGCCGGATTCTTGAGGTGTATTTGAATGTCATCGAATGGGGCAACGGCATTTATGGTGCCGAAGCAGCCAGCCGGCGTTATTTCAAGACTTCCGCCGCGGGCATTGGACGCGATCAGGCTGCATTGCTGGCAGCAATGATTCCGAATCCGCGTTATTACGAAACCCATCGTTCATCGCGCGGCCTGCTTAAACGCAAGGGCATCATTGCGGCCAGGATGGTTCAGGTGACTGCGCCACGTTGAAGGTTGCGTTACCGATAATCGTAGGATGGGCCAAGCGAAGCGGGCCCATCACGCGCAACGTTCGATGGGCCCGCTTTGCTTGGCCCATCCTGCGAGTCTACGAGTCAGATTGATTCATGCTGGCACCCTACAGCTGTTTTACCGCCAGAAGCGCCAGGCCATCGCGGGGCTCAGCGTCACTGCCTGGTGACCAATCAGATTCAGTTGCATCTGCCTGATTCGGCCCCAGGTCATTTGCCGTAACAACGGTTGAAACCAGTTTTCTTCGAGTTGCGTCAGCCGGTTGGTCAGGTCACCGTCCCATTCTGCTTCCGGTTGGGTCAGCGCGACCAGGGCATGCTGGCAGGCTGGAAGCTCGGTTATTGTTTTCGGCGTCGGCATGAATGGCTTGCGAGCTTGCTGTGCCAGTGCCTGGAGTTCGAAGATGTCCGCCGCGAACAGATCGAATTTTGAGCTGAGCTTGGGCAGGAAGCCGCCGCCCCAAGCCCAAAGGCCGTTTACTGGCGGACGTCCTGCGTTCTCACGCGCCATATTGACCGGGTGCGAATGCAGCAGCATCTGAACCTCATTGATACGCTGCATGAACAGGCGGGCGTCGGTGCCGCGCGGCAGGTGGGGCGTCAGATACTCGCCGCCCATCTGATCGATTGGCGTGGTATGCAGGTTGGGTCTTTCAGGTAGACACAGATACCAGCGAGTCGGGTGGTTGGCCTGGATTTGCATGCCCTCTTGCTGCCAGTGCAAGTTGATGTCGTGGATCAGCCGGTGTACTTCGTCCAGACTGAGTTGCAAGCTGGTGGGCGGTCGCAGGATCAAACCGCCCATGACCACTTCAAGGTGCACGGGGTCCAGCCGCAGCCAGTAGCCGGGGGGGGCGCCAACCGCAGAATGGATATCGTCGGCGGCGGCGCAGATCGGTGCCAGCGGCCAGTCCTGGTGTTGTTTGATGCCGCAGGCCTGGCATAGCGTTCCGGCCAGGCTGGGTTCATCTGCGGCAGGTTGGCCGCGTTGCAGAATCTTGATCAGACTGGGCGCGGCGTGACGGGCGCATTGAAGAATCTGGTCCGGGCGGGCGGGGAGGGCAAGGAGCAAATGCAGGCTTTTCATGGAGGTGATTATCCGTCGCGATAAAATGCCCGCATGCGACAACTGCAGCATATTTTCGAAATAACCTGTCACGGCCAAGGCCTGTATGACTTCACCGCCGAGGTGGCGCGCTGGCTGGCAGCAAGCGGCATGCGCGACGGCTTGTTGACGCTTTTTGTCCGGCATACCTCGGCAAGTCTGGTCGTGCAGGAAAACGCGGACCCGGATGTGCAAGCCGATCTGCAACGCTTCCTGGCTCGTTTGGTGCCGGAAAACGACCCGATCTATCGCCATACCCTGGAAGGTCCGGACGATATGCCGGCTCATATTCGGGCTGTGTTGACCCAAACCCAACTTTCGATTCCGTTTCAGGCTGGGCGCATGCTGCTGGGAACCTGGCAGGGCATTTACTTGTTTGAACATCGACGCGCGGCGCATCGGCGGCAAGTGGCTGCGCATTTGCTGGGTGAGTGAATCGGGTTGCTGGGTAAAGCGAATCGGTTGGAAAACACGTAAACGGGGAAAGTCCCTGCTCATCTTGGTGTTGAATTGAAATAGTTGACTGATATTATCAACTAAACCTGTTTAACCAAGGAGGCCGGAAAAATGAAACCCGCAATCGTCGTTTTACTGCTTGGCATTGGCCTTTCCAGTTTCGCTTTTGCGTCCGAAGAATCGGAATGGAACAAAGCCATGGAAATTCCCTGCCATGCCACTTTGACTGCCGCCGAATGTCGTCAACACTATGCCTTGCTTGCCCGACTGCCACAGGGTGCAGAGCGTGAAGCTTATCTGGCAGAGCATTTTGCGATGATCGAAGATCGTTCCAGTGCTTGTGGATGTTCCGGTGCGCAGAACAAGGTAGGCGCGCTGCGTTTGGATTGATCCGTCAGCTGGTTATCTGAACCAGAAGCAGCGGGACTGGCTGCCACAGTCTGTGGCAAACTTGCGCCCCCATGCTGCCCTACGAACTTCTCATCGGCCTGCGCTACACCCGCGCCAAGCGTCGAAATCATTTCATCTCGTTTATTTCCATGACTTCGATGGGCGGCATAGCCCTCGGCGTGATGGCGTTGATCGTGGTTCTTTCTGTGATGAACGGGTTCCAGGAAGAGTTGCGCGGTCGCATTCTGGGCGTCGCTTCGCATATGGAAATCAGCGGCAGCGGCGGCAAACTTGCTGATTGGCCCGAGTTGGCCAGCCAGGTCCAGAAACATCCCGAAGTTCGCGGCATGGCGCCGTTTGTGATGGGGCAGGCATTGCTGGTCCAGGGCAGCGAAACCAAGGGGGCGGTGGTTCGTGGTCTGCTGCCGAGTGAAGAGGTTAAAGTGGCCGAGTTCGCCAATCACATGCGCAGTGGTTCGCTGGATAACTTGAAGCCGGGCGAATTCAATATTGTGCTGGGCAGCGATCTGTCGCGCTCGCTGGGTGTGTTTCCCGGTGACAAGGTGGCGGTGATCGCGCCGCAGGGCATCGTCACCCCGGCTGGCATGATGCCGCGCATCAAGCAATTCAATGTGGTTGGAATTTTCCAAATGGGTATGTTCGAGTACGACGCCGGACTTGCCCTGGTTCACCTGCAGGATGCGCAAAAACTGTATCGCCTGGGCGATTCGGTTTCCGGTCTGCGCGTGAAACTCGAAGATATGGACCGTGCGCCCTGGGTGTTGCGTGAGCTGGCCAAGGTGCTGCAAGGGGACTTTTATCTGTCCGACTGGACCATGAGCCATACCAGTTTCTTCCAAGCGGTGCAGATCGAAAAACGCATGATGTTTATCATCCTGACGCTGATTGTCGCAGTGGCGGCGTTCAATATTGTGTCGACGCTGGTCATGGCGGTGACCGACAAACAGGCTGATATCGCCATTCTGCGCACGCTGGGTGCGAGTCCGGGCAGCATCATGGCGATCTTCATCGTTCAGGGCAGCTTGATTGGTGTGATTGGTACGCTGTTCGGCTTGTTTTCTGGCGTGTTGCTGGCGCTTAACGTGGAAACCGTGGTGCCGTTGATCGAGAGGGCGGTTGGGATGGATCTGTTTCCGGCCGACGTGTATTACATCTCTGAATTGCCATCGAAACTGAATTGGCCGGATGTCTGGGTGGTCGGCGGTGTGGCGCTGATTCTGGCGTTCCTGGCGACGTTGTATCCAAGCTGGCGGGCGGCGCGAATTCAACCGGCGGAGGCGTTGCGCTATGAGTGATGCCGTAGATGCACGGGTGCCGGTGCTGTGCTGCGCAGGAGTGCGCAAGAGTTATTGGCAAGGCAAGACTGAAGTGCCGGTATTGCAGGACATCAATTTGGCGATTTTTGCCGGTGAGCAGGTCGCCGTGATGGGCGCATCTGGTACCGGAAAAAGCACTTTGTTGCATGTGCTGGGCGGTCTCGATCAGCCGGATGCGGGCGAGGTCAGCGTTGCAGGTGAGTCAATCTGGGCGCTTTCCGACCTAGCGCGCGGCAGGTTGCGTAACCGTGCTTTGGGCTTTGTTTATCAATTCCACCATCTGCTACCCGAATTCAATGCGCAGGAAAATGTCGCCATGCCTTTGCTGATTCGGCGCCAGGACAGGGCTGCGGCGTTGGCGACGGCGGCGGTCTGGCTGGAAGAAGTGGGTATGGGACATCGCTTGCGGCATCGTCCGGGCGAACTTTCCGGTGGCGAACGGCAGCGGGTTGCGATTGCCCGCGCGCTGGTGACGCAGCCGGCCTGCGTGTTGATGGATGAGCCGACCGGCAACCTGGATCGTCATAATGCAGCGCATATTCAGAACTTGCTGATGGACCTGTCGCAACGCCACGCCACGGCGTTCCTGATTGTGACCCACGATCCTGAACTGGCTGCCCGCATGCATCGCCTGCTCAGGTTGGGCGAGGACGGTTTGGAGGGCGGTGTAGAGCGAAGTTTGGAGTAATCTTCCGCTTCGTTTTTAATAAAGTGGTCTAAAGGAGGAAGACAGGATGCGCATCTGTACGAGATTCTTGTGTCTGTTCGCGTTTATCTCGACCGCTTGGCTGTCGCCGTCGGCATTCAGCAGCGGTTTTCCAACCGATTTTGCGGTTGACCCGAGCGTGGTGAATCTGACATTGGAGCCGAAGGTCGTGGTGAATAGCGGCAAGCTGGAATGGGTTCCCTTCTCACGTGATCTCACGCCGTGGGTCAGCCTCAGCTATGCGGACAAACGGCCTGCTGCGAAACCCAGGCAGGTGAAACTGGTTGAACCCTTGCAGGGTGATCCGGTACGCGGGCGCGCGTTGGCCATGGCGCGCGATAAGGGTTATTGCATCGTTTGCCATCAACTGCCCGGTGAGCAATGGGCCGGAACGGTCGGTGCGTTGTTGCTGAGTTTCAAAAAACACAAGTACCCTGATGAGCTGGTGTTTCAGCAGATATTCGATTCGCGCGTGTTCAACCCAATCAGCGTCATGCCGCCCTACGGCACGTTCGGCATTTTGAACGAACAGGAGATTCGCGATCTGGTGGCCTATCTGCAAAGCCTGGATTGAGGAGAAGAAGATGAAACTCACCTTCCCGCTGCTGCTGTTGCTCGTTGTTGCCAGCCAACCCGCCACCTCGGCGACTGCACCGTATCGAGAATTTGATCCGATGGAAGATTATCTTCCGCATGTCAAAGGCGATATGTCGCTTTCCGGCTCCTACAAACACTGGAAAGACCCCGCGAACCTGGATTGGCGCATGGCTGGCAGTCCGGATGAAAACTGGAAACTGAACTGGAAATTCATGGATCCGCCGTTCAATGCTTCGGTGCATGGTGGTCATTTCGCTGCTGATCGGGGTGAGGAAATCTTCCATGAGCTGAATCGGAAAGTTGGCCGTTTCGGCAAGTTCGCAATCTGCCTAGGGGCCAGGAAGGGCAACCTGAAAGGTCTGCGTAGCCAGTATCCGATGTATCGCAAAGACCTCAAGCGTGTCGCCGGTCTGGAGGAAGTGATAGAGCATTGCGCGGCCAAGGAAGGCCGTGAGTTGCAGAACGGCAGTTATGACAACAGCGCGGTTTCGGTCTATGTCGCCAGCCAGAGTACCGGCATGCCGATCAAAATCAATGTGACTGCAAACGGGCCGTTGAAAGCAGCCTACGAACGTGGACGCAAGGTGTTCCATGCGCGTGCAGGGCGAATCAACTTGGCGTGTTCTTCTTGCCATACCTATCAGATCGGCCTGCATCTGCGTGGTACGGTGGTGACCTCGCCGTATGGCGATGTGGCGCATTACCCGGTCTATCGTACGCGCTACCAGTTGCAGTCGCTGCATTTGCGGTTTGTCGAATGCAATCTCGCTACGCGAACCCAGCCGCTTAAACCGGGCAGCCAGGCATATACCGATATCGAAGTATTCCTGACCGGTCTCACCAATGGCTATCCGGTGTCGGTGCCGAGTGAACGCGATTGAGCCGGCGTTCCGTGCGTACGGATGCGTCAGCGTCGAGCGCGTCGCTGGCGCAGATAGGCCAGGATGTAAAGCCGCCAGGCGAGTTGAACGCTAAAGTAGCCGACCACCGCCAGTCCGGAGGCGAGGATCAGGTTGCCGATCAGAAAGGTTGTGCCCAGGCTCAATAGCCAGATCCAGAAGGCGGGGAGGAACGCCATCCAGTTCTGCCAGGCCCAATCGAATTCCATACTGGTCGCGGGCATGCCATTGCCGCCGGTGACCCAACTTCCGATGGCGTAGGCGGTCAGGATCAGCGGGCCCCAGGTAATCGGGTTGGTGTACAACGTAGTGACTACGGCGACCGGCAGGTTGACCCGAAAAATAATCGCCAGAATGGCTGCGGTGAGAATCTGCAACGGCCCGGGAATCAAGCCGCCAAACAAGCCTGCGGCAACGCCGCCAGCGACGGAGTGGCGGTTCAGATGCCATAAATTGGGGTGTTTCAGCAGCGGTTGAAAAATACGCAGATGTTTGTTCCCACGCACGGATTCATGGCTGGGAAGAAATTTTCTGAAGTGTTTTCTCGGCATGGGAGGCAGTTTAGTTGATTCGCTTACGCGGCCTGATTGTTGCTTTCTCAGTGGGGGCTGCTTGGTTGCAGACCCGACCAGCACTGCCGCCGTTAGCTTGGTCTGCGGGATTGCTTCTGCTTGGACTGATTCTGGTCATTTGGCATTTTATGCGGCCGGGTTTCGGTTTGATGCGACCGGTTTGGCGCTATCTTCAAACCCTATTGGCATTGCTATTGGCGGTTGCGTGCGGTTTTTTCTACGCGGCCTGGCGCGCGGATATTCGACTTGCCGAGACCTTGCCGGTGCATTGGGAAGGCCGCGATATTGCGCTCACCGGGCGGGTGGTCGGATTGCCTGAGTCGACCAGCAATGGGTTGCGCTTTGTGCTCGATATCACCCGTTCCGACACGCCAGGCGCGGTTTTGCCGCGACGCATTCAGCTTGGCTGGTTTGTCAGGCCGGGCGAGCCGGTGCCGATGCTGACCGGCGGTGATTGCATTGATCTCAGCGGCCGCCTGTACCGTCCGCATGGTGGCGTGAACCCAGGCGGCTTTGATTACGAGGCGTGGTTGCTGGAACGCGGTATCCGCGCAACCGGCAATGTGCGGGGGCCGCCTCGGCCTGCCGCCGGTTGCGGCGGTGCGGCGCGTGCCTGGCTGGATCGCAGTCGCGATGCGGTCAGGGCGCATTTGCGCACTGCTTTGGGCAATCGACCCTATGCCGGTGTCGTCGTGGCGCTGGCGGTAGGCGATCAGGATGCGATTCCCGCCGCGCAATGGACGTTGTTCAGGCAAACCGGCACGTCGCATCTGTTTTCCGTATCCGGATTGCACATCACGCTGTTCTCAGCCCTGGTTTTCATCTTCGTCGGCTTTGTCTGGCGACACTTGCCGGGGCTGAATCTGTGCATGCCAGCCCGCACTGCGGGAACTTTGCTCGGATTTCTCGCCGCTGCGGCGTATACCGCGTTGTCCGGTTTCGGCATTCCGGCGCAGCGCACATTGTTGATGCTGGCGGGCGCGGCGGCGGTGGCGCTGATCGACCGCATGCCGACGCCTTCGCGCTTATTGGCGGTTGCGTTGGCGGTGGTGGTGTTGCTTGACCCGTGGGCGGCACATGCGCCGGGCTTCTGGTTGTCTTTCGGCGCGGTGGCTGCTTTGCTGCTGGTTGGCGCCGGACGCTTGCGGCGGTTGCCGCTCTGGCTGGCTTGGAGCCAGACGCAATGGGCAATGACACTGGCGCTGACGCCGTTGTTGTTGAGTCTATTCCAGGAGGTTTCGCTGGTTTCTCCGCTCGCCAATCTGGTGGCGATTCCGCTAATCAGTCTGCTCGCTGTGCCGTTGTCGTTGCTGGCAGCATTGACGCCGATTGCATTCGCGGCGACGGCTGCGCATGGCGTGGTGGCCGCAGTCATGTGGTTGCTGCAAGTTTTGGTGAGCCTGCCGCAACCGTTGTTGCATGCCGCGACGCCGTCGCTGCTCGCGCTTTTGCTGGCATTGACTGGCGCGGGTTTACTGCTGTTGCCGCGCGGCATCCCCGGTCGTTGGCTGGGTGGCTTGCTGTTCCTGCCATTGTTTTTTCCGCGCTTGCCGGCGCCAAGCCAAGGCACGGCTTGGCTGACTGTGCTGGATGTTGGGCAGGGCGAGGCCGTGCTGGTGAGGACGGCCCGGCATGCCATGTTGTTTGATAGCGGGCCACGCTACGTCTCGGGCGAGGACGCGGGAGCGCGTGTGGTTGCGCCGGCGCTGTGGCATCTGGGTATCAATCGGCTGGATGGCCTTGTACTGTCGCATGATGATCTGGATCACACCGGCGGTGCGTTGTCGTTGTTGCAAAGCCATCAGCCTAGCTGGCTGCTGACTTCGCTGGCTGGAATGCCGTTGCCTTCGCTGGGCGCGAATGGCCAAAGTGTGCGCGGCTTGCGTCCGGATGCGCTGACATGCCACGCCGGGCAGAGTTGGACTTGGGATGGTGTGCGCTTTGAGGTCTTGCATCCGCCGGTGCATCAATATCGCCAAGCCGGCCAGAGCGACAACAATCGAAGTTGTGTGATTCGAATCGAAACCGGCCGCTTCAGCGCGTTACTGACCGGTGATATTGATCGCTTGGGCGAGATGAACCTGATTGAGCGGCAGCAGTTGCAAGCGTCGGATGTGCTGGTATCGCCGCACCATGGCAGCCGGTCTTCATCGACGCCGGAATTTTTGACCAAGTTGCGTCCGACCTGGGTGGTGATTCCGGTCGGGCAACGTAATCGCTACGGGCATCCGCACCCGGAAGTACTGGCGCGCTACCGGGCATTGCCCGGGGTGACATTGGCCCGTTCCGATCGCGATGGCGCCGTCACGCTGCGCCTGCAAGGTGATGCCATCGAACTGGAACGGGCGCGGGATACGGAGAAGCGCTATTGGCGGAATGCCGCCTTTTAGCCTTTGTATCGTTAGCCAGCCAGTGCAACCCGCTGTTTTTCCATCATCTCTTCCACCAGCGGTCCGCAGATTACCGATAGCGCCAGACGCAATTCACCACCTGGCACCACCATCGTGGTGGGGCGGGTCATGCGGGAACCAGGAATGCGGTGCAGCAGGGCAGGGAAGTCGTGACGTTTGCGATCACGGAAGTGAATGACCAGGATGGATTCATCCGGTGTCGGCACCTCGCGGGCGATGAACGGGTTGGAGGTGTCGACCAGCGGCATGCGCTGGATATTGATATCGGTCAGGCCGAACTGCGGCACGATGTAATGGATGTAATCGTCCATGCGGCGCAGGATGGTTTCCAGCGAGGCCTCGGTTGAGCAGATGCCTTTGGCGCAATCACGGTGGATTTTCTGAATCCATTCCAGGTTGATCGCGGGGACGACGCCGATTAGCAAATCGACATGCTGGGCAACATCGATACCGGCTTTACCCGTGCGGCGATCAATTTCTGGTGGGAAGTGGCGCGAATCCACCAGACGACGAGTCCAGGTATTGGCGACCATGCCGCCGTGCTGGCCCTCGTAGAACAGGAGGTCGGAGCCGCTTTGCAACGGTTTCCAGGCGGTGAATTCGCCGGCGGTAACGCCCAGCGTGGCAGCGCGTGTGTCGTTGTGGGCGTACTCGCGGACAACGCCGCTGCCGGTTTCGGCGTAGGTCTGGAAAAACTGTTCCAGTTCCGGGAAATGATTGCATTCCGGACCAAACCAGGAAATGCGCCGGTCGCTGACCCGGGCTTCATCAAGCAACGCGGCAAATTGACGGTCGGTGTAGCGACGGAAACCATCGCCATGGACGATTGCGGGCTTGACGTCCTGGCGACTGAACAGATCCTTGAATGCGTGACGGACAGTTGAGAGGCCGGCGCCAGCCATGCCGGTGACAGCGATTATGGGATGTTTATCGGACATTGATGCGGCTCCACGCGCTGAAGTGAAAAGGTTCGAAGATGTGGGACCGGAGAATACTATCCGGTATCGGCGATGCTGGGGCAGCCTTGGATGTTTGATTGCTGCAGCTGGAATGAGTCCAGTACCATCACATATTGTTTTATTGCATTTGAGCTGACTTGGAAAATCATCACATCCCCATATCCGCCATCGGCATGCCGAATCGAAACCCGTCGGCTGAGCAAAATCGGGGCGACCGTTTGCCGGTGATCGAGGTGTTGGCGGAAATCGCCAGCAGCATGAGTTCCGATGCCAATACGGAACAGATGTTGATGCGCTTTCTGGAAATCATGGTGCGCATATCTCGCGCCAAGGCCGGCGCGGTGCGCGTGCTGACCGCCGATGGTGCGCATCTACGCATGGTCGGTTCGATTGGCTTGAGCCCGGCATTGGCCGAAAAGGAACGCTATGTGCCGCTCGAATGCGGAATCTGCGGCAAGGCGACGCTGTCGCAAGCGTCACAATCCGACAGCGTCATGGAGGTCTGCCAGAAGCAGGTACGTCATATCTACTTTGCGCAAAATTGCAGCACTGTCTACGCGGTGCCTTTGCGCCACAAGGGCAAAGTGCTCGGGGTTTACAACATCTTTCTCGATAATCCGGCGCCACTGCCGGAAGACATTCGCTACCTGTTCAATTCGATCAGCGAACACCTGGGCATGGCGCTGGAAAACACGCGCCTGACGCGTGAGAACATGCGCATTTCGCTAATGAACGAACGCACCATGTTGGCGAATCAGATTCATGACTCGTTGGCACAGACGCTGGCCTACGCCAAGATGCGACTGACCGTCCTGAACGAGGCGCTGGCGGAGCAGGATCAGAATCGCGCCAATCGCTATCTGGGTGAGGTTGAAGAAGCGGTTGACCTCGCTTATTCGGAATTGCGCAACCTGATTACCCAATTCCGCGATCGCATCGATCCGCGCGGACTGGTGCCGGCGTTGCAGGAGATGGCGGAAAGTTTCAGCAAGAAGGCGAATGCTGATGTTGATTTCCTGAATGTGGCGCAGGATGTGGTGCTAACGCCGGAAGAAGAGATTCAGGTGTTCCATATCATTCAGGAATCGCTGTACAACATCTGCAAACATGCCCGCGCCCGCCATGTAGTGGTGACGCTCGATCTGCACGAAAACGAGTACGTGGTGAATGTGGCGGATGATGGTGTTGGTCTGCAAGGCACCGCGCTGGCCAACATGGGCAAGAGTTTTGGCCTGACCATCATGCGCGAACGTGCCGCGAAACTCGGCGGCACGCTGACCATTGAGAGTCGCGCTGCGGGCGGCACGATCGTGCGATTGAGTTTCCCGGCGCGTCCGGGTGTTGAGGATCAAGCATGAATCCATTACCCGCTGAACAGTTACGCATTGTTCTGGTTGACGATCACACCCTGTTTCGCAAGGGCCTGGCGGAATTGCTGGAACGCGAGGGTGCGGTCAAGGTGTCGGCGATTACCGGCAATCCGGCCGAGGTCGCCGGTTTGCTGCGCACTTACAGTCCGGATGTGTTGCTCCTGGACCTGAATATTGGCAGCACGGATGGCATTCAGGTGATGCAGGAGCTTCGCGCCGATGCATTCATGCTGCCGGTGCTTCTGCTCACCGTGAGCGAGGCGGAAGAAGACATGGCGCGGGCGCTGCGCAATGGCGCCAATGGCTATCTGCTGAAGAGCATGGAGCCGGATGAATTGGTCGATGCGATCATTCGGGCCGCACGAGGTGAAACTGTGGTGGCGCCTGCGATGACGGCAAAACTGGTGCGCATGCTGGATGGCAAGAACAACAGTGCGACTTCCTTGCTGGAGTCATTGACCCAGCGCGAGCGGGAAATCCTTAAACATCTGGCCAAGGGCGAGAGCAACAAGGCGATCGCCCGCGAACTCGATATCAGTTACGACACGGTCAAGCTGCATGTGCGGCATATCCTGGCCAAGCTGAATCTGTCGTCACGGGTTGAGGCTGCCGTGTTCGCAGTTGAAAACAAGCTGTCGCCTGGCTTTGAGGCTCAACGCAAAAACTGATCGCAAGTACTGAAGTTCAATTGCGAAGATTTTTCAGGTGATCGTGATAGCGCGCCCGGTAAAGCAGGCGGCGATGTTCCGGCCGGTCGGTAAAGCCCGTGCGGGTGTGCAATACGTTATTGCAGATCAGGCCCATGCCGGGTTGCAGCTTGAGGCTGAAAACGCCGGCAGGCTGGCTTTCCAGCAGTTCTTCCAGCGCTTTCAACGCAGCCTGGGTTGCGGCATCCTGCTTCCAGGCGATGCTCTTGGTGCGGGCTGTATAGCGTAGATGCAGATGGCCGTCGGCGACACACAGGGCGGGGCCGGTTTCGTCCTGGCGCGCGGTACCGTTTTCATCCTCGCGTGCCGGGATGGTCATTGCATCCGCCGCCATCAGGGCGCGAATATGTTCTGGATTGGCATCGCGCAGTGCGATGTAGGCCCGTTCGTGATCGAGTAGATCGTTCTCGCCGCCGTCATTCGCTTCGCGAACACAGTGCAAGGTCATCGCAAAAATGCGGCGTTCCGGCGGGTTGTAGTAGCCATCGGTATGCCAGCGGATGCGGTGATGGGTGTATGGAATGAATTCGCCTCGCTTGCTGTTGCCAACCCCGTTGCCTTCGTCCTGCGGCGTCAGGCTGGAAATGCCGTCTTCGTCGGCCAGCCAGTTGGCGTCCAGATGGGTCAGGCCAAACTGGGCCGAAAGCATGCGCGGGCCGTCCTTGTCTTCGTTTTCGCCCATGCCAGTGGCGTAAATCGCCATATTGGTCTTGGCGATGCGCTGCCAGAGCGAGGCATATTCGGTGTCGCTGAGTTGCTTCGGGTCGCGCACTGGGACGATCAGGTCTTCGCCTCGGGTTGGATAGCCGGCGAGTTTGTCTGCCCGCCAGGCAGCATAGCCAGCAGCGTTGTCAGGATGGAACGGGCTGTCGAGCGGGATCATCATGCACCTTCAGGCGATTTCGTTTGGTGGGTAAAAACCGTCCATGTTCTTCTTCGCCATTTCCATCATCGCCGGCACTTCAATCTCCATCAACTGGTCCTGAATCCAGCTTTGATCAGACTTCTCCATGTCTTCCCGAATCATCAGGCTGAGGAATCGGGCCGGCTGGAAAGTCGGTTTGCCATTAGGTAACGTGAATTCGGCGAACTCGGCGTAATCCTGCATCCGCTTGTTGAGCAGCTCGATGTAGCCTTCCTGATAGTCATAATTCGGGTCGCGATCGCCATCATTAAAGTCGAGGATGTTCTGTTCCATGACTTCAGCCAGACGGATGCCGGTGGCACTGATCAGTTCTTGGCGCTGATCGTCATCCAGGCGGTCGAACGCCAGGCGATCCATGTAATGCACCAGAAAACAGGTCAGTTCGGCAATGATCTTGAAGCCGCGCTGCGGTGTGATGATGTCGTAGTCGGCTTTGGATAGATTGTCGATCGCCTTGTCAGCAAGACGCCAGAGCATCGATGCCATGACGGTGGCGACTTCCTCGGGGGACCGTTCGCCTTCCTTCTTGAACCAGGTGGTTTTGACGCGAAGCATATTTATTCTCCGGTGGCAACCGGGCGCGACGGATCACGTATCCACTCGCTCCACGAACCAGGATAAAGACGGGAACCGGGCAGGCCTGCGATTTCCATGGCCAAAAGGTTATGGCAGGCGGTGACGCCGGAGCCGCAGGTATGAATGACTTGCCAGGCTGGTCGACCTTTCAGCATGGCCTGGAAGTTTTCTCGTAATGCCTCAGGTGGCAAATAGGTGCCGTCGATATCAAGGTTTTCGTCAAACGCCCAGTTGATTGAGCCGGGAATGTGTCCGGCAATCGGGTCGAGTGGTTCGAATTCACCGGTAAAGCGGCGCTCTGGACGCGCGTCGATGAGCATTTGCTCGCCAGTTTTGACTGCATGCAGCACTTCTTCGGCTGAAACAATCTGGGTTGCTTCCGGCAAACAGGCACATTGGCCTTTGGCAGGTTCGGGAATATCGGCTGTCAACGACCGTTTTTCGCGCTGCCATTTGGGAAAGCCGCCATCGAGCAGGGCAACTGCTGGGTGGCCCAACCAGCGCAGCATCCACCATGCACGAACTGCCATGGCGCCGAAGCTGTCGTCATAAACAACAACTTGCTTGTTGACGCCGATTCCCCAGCTGCAGACTCTTTTGGCGAATTCTTCAGGGTCTGGGAGAGGGTGTCGTCCGGTTGAATCTGTAATCGGTGCTGAGAGATCATCGTCAAGATGAACATAGCGTGCACCTGGAATGTGGTTTTTCAGATATGCCTGCCGTCCACCTTCGGGGTCAGTCAGAGTGAAGCGGCAATCGAGCACAACCCAGTCAGGATCGTCCAGGTGTTGAGCCAGGTCTTCAGTGGTTACGAGCGTGTTGATGTACATGAGAGCTTGAAATGAGTTACGCACTGTTGAAAGGTGGGGTGAACTCGCTACCACACCCGCAGCAGCGCGTAACAGTCAGGAGCCTGCCGGACTTTAGAGTCATCGGAGCCTTTTTTTTCGATCTACGATTTAAGTCCGGCAACTACCAGGGTTAGTAGCCACCCTTGCCAAATGGCTTCGGCATGCCGGCAACCTTGGCGGATTGACGATTGGGTTGGAGCGGGAAGAGTTCGTACAGCTTCTTCTTCCAGTCCACGCTGTCGTCTTCTTCATCAAGCAAGGCGACCATGTTGCGGAAGTTGGGCGTGTGGCCGTCTTCCTGATAACGCTCACGCATGAAGCGAATCACTTGCCAGTGTTCATCCGTCAGGTTGATCTTTTCTTCGGCAGCAATAACAGGTACGACGTCATCACTGAAATTGGCTTCGACCAGAAAGCCGTCGTCGTCAGTCTCAAGTTCTTCGCCGTTAACAATATATCCCATGGTTTTCTCCTATTGAGCGGGTTGAAAAAAGTTAGAAAACTCGTATCAGGAGGCGATTGATCGACACAATTAGTCGAATGCCACTTCCTTGATCGATTTATGCGGAATAAAAATCCCGCAGCCATATCCGCGATGCAAACCCAGACCGCGTTCCTGCAGAATCAGTGATTGCATCAGATCGATATCGTGCAGCATCAGGCTGTAACCGCCAATTACCCTTTTGGGGATGTGCATATTTTGAAACTTGCCCGGAATGAGGCCTGCCTGGATTTCAACTGTCTGCATCAGGCGGCGTACTTCTTCAAGAAATTGGGTTTCATCGTCATTGTCAACTGCAACAAAGTGCGAATAGAGCGTCGCATATGGCGTCACTGCTTTTTCTTTCAAGTCACCGATGCGAAGCTTTCCTGCACCTGGATCAATCTCTTTACCGACCAACGCTTGGGCCTCCGAAATACGTTCAATCGGCAAACGTAATACCAGTTTGACGCGGCGATTGATGACGAGATTTTCGTTCCGGCCACTGGGTACACCATGCACCGGATGGATACCGGCAGTAGGGTGGTCGCGCATCCAGGGTAGATGACGGACTATCTCCTCGTAAAGGGCATAGCCATGGTCGGCAGGGATTTCCATGCCCGAGATGTCGAATTGGATATCCGTTACAGTGGGTGTGTAGTTGAGCCGCTTGATGGCTTCCCATTCAGCATTATACATGCGCATGGATCAACTCTCCTGAGGCGTGTCGCCGGATTCGGTCAATGGGGTTGCCCACTTCAGCATTTCGTCAGCCCAGTAGCGAGCTGTAACCGGATCAATGTCAAAGATCGTGAAGCGCGCGCCTCGCTCACGGATACGAAGGCGAAGCATTGGCGTGCCGCCGCCTTCATAAAGTATTTCCTGGAACTCGATTTCCTGGTTGCCAAAAGGATTACGAAACTTCGCAAGTGAATTGATATGGTCCATAATAATAAATCAGTATGTGTTGATGTGCTGATTATCCGACATTTATAGTCGGGTATACGCACACCCGGCTAGCTAGCATGATACCTACCCGAAAGGGTAGTATTTACTTACCCGAGTGAAATACCCGGTTACCCCTTCGGAATGATGGTTAGGATGATAAGCGCTCTCTAATATGCAAGCACTCGTTCCGTAAGGCGGTATGTCTGCGGGAAGGTGCTGTGAATTGTGACGACACCCTGTAGTTAAGACTTCAAGGAGATATACAGATGGCAAAACCCATGCATGAAACGCCGAACCTGGACGAACTCGAGACTGGCCCGTGGCCTTCATTCGTTACCGGTCTGAAGCGTCTGGCTAAAGACAATGACATGATGGTTGACCTGATGGGTCAACTGGAAACATCCTATCAAACCAAATTCGGTTATTGGAAGGGTGGTACTGTGGGCGTGGTCGGTTATGGCGGCGGCGTTATTCCCCGTTTTACCGAACTGAAAGACGAAAACGGCGCTCCCCGTTTCCCGGAAGCTGCTGAATTTCATACGCTGCGTATCCAGCCGCCTGCTGGCATGCACTACACCTCTGACCTATTGCGTCAATTGTCCGAAGCTTGGCTGGAAACCGGTGGTTCTGGTCTGATTGCCTTCCATGGTCAGTCTGGTGACATCATGTTCCAGGGTATCAAGACCGAAAACGTCCAGAAGGCCTTCGACAAGTTCAATGAAATGGGCTTTGACTTGGGTGGCGCCGGCCCCGCGCTGCGTACTTCCATGTCTTGCGTTGGTGCGGCTCGTTGCGAGTTGTCCTGTTATGACGAAGCTCGCGCACTGCGCACCGTCATCAACAACAACCTGGACGATATGCACCGTCCTTCCCTCCCGTACAAGTTCAAATTCAAGTTCTCCGGCTGCCCGAATGACTGTATGAACGCCATTCAGCGTTCCGACATGGCGACCATCGGCACCTGGCGCGACAGCATCCGTGCCGACGAGAAGATCGCACGTGAATGGTATGCCGCTCACAGCATCGAAGACACCATCAACATGGTGGTCAATCACTGTCCGACCAAGGCGATCCAACTGAAGAAGAACGATGGTGCTGTTGCTGCCGAGGGCGTGACCAAGGTCGCAATCTCCGATGATCATTGCCTGGAAATTGACAATCACAACTGTGTACGTTGCATGCATTGTCTGAATGTCATGCCGGGTGCGCTGCTACCAGGCAAAGACAAGGGTGTCACCATCCTGGTCGGCGGCAAGGGCGTGCTGAAGATTGGCGCTTCGATGGGCACCGTGGTGATCCCGTTCATGAAGATGGAATCTGATGATGATTTCGAGCGTCTGAATGACTTGTCTCGTAGCATTCTCGACTTCTTTGCGGAAAACGCGTTGGAACACGAGCGTACTGGCGAGATGATCGAACGTATCGGTCTGGTCAACTTCCTCGAAGGACTCGATATTGAAATCGATCCGAGCATGATCGTGCATCCGCGTACCAACCCCTACTTCCGTTCGGACGACTGGGACGAGGAAGCCGAGAAGTGGTTCGAGCGCAAGGCTGCGGCTTAATTCTGCTTTATCGAGGTTTCGTGATGCGCTGATTGGCGTGTCACGAAAATGTAAAAAGTTTTCCGATCTTATTAGTTGGAGAAAAGTATGGCTGAAAGGACTCATGAAACCATCGAATCTGGCGCGCCGGATCCGATGCCCTACATGCACCCCGTGATGAAAGACAATTACGGAAAGTGGGTGTTTCACTCACATCCGAAGCCGGGCGTGCTGTATCACCGTGCCGAGAATGGCGCGGAAGTGTGGACTGTCAAGGCGGGTACACAGCGTCAGATGGATCATTACACCATCTTGAAGCTGGCTGATATTGCTGACCAGTTTGCCGATGGCTATGTGCGTTTCACCACGCGCGCCAATATCGAATACATGGTCACCGACAACAGCAAAGTTGAGCCCTTGATCAAGGCGCTGACTGACAATGGTTTCCCGGTCGGTGGTACTGCCAACTCGGTGTCCATGATTGCTCATACCCAAGGTTGGTTACACTGTGATATCCCGGGTACAGACGCTTCAGGTGCTGTCAAGGCGCTGATGGATGAATTGTATGAAGAATTCATCAAGTGCGAGATGCCAAACCGCGTCAAACTGTCGACCTCATGTTGCGAAATCAACTGCGGTGGTCAAGCGGATATTGCGATCGTGATACAGCACACAAAACCGCCGAAGATCAACCATGATCTGGTCGCCAATGTCTGTGAGCGTCCGTCCGTCGTGGCTCGTTGCCCTGTTGCCGCTATTCGTCCTGCACTGGTGAATGGCAAGCCTTCGCTGGAAGTTGATGAGAAGAAGTGTATCTGCTGTGGTGCATGCTTCCCTCCGTGCCCTCCGATGCAGATCAACGATCCCGAGTTCTCAAAGTTCGCAATCTGGGTTGGCGGCAAGAACTCGAATGCACGTTCGCGTCCGACCTTCCACAAGCTGGTTGCCTCGGGTATACCGAACAATCCGCCGCGCTGGCCGGAAGTCAGTACCATCGTCAAGACGATTCTTGCCGCCTACAAGGCCGATGGTCGCCCGTGGGAACGCATGAACGACTGGATCGATCGTATTGGTTGGCCCGCTTTCTTCGAAAAGACAGGTCTGCCGTTTACCAAGTATCACATTGATAACTGGCGTGGTGGTCGTAACAGCTTGAACGCGTCTGCTCATATCCGCTTCTGATTGCTCTCCCGGGGGGCTCCCCGGGTGTGATCGAATCTGATATTCGGAGATAGGGATATTTAAATGAAAATCGGCATCATGGTAAGTGAAGGGCCCTACAACCATCAGGCAAGCGATAGTGCTTATCTGTTTGCGCGTACGGCCATTGAAAAGGGTCATTCGGTTCCGCGTGTGTTTTTCTATCACGACGGTGTGAATAACTCGACCAAGTTGACTCAACCGCCTCAGGATGATCGCAACGTGGTGAACCGTTGGTCGAAGCTGGCTGAAGAGCATGGCGTTGATCTGGTGGTCTGTATCGCTGCGGGTATGCGCCGCGGTATTACTGATGACATTCTTGCTCCGGGCTTCCGTATTTCGGGCCTGGGTCAATTGGTGGAAGCCGGCATCCAATGTGATCGCCTGGTGACTTTCGGCGATTAAGGGGATGACGATGAGCGATATGATGGATGACATGGACGAAGGCGGCGAAGGCGTCGTCAAAAAATTCATGTTCGTCAACCGCAAGGCGCCCCACGGCACGATCTACGCTTTAGAAGGCTTGGAAGTTGTGCTTGTATCGGCTGCGTTTGATCAGGATGTGAGCTTGGTTTTTGTGGATGACGGCGTTTACGAGTTGATCAAGGGTGTCAATACCAAGGGTATTGAGGTCAAGGATTTCTCTAAAACTTATCGCGCGTTGGAAGGTTATGACGTCGAGAAGTTGTATGTCGAAAAGTCTTCCATGGATGCGCGCGGTCTGACTGAAGAAGATTTGATCGTTGACGTAACTGTGCTCGACAGCACCGAGATGGCCAATCTCATGGCTGAACAAGACGTTGTGATCAGCTACTGAGGGAGTCGAATATGCTTAATATCGTTAATAAATCGGCTACTGAACGCAACTCGCTGGAAAGCGCCTTGCGAATGGCCACAAAGGGTTCTGCCGTGTTGCTTATTGAGGATGCTGTTTATGCAGCAACTCAAGGTAGCGTGGCGGCGGCGAAAATCCAATCGGCCATGGCCGATGTTCAGATTTATGCCTTGGGTCCTGATCTGGATGCGCGCGGTATGACTTCGCGTGTTCTGGACGGAGTTAAAGTTGTTGATTACGGCGGTTTTGTGGATCTCGTCACCGAGCACAATTGCTGTCAATCCTGGTTGTAATTTTTTTTAAGGAGTTCGCTATGCCTATGGTTGAAGTTGCTGGCAAGACTTTTGAGGTTGATGAGGAAGGCTATCTGACC
>CAMDHJ010000064.1 GCA_945897865.1 Tepidiphilus sp. J10
TTTGTGCCATTTCCATTTCCGGAAAACACCACTAAAACACGGTCTGGACCAGGAAATCCGAGATTACTTGAGCGGCAAATCCTGTGTCTTCTCGACACGCGGCAGATTCTGATGCAGCGCGGCTTTTGCCAGCAGATGCGCCGACACCGGCGCGGTGATGAACAGGAACAGCGTAATCAGGATTTCATGCAGGCTGACGCCATTGCCCTGGTGGCTGAAGTAGAGCGACGAGGCGATCAGCAGACAGCCGACGCCGAGGGTGGTTGCCTTGGTCGGGCCGTGCAGGCGGGTATAGAAATCGCGCAGCCTCGCTAGGCCGAGCGAACCGATGAAGGTGAAGCCGGCGCCGGCGAGGATCAGGAATGACAGCAGATAGTCGAGCATGGGGAATTCCTTCTTATTCGATGATGTCGCCACGCAGCAGGTATTTGCACAGCGCGACGGTGCCGACGAACCCCATCAGCGCAATCAGCAGCGCCGCTTCGAAATACAGCGCGCTGCCGAGATGCATGCCAAGCAAAACCAGCAACGCGATGGTGTTCACATACAGCGTATCCAGCGCCAGGATGCGGTCCGGCGCGCTGGGGCCGCGCAACAGGCGCCAGAAGCTCATTGCGACGGCGCCGGCGACCAGCGAGAAGGCAATCGGTATGACCAGGCTCAACATGCTTCGAAAACCTCCTTCAGCGGTGCTTCATAGCGGCTTTTGATGCTGGCCAGCACGGCGGCTGGATCGGGTGCGTCGAGCGCGTGCACCAGCAATGTGCGGCGATCCTGGCTAAGTTGTGCGCTGACCGTGCCGGGCGTCAGACAAATGGTGTTGGCCAGAAAGCTGATCGCCAGATCGCTTTCCAGCGCCAGCGGCACTTCGATGAAGGCGGGTTGCAAGTGTTCCGGTCGCCGCAAAATGCGCCACGCCACGGCCAGGTTGGCGGTGATGATGTCGTGCAGCACCAGGAGCAGAAAGCGCAGCAACACCCAGGGTCGGCGGATGCTGATCGCCTCCGGCCAGAAGCGCAGCGTGAACAGCGGAATCAGCCAACCGAGCAGGACGCCGAGCAGGATGTGTCCGGGCGAGATGCTGTTGTTCAGCAGCAGCCAGATGACGGCGAGAATCGGGGTGAGCAAGGGGTGGGGAAGCAGGCGCATGGGCAGTTGCAGACTCAGGGACGGGCGCCGAGTACGGCATGGACGTACTGATACGGCTGCAGCAATTGTTCGGCGGTGGCGATCGCGAAGGTGTAAATCGGACCGGCGGCGAGGGTCAGGCCGATGCTTAGCGCCAGCAGGCCGATGATGGGCAACAGTGCCGGCAACTGCGTCGCCAGCGTGGCGAGCGAGCCAGGCGCGACCGGTACGCCCTCCGGTAGCGGCAGGGCGCGGAAGAACAGCAGACTGCCGGAACGCGCCAGTGCAATCAGGCCGAGCAGACCGCCAGCCAGCACGCAAGCGATGATCCAGGGCCAGTGTGGATGTTCCAGCGCAGCGCGCAGCAGGAGAAACTTGCCGACGAAGCCGGACAGCGGTGGCAGGCCGGCGGCCAGAATGGCGCCGACGAAGAACAGGCCACCCAGCAGCGGCGCACCCGCCATCGCCGGCGCGGGCTGGAAGCGATCGCCGGGGTCGTCGTCTACCAGTCTGCGGTTGATCGCGATGCGGTCGGCCAGCAGAAACAGCGCGGCGGCGGTGAATACCGAATGCGGCAGGTAATACAGACCGGCGGCAATGCCGGCGACGCTGGCGAGCGCGAATGCCGTCAGCAGCGTGCCGACCGAGGCAATCACCAGATAGGCCACTTGTTCGCGCAGCGCCCGCGCCGCCATCGCGCCGAACAAACCGATCAGCAGTGTCGCCAGCGCCAACGGCAGCAGCCAGGGCAGAATCAGGTTCGCCATCTCGTTGGCTTGGGCGCCGAAGATCAGCGTGGATGTGCGCAGGATGCTGTAGGCGCCGACCTTGGTCATGATGGCGAACAGCGCCGCCACCGGTGCGCTGGTCTGGGCGTAGGCGGCGGGTAGCCAGAGATACAGCGGCAACAGTGCAGCCTTGAGGGCAAATACCGCGAACAGCAGTAGGCCGGCAGCACGCGCCGGGCCGAGATTTTCCGGCGCTACCGCCGCCATCTTCACCGCCAGATCCGCCATGTTCAGGGTGCCGAACAAACCGTACAACGTGCCTACCGCGATCAGGAACAACGACGAACCGACCAGGTTGAGCACCACATAATGCAGGCCAGCGCGGGTTTTCAGACGACCGCCGCCATGCAGGATCAGGCCATAGGAAGCGAGCAGCAGCACCTCGAAAAAGACGAACAGATTGAACAGGTCGCCGGTCAGAAAGGCTCCGTTGAGGCCGAATAACTGCAACTGGTAGAGGATGTGGAAATGCCGGCCGGAAACGTCGACCGCCGCCGGGCCGCCCCAAGGCGGGCGTACCGCCCCCTCGAGGGGCAGCGAAGCGTGGGGGCTCCCTTCTCTACCACGGCTGGCGTAGATCAGCGGGAACAGCGCCAGCACGGCGGTGACCAGCAGCAGCCACGCACTGAGGCGGTCGGCCACCATGACGATGCCGAATGGCGCCGGCCAGTTGCCCAGCGCGTAGGTCAGGATGTTGCCGTTGCTGACCGCGTCCAGCAAAGTCGCCGCCAGGCCGATCTGGCCGAGCACGACGGCATAGCTGAAACCGCGCCGCCAGCGATAGGCAAGGTGGCGGCCGAACCGATGCACGATGCCGGCCAAAAGCGGCAGCAGGATGGGGGCGATGACCAGGTGGTTCATTCCGCGTCCTTGCCGTCGACATGGTCGTTACCCAGTTCCGCGCGTGCCTTCAACGCCAGCATGATGACGAAAGCGGTCATTGCGAAGCCAATGACGATGGCGGTCAGCACCAGCGCCTGCGGCACCGGGTCGGTGTAGCCGGGCAAGCTGCTGCCGATCACCGGCGGTCGGCCGATGGTCAGGCGGCCCATCGCGAACAGGAACAGGTTCACCGCATAAGACAGAAAGGTGAGCCCCAGCACCACCGGGAAAGTACGTCCGCGCAGCAGCAGGTAAACGCCGCAGGCGGTAAGGAGGCCAATCAGGAATGCAATCAGCGCTTCCATCAGCGGTCTGCCTGCATGCGTTTCGATTCGGGAATCGGGCAGGCACCAGCGTTTTGGTTGAGGTCATGGCTGGCGTCGTGCATTAGGCCGAGATTGATCAGGATCAACAGGGTGGCGCCGACTACCACCAGATAGACGCCAAGGTCGAATGCCATCGCCGAAGCCAGTTCAAAATCGCCGACGATCGGCCAATGCAGATGGCCGAAGGTGGAGGTGAGGAAGGGGTAACCAAACCAGAATGACGCCAGGCCGGTCAACGTCGCGATCGCCAGCCCGGCACCGATGATCGGATGCATGTTGGCGGGCAGGCGTTGATGCGTCCAGGCGACGCCATTGGCCAGGTATTGCATGATCAGCGCCACGGCGGTGATCAGTCCGGCGATGAAGCCGCCGCCCGGCAGGTTGTGGCCGCGCAACAATATGTACACCGAGACCAGCAGCGCCAGCGGCAGCAGCAAACGGGTCAGCGAGGCCATGATGACCGGGTGCATGTCCCAGTTCCAGGCGCGTCCGACCTCGTCGCAACCGCGTCCGTCGAGCCGGAGTTTCTCCAGCATCGCGTAGATCGCCATGCCGGCGAGCGCCAGCACGGTGATTTCGCCCAACGTATCGAAGCCCCGGAAATCGACCAGAATGACATTCACCACGTTATGGCCGCCGCCGCCAGTGACGCTGTTTTCCAGGAAGTAATCGGCAATGCTGGTGTAGGGCCGGGTCAGCACCGCCCAGGCCAGCATGCCGACGCCACCACCCGCCATAACAGCCAGCACGCCATCCCGCCAGCGGCGCCCGTTGCCCGATTCAACCGGCGTGTGCTGGGGCAGAAAATACAGCGCCAGCAGCAACAGGATGATCGTCACCACTTCGACCGAGAGTTGGGTCAGGGCGAGATCGGGTGCGGAGAACTTGACGAAGATCAGCGATACCACCAGACCCACGGCGCCGATCAGAATCAGCGCGACGAAGCGTTGCCGATGCAGCGCCAGCGCGGTCAGGGCAACCGCCGCCATGGCCAGCGCGGCGAACAGGCTGACCGTATCGACCGGCAGCAAGTCGCGCGGCCCGGTCAGCGGCGAACCGCTGCCCAGCCAGCCGCTGACGCCGAGGATCAACGCGAAGCCGATAAACGACGCAATCATGCGTTGCAGCGAGCCGGTATCGAGGCGGCGGGTGAGGCCGCCGGCGAAGCCGAACAAGGCGTCCAGCACGTGGTCATAGACGCGCCGGGCCGACAGCCAATCCTCAAACCGTTCGTGCAAGGCGAATAAAGGCTTGCGCCCGACATACAACAGAATGCCGCCGATCAACGCGATGACGCTCATCC
Organism: Tepidiphilus sp. J10; assembly: GCA_945897865.1. Lineage (GTDB taxonomy): Bacteria > Pseudomonadota > Gammaproteobacteria > Burkholderiales > Thiobacillaceae > PFJX01. The sequence continues at coordinate 4,428 of CAMDHJ010000064.1, forward strand.
ACACCGCCGGGCTGAAGCCGTGCCAGATCGCCAGATCATGCGCCGGCAATGGTCCTTGCAGCACCGCGCCGGCGGCCAGCGCCAGGATCGGCTCGACGGTCAATGCCGGCAGGATGCCGACCAGCAGGCACAGCGCCACCAGCACTTCCACCGGCACTTTCATCCAGCGCGGCGGTTCGTGCGGCGTGCGCGGCAGATCGATGGGGTCGCCGTTGAAAAACACGTCGTGAATGAAGCGCAGCGAATAGGCCACCGCGAAAATGCCGGCGAGGGTCACCGCGAACGGCAGCAGCCAGCCGAATTGCATCTGTGTCGCGATGCTGGCCGCCTCGGCAAAGAACATTTCCTTCGACAGGAAACCGTTGAACAGCGGCACCCCGGCCATCGCCGCCGCCGCCACCATCGCCAATGTCGCGGTATGCGGCATGAACTTCCACATTCCATTGATGCGGCGCATGTCGCGCGTGCCGGTTTCGTGGTCGATGATGCCGGCGGCCATGAACAACGACGCCTTGAAGATCGCGTGGTTGATGATGTGGAACACCCCGGCCACCGCCGCCAGAGGCGTGCCGATGCCGAACAGCGTGGTGATCAGGCCGAGATGGCTGATCGTCGAATACGCCAGCAGGCCTTTCAGGTCGTGCTTGAACAACGCGATGAAAGCGCCGGTCATCAGCGTGATCAGGCCAACACCACCAACCAGGGTCGACCATTCCCAGGTGCCGGAAAGCGCCGGAAACAGCCGCGCCAGCAGGAATACGCCGGCCTTCACCATGGTCGCCGAATGCAGATAGGCGGAAACCGGCGTCGGCGCCGCCATCGCGTGAGGCAGCCAGAAGTGGAACGGAAACTGCGCCGATTTGGTGAACGCGCCGAGCAACACCAGAATCAAGGTCGGCAGATACAGCGGGTGGGTGCGGATCAGATCGCCGGACGCCAGAATCACCGTCAATTCATAACTGCCAGTGATCTTGCCCAGCAACAGGATGCCGCCAAGCAAGGCCAGGCCACCGGCACCCGTGATCGCCAACGCCATGCGCGCACCCTGTCGCGCTTCTTCGCGCTCCTTCCAGTAGCCAATCAACAGGAAGGAACTGAGGCTGGTCAGCTCCCAGAAAATCAGCAACTGGATCAGGTTTTCCGACAACACCACGCCCAGCATCGAGCCCATGAACAGCAGCAGATAGGCATACAGACGCCCGAGGCTGTCGCGTTCGGACAGGTAATAGCGGGCATAAAGAATGACCAGCAGGCCAATTCCCAGGATCAGCCCGGCAAACAACAGGCCGAGACCGTCAAGGCGGAAGGATAGATTGAGGCCGACTTGCGGCAGCCATTCAATTTTCTCGATCAGCGTTTCGCCGGCCAGAACCGGCGCGACGTTGGCGGCGAGTATGGCGGCTGTGCCGATGCCGACCAGTCCAGCGCCCCAGGCGGCGGCGGAACGGCCAATGCGGCTGATCCAGGCAACCAACAGGGCACCGAGGAAGGGCGTGAGTACCGCAAGCAGTATGGTCATGGCGGTAGAGGATGAATGCGAGCCGGAGAAGGTTCCCCAAATGGTTTATTAGTAGGATCACCCCACCCGGTACCGGTTTGTGGTGCCAGCACGAAGCGTTGCATTACACGGTTTCTGGCGTGTCTGAGGTCTGCGCTAGACGGGCGATCAGCACCTTGTCGACCCGATTCTTGTCCATGTCCATTACCTCGAAACGCATGCCAGTGCTGTCGAAGTGATCGCTTGCCGCTGGAATCCGTCCGAGCGTATGCATGACAAATCCGCCCAGCGTGTTGAAACCGTTTTCTGCTTCGCCGGGCAATTCATCCTCGATTTCAAGCGCAGTTTTGAGCCGCTCGATGGTGACGCTGCCGTCCACCAGAAATGAACCATCCTCGCGTTCAACCACGTCCTGGTCTTCTGTCGAATCGAAGGAGGGCAGGTCGCCCACGATGGCGGTCATCACGTCGGTGAGCGTGACCAGACCTTCCAGTTCGCCGTACTCATCGACGATCAGCGCGAATTGCATGCGCGCCTGGCGAAAACTCTCCAACAATTGCGTGGTGGAAACGCTGTCCGGAACATAAAGCGGTGCGCGCAGGTGTTCCTCGACGTTGAGCGGTGTGCCGGCCAACGCGGCTTTCAGCAGGTCGGAAGTACGCAGAATGCCGATCACATGCTCCAGCCCATCACGGCAGACGACGATGCGTTCAAACGGGCTATCGGCAATCTGGCTGCGGATGACCTCTTCCGGGTCGTCGAGATCGACCAGGTAGATATCCGAACGATGCGTCATGATCGCACCGATGCGCTGGTCATCCAGGCGCAGCACGTTGGAGACGATTTCCTGTTCGCTTTCATGGAATACGCCCGCTTCGGCGCCCTGGCCCATCAGCACATTGATTTCGTCGTCGGTGACCGGCGGTTCTTCCTTGCGCCGGGCGCCTATCAGACGCAACAGCAGGCTGGATGAAGTCGACAATAGCCAGACGACCGGTTTGGAAAAGCGCGACAGCATGTTCATCGGCCGTGCAACCAGGGATGCGATGCCTTCCGGGGCAAGCAATCCGAGTCGCTTCGGTACCAGTTCACCGACAACGACCGAGAAATAGGTCAGGCCAATCACCACCACGGTCAAGGCAAAAGCCTTGGCGTAGGGTTCAATCAACGGGAACTGCGCCAGCCAGGTGGCAAACGGATCAGCCAGCGCGGTTTCGCCGATGGCACCGCTGAGAATACCCACCGAAGTGATACCGACTTGAATCGTGGATAGAAAGTTGGATGGTTCGTTATGCAGCGCCAGCGCTGAATGGGCGCCTGGGCTACCGTCTTCGGCGAGTCGTTGCAGACGCGCCTTGCGGGAGGAAATCACTGCAATTTCGGACATGGCGAAAACGCCATTCAGGAAAATCAAAAACAGAAGTAACGCTAGATCCATGACAAAGCCGCCCAGAACCAAACTGCCTAAGACCTAACTACACACAGCTATCCGGTTCGCGGCTAAGGGGTTGAGCAGCAGTCATTTTGCCTGTGAAGTCGGGTTGTGCCCAGATGAATGGGGTCATACAAGAAATGAGGTGAACGTCTGCGCGTCACCCCACTGGAATCAAGCGCCGCTCATTCGGCGGAAGGCGCCTGTCGGCGTTTCTGCCCTACGCGGTCATTCCCACTCATTTGCCCTCACTCATCGCACCGCCGGCACCTTCTTTTCCATCTGATGCGGGGCCAGGCCGATGCTGGTGGTGGCGTTACCTTCGTCGGTATTCCACCACATCGTCACCCAGGCGCGTCCGATGTCGTCGAAGCGTTCAATCTCGCTGGTGGCGCCGACCATGTATTCGAACATTTCGCGTTCGTCGTCCTCGACATCGGGGGCGATGGTGACCTGCAGGATGCGCACTTCGTCGCCGATCTTTACGGTTTGTCCGTGGCGGTCGGTATGGCTGACTTTTTCTTGCATGGTGTTTTCCCTTGCTCGTTTAATGACGGGTGGTCATGGCTGCGACAGCGGCGGTCAACGCCGGTACTACGTCGGCGCCATTGGACTCGGCCAACAGGGTGGCGGCGTGCTCGATCAGTGCGTGTGCTTCGATGTCGCGGGCGCCGACGCGCAGTTCGGCGGCGAAGCGATCGATGCTGCCGGCGACCAATCGGGTGATCCGGCTGTTTTCGCCGGTGACCCGCGAGCTGCCGATGGCGTTTGCGATCAGGTCGCTGACGATGCGTTGATAGTCCTTGTCGGCCATGGTCGTCCCTATTAGTTCCTATTCGTCGATGCTGGCGGCGTTGTAGTTCTTCAGGCGTTGGCCGGCGGCAACGCCGAGCAGCTTGGCCAGCCAGGGCGGTGGCGACTGGGACATCATGTGCTGGAATTCGGCCATGACTTCGATAGCGGGGCCACCTTCCATCCGCTTCATCGGGTAGATGTTGCCCTTGATCACCTTGGCGGCAGCCGGGCCACCGATGGAGACCACGTACAGCACATGGCAGTCGGCGATCAGCTGGACGCGAAAGGCGTTCTTGTCCTGGGCGAAGTCCGCTTCCAGTGCGTCGCGGATGCCGACCAGGCGGATTTCGGTGGGCGATACCTGATAGACCAGATAGCGGATGCAGGAGCCGAAATGGCCGTTGAGCGCTTCGCCGCTGTCCGAGGCCAGCGCCACCCGCACCGAGCTAGGCATTTCGCCTTCGGCATAGGGCTGCACCGGCGGCAGGGCATCACCCTGGGTGTCGCCCCACAGGATGCGCACCGCGAGTTTCATCGCTTCAAGGCCGATGCCGATGTCCTCGCCGTCCTCTTCACCGTCAGCGCTGGCGAAGGCTGTCTTCAGGTCGGTGACGGTGAGAGAGCGTAGGTCTTCGGTGTCGATCTGATCCTTGCCGACCCGGTTCTGCAGCACGTCGATCAACTCCGGCAGGCTGATGCCGGGCATGGCGCGGGCGGCAAGGGCGATGCGCAGGGCAGCTTCTCTGGCGATTGGGGCTGGGCTGGACTGCATGGTGACTCCTCTGTCGAGATGTCTTCTTTAAGCATATTGAGTGCCAGCTGGAGTATTTCCGAAGTGTTGTGTTAATGCACTGTTTGTAAAGGGGAAATGCAACATCGAGGGTATGCGGGAGCGTGCCATGGATTGCAATGGTCGCGACAAACCTTACTAAGCCACTGTAGTAATAGGGTTTCGCTTTCGGGCCAGGCATGATTCCGGCTATCACCGCTAACACGCGGCTGGTATCAGGCGGTAGGAAATTACGAAATTACGGCTATGGCATGGTGGTCAAGCGATCAGAATGCCGCGCTGTTCAGCCACATGCGGGTATAGATACCCGACACATAGGGTATGCAGCACGGCGATCTCTGCGCTGTGCGGGATGCCGATCAGCATATAAACCCAGCCGATCAGACCCCAGATCAGACCGGCGGCCAGCATTACCGGCTTCGACTTGCGCAGATGGATAAATTCTTCCGCCATCACCAGCAGATTGGTGCCGACAAACATCACCAGCGCGGCAATGCCGAACCAGTGGCCGGTGAGATCAAGTCGCTGACCGGCATCCATGGCGAAGCCGGTGGAGGGGGGTAGGCAAGCCGGCGATTCCAAAGTCCGTCAGGCTGCTTATTGATCAGGCTAGATTTATCTGTGAAACCGTAGGGTGCGCCATGCGCACCATTGAACATGGAGTGATGCGCATGGCGCACCCTACGGCCCGACCGGAAAACTCGGATTTATCGGGTCGAATCAATAGCATTCAACAAGAAACAGTGTCAGCGGTATTCGCTCGCCAGTTCTTGGTCGATCAATGCCTTTAGTTGGTCAAAACCGAAACTTGGCATGGGTTTGCCATTGACCAGGAATTCAGGCGTTTTGCTGATGTTCAGTTTGTGTACATCGGCCATGTCCTGCGCAATCTGCTGGGTGATGGCCGGCGATGCCATGTCGGACTGAAGTTTCGCCAGGTCCAGGCCCATTCCAGCCATTCCAGCCAGTTGTGCCCAGGCCCGCTCCGGTTGCACGACATGGTTGCTCACCCAGTCGTCCTGCGACGCCAGCAGCGCTTCCAGGACTTCCCAGTGCATCCCCTGTTTGTCGGCGGCATACAGCATCGCCACGACCTGGTCGGAGTGGGTATGGAACGGGGCGTAACGCAGTGTCAGGTGCGTCTGCTCCGGGTGCGTGGTCAGGATATCTTTGACGAAAGGATAAAACCGTTTGCAGGTGCTGCAGGCTGGATCGAGAAACTCCACACTGCGAACCTTGGCGGCGGTGGGCCCGAGTTGCGGCGAATAATCACGCACCAGGCCGGCCTGGTTCTGCTCGATCAGTTGCCCGGCTTGATCGGCTTTTTCAGCGTTGAAGTAAAGCGCGCCGGCGACAAAAACCAGAAGCAGCAGAATCCCGGCGGTGATGAACAGGGTCTTCTTCATTCGGATGCCTTGAAGTGAGTGATGAGTAACAGCGCGATGATGCCGGAAAAAGCCAGTACGGAAAGCATCGGTAAAGTCAGGAAGCCGAACCAGACAATCTGTTCTACCGAACATGGCACGCCCTGGCTGCATGGGGTGATGGATTCCGGAATCAGGCCGCTGGCGACACCCCAATGAAACAGCGCCAATCCCCAGCCGACCAGGGCCAGCGGCAACGCATAACGGACTACGCGCGGATCGAACGGGAACAGCCCAACGGCTAGGATCAAGACCAGCGGAAACATGGCAATGCGTTGATACCAGCACAGAACGCAAGGCGTGTAGCCCATGATTTCACCAAGAAACAGCGCCGCCAGCGTCGCAATGCTGGCGACCAGCCAGGCGAGGAAAATCAGCGTCCAGCCGGCGGTTGGTGTGGGGGGAGGGAGGGTGGGTGGCATCAGCTTATGGGGTCAATTGGAAGGACTATCTTGCGTCTGCGGCGTGATCTCCCGCACCGGCACCCGCCAGAGGAAAAACAGCAGAATCAGGCCAACGCTGCCGAGCAGCAGACGATGCCAGTTCGATGGCATCAACAGCATCGAGCTGCCGAAAGATAGCAGCATCAGACCATAGGCGACACGTTTGGCCTTGCGCGGCATGGCGCGATGGGTTTGCCACTCGTGGATGATTGGGCCGGCGATACGGTGTGCCAGCATGGCGTCATGCAGGCGGACTGAACTGCGCGCAAAACAAGCGGCTGCCAGCAACACAAAAGGCGTCGTCGGCAGCATCGGTACGACGATGCCGACCAGACCGAGTGCCAGCGCGACAAAGCCGGCGATCAAGCAGGCCAGGCGCACCAGACGGGAATCGTGCAGACGCATGCCGGTCATTCCCGAGGTCGAGTCAGCAGGATTTTCAATTCGGCAATGAGCTGGATCAGCGCCAGGACGTTGTGTTGTACCAGCGGGCGTTCGAGGCAGCGGGTCAGCAACTGGCAGAGCGGGTACAGTGCTTGGGCGGCATGGATTGCGCTGTTCATGCTTGGTCAGGAAGTCTGGAAATATAGTAAATGGGGGAATATACGCAGCTGTGCGTGGCTTACCAGAGTGCCTCGGGCCGGAACCGGAGTGAGTTCGGCAAGTCGCCGGATGGAGCATGTGTGGCTGAGTTGGTTCACTGCGCAACCTTCAGACTTCCTGCACAGACATATTTATTAGCGAAACAAACCATCGTAGGGCTCATCACGCTTGCTGCATTGATGGGCTCGCTAGTCTTGGCCCATCCTACATGCCTTCACGCTTCCTGAATGCACCGCTAAAACGCGCTGGCGGCAACTCGGCCGCACTCTGGGGCAGCGGTATTCTGGTTGGCCTGCAATTCCTGTTCACCTACACTGCGCCGCTGCTGCAGATATTCCACACCATGCAGCTTGATTACGCTTCCTGGCTGCTGACCCTGGCTCTGGCCATGTTCATCTTTCTAGCCGTCGAAGTGGAGAAATGGCTGTTGCGGCGTCTTGGCATCCACCGAAAGTAACCGCCCTTTTTACTTGCCTATGCATCCTCGACTGCGTCGACTCCTCCCCACCCGTGAGCGTATTCATGAAAACCGCTGGTTACGCTGGCTGGGGCCGCATCTGCTGCATCCGCGCCTGTGGCATTTCAGCCGCCGAGGCGTCTCGGTAGGTGTCGGGCTGGGGGTCTTCTTCGGTCTGCTGATCCCGATCGCGCAGATTCCGTTTGCCGCCGGGGCTGCGGTGTTGCTGCGCGCCAATGTGCCGGTCGCCATCGGCAGTACGCTGGTTACCAACCCGGTTACCTTCGCGCCGATCTATGTGCTGGCGCATCAGGTTGGCGGGATGCTGCTGGGCGAGAATGACGCTCAAACGCCTGACTTTTCCACCCAGCCGAAACCGGTGATTGCGCCCGATGCACATTGGTGGCGAAAGGCCTGGAATGGCTTCCTTGCCTTGGGCAAACCGCTGCTGCTGGGCCTGAGCCTGTTTGCTGTGGTCGCCGGACTGTTGACCTATAGCATGATCATGCTGGGTTGGCGCATCAAGACCACTTTGGCGTGGAAACGCCGCAAACGTAAACTCCCCAATGTCGCCTGAGGTTGCCGCGCAGGCCGCATTCTTTGCCGAGCTGGCGTTGCCGTTTTGTTACAGCTCTTTCGCTTGCAGCCATTCCTCCAGAATCATCATGTTCCAGATCATCTTGCCGAAGTAGGTAGCGTGGCCGCTCATGTGTTCGTTGCGCAGCAGGTCGATGTAGGCGGGTTGCAGGATGTTGCGTTTTTTCAGGTCGGCCAGGCGGGTTTCGATGCGGTCGCGCAGCGGGGCGTATTCCTTCGCCCAGAGGCCGAAAGGTAGGCCGAAACCGTGTTTGCTTTTGTTGATGATTTCGTCCGGCAGGAAGCCTTTCAGCGCGGTTTTGAAGAACCAGCGCAGGTATTGGCCCTTCACTTTCCAATCGGGAGGGACTTCGCCGGAAAAATTCATCATCGCGTCGTCGAGTAGCGGGTAGCGCACGTCGATGCCGGCGGCTTCGGTCATGGCGCCAACCTTGCGCAGGTCGCTGTCGGCCAGGGTGAATTTGATGTCCAGATGCAGCATGCGGTTGATGTACGAACCGGAGTCGGCGCGGTCATAGACTTCCTTCAGCAGTTCGCTTGGCTGATGGCTATCGACCTGAGCCAGGAAGGCGGGCGTGAACATCTCGGCCAGCGGCTGGCGGTAGACGTAGTTGTACGACTCCATCCGCTCCGGCAGCGGGATGTTGGCTTGCCGGATATAGCTTTGCGCTTTGCTGAAGGGTGGGATTTTGCCGAGGCCGGGCAGGTTGACCAGCGGTTCGATCAGGCCGCCGCGCAGTACGGCGGGAATCTGGTGGTAGAGCTCGAACACCTTCTGTTTGGCGTAGCGCGCGTTGCCGCCGAAGATTTCGTCGCCGCCGTCGCCGGCCAGCATGACCTTGAATCCGTCCGCCGCGGCCAGCTTGGCGCAGAAGTAGGTCGGCACGGCAGATTCGTTGGCAAACGGTTCGTCGTAATGGTTGGCGATGATCGGAATGGCTTCTTCGATGTCGGCCGGTTTCAGGTAGTACTCGTGCAGGTCGAGGCCGAAGCGTTTGGCGGCGAGGCGGGCGTATTCGATCTCGTCGAAACCGCTGGCGTCGAAGCCGATGGAATAGGTCTGCAGCTTGCCGGTCTGTTCTTTCAGCACACCGCTGACGGTGGAACTGTCGGTGCCACCAGAGAGGAACGCAGCGGCTACATCGTCGCCACGGGCGCGTTCTACGCTGTCGCGCAGGATGCGGTGGAAGCGGGCGGATTGCTCGCTGAAGTCGTGCCGAGGCTGGTCGTGGTATTGCAGTGCCCAGTAGAAACCTTTGCTGAGATCACCGTTTTTCCAATACGCCCATTGCGCCGGCAGCAGTTTGTTGACGCCCCTGAATATGCTGCCAGGGGCGGGTACCTGGGCGAAATACAGGTAATTGAACAGGCCTTGCTGGTCGAGTTGCTTACCCACGCGCGGGTGGGCGGCCACCATATCGGCCTGGCTGGCGAATACCAGACCGCCGGCGCTGGCGGCGAAGGCGAGTTTTTCGGCGCCGATGCGGTCGAGTGCGAGAAATACGCTGTTTTCGTTGCGATCCAGCACGGCCAGCGTGAAGGTGCCGTGGATATGTTTCGGTGCTTCGCGGCCATGGCGTTTCCAGAGCGTCAACAAGGCGTTGGCGGCTGGGATGCCGTTGAATTCCTCGGCATCGAAACGGGGACGGCCGGTGATCACCGCTGCCAGTGCGCCCTCCACCGCGATCGGCAGATTCGACGCCATGCCCCAGGTCGGGTCGGTATGGCTATTGGCCGGTTGCGCGACGCTGCAATGCGACAGCATCAGCGCCAAAGTTTGTGCGGCATCCGGCACGTTGTGACCGAGCCAGCCTGCTAGGCGATGCATGGGGAAACTCCTGTTGGAACGATGCGGGTTAAATCAGTCGGGATCCATTGGCAATGGCAGGGGGTGCCCCAGGCCGTTGGACGGATTTTCTTCCCCTTTGTAAAGGGGGACCGAGGGGGATTTAACGGCGGTGGCCTATGTTGATGTCTCATAAATCCCCCCCAGCCCCCCTTTTTCAAAGGGGGGAGTAGGGAGTAGGTATCGGAATGCTTAAGGTAGTGCCATTGCAGTCGGGATCAGTTTTGTGGGTCGGCTTATTGGTTGGGCTTGGTGCGTGACGGGATGAGTGGCGTCTTCGGGTAACCGGCGGTGTCGAGCAGGCTATCCCAGGAACTGGGTTCGAAACCTTTCTGATGCGTTTTGCCGACCACGATGACTGGGACTTCGAGGCTGCCGACCAGTTTTTTCAGTTCGAGTGCGATTTCCGGTTCCTTTGATGGATCTTTGACCGAGAAGGGGATGCCGCGCTTGTTCAGGTGGTCCCGCGCTTGATCGCAGATCGGACCACAGGCGTTGGCGAACAGCACGACCGGGTTTTTGTCACGCGCAATGCGCGCTTCGTAGGATTCCTTATCGACATCGATGACGTTGCCGCCACCTTTGATTCTGGTGCTTTGTTTGGCGGAAGCCGGCGGCGGCTGGTCGGAATAGTGGACAGTGTTTTTTTCGTCTGTCCAGCGGAATACTTCACCAGCCTGAAGCAACGGACTGATGAACAGCAGCAGAATGAAAAGGCCCCTATGCATGATGACTCCTTATTGTTCAAGGTCATTCTAGAAGCCGTGTGGTGGCAGGCACAAGCACGCTGCGCGGCGGCACCGCCTACGCCATGCCGTTATGCCGCAACAGCGCGTCGATGGTGGGTTCGCGGCCGCGGAAGGCTTTGAACGATTCGATTGCCGGGCGGGCGCCGCCCTGGGCCAGGATTTCGCTCCAGAAACGATGCCCGACTTCCGGGTTGAGCACACCCCAAGTGCCTTTTTCGGCTTCGTCCTCGAACAGGCTGTAGGCATCGGCGGACAGCACTTCCGCCCATTTGTAGCTGTAGTAACCCGCCGCGTAACCGCCGGCGAAGATATGCGAGAAGTTGTTCGGGAAGCGGTTGTATTCCGGCGGCACGATCACCGCGATCTTCTGGCGAATCTCGCGCAGCAGGTCGAGCGCGGTCTGGCCGGGTTTCAGGTCGAAGTGCAGGTGCATGTCGAACAAGGAAAACTCGATCTGGCGCAGCGTCTGCATGCCGGCCTGGAAGTTTTTCGCCGCCAGCATCTTGTCGAACAGTTCGCGCGGCAACGCTGCGCCGGTGTCGACGTGGCCGGTCATGTGCTTCAACACATCCCATTCCCAGCAGAAGTTCTCCATAAACTGCGACGGGAGTTCGACCGCGTCCCATTCGACACCGCTGATGCCGGAAACGCCGAGGTCTTCCACCTTGGTCAGCAGATGGTGCAGGCCGTGGCCGAACTCGTGGAACAGCGTGATGACGTCGTCGTGGGTCAACAGCGCCGGTTTGCCGCCGACCGGGCGGGTGAAGTTGCAATTCAGGTAGGCAACCGGTGTCTGGATGCCGGATTCGATGCGCCGCCGGGTGATCGCATCATCCATCCAGGCGCCGCCGCGCTTGGTGTCACGGGCATACATGTCCAGATAGAACTGGCCGACCAGTTCGCCGTTGGCATCGTGCAGCGCGAAGAACTTGACGTCCTCATGCCAGACCGGCGCCGAGTCGGGCCGGATTTCCAGACCATACAAGGTGGAAATGACGCGGAACAGGCCGGCCAGCACCTTTGGCTCCTGCAGATATTGCTTCACCTCCTGGTCAGAATAGGCGTAGCGCGCTTCGCGCAGTTTCTCGCTGGCCAGCGAAATATCCCAGGCTTGCAGGTCGGGCAGGCCAAGATCCCTGGCGGCAAACTCGCGCAGTTCTGCCATGTCCTTTTCGGCATACGGCTTGGCGCGATGCGCCAGTTCATGCAGGAAATCGAGCACTTCGGCCGGCGTGTCCGCCATCTTGGCGGCCAGCGAGACATGCGCGTAGGCATTGAAGCCCAGCATCTGGGCGGCTTCATGGCGCAGTTCGAGAATGCGCGCGATGAGTTCGGTGTTGTCCAGTTCGGTGGCACCGAATTCGGAGGCGCGCGTGGTGTAGGCGCGGTACATCTCTTCGCGCAGGGCACGGTTTTCGCAGTACTGCATGATTGGCATGAACGACGGTGCTTGCAGGTTCAGCTTCCAGCCCGCTTTTCCGGCACAGGTTTCGTCGGCCTCCGCCATTTCCTTGAACATCGCCTTGGCGTCATCGGGCAGTCCGCGCAGGTCGTTCTCGTCCTCAATGAATTTCGACCAGGCATTGGTCGCATCGAGCAGGTTTTCCTCGAACTTGGCGGACAGCTTGGAGAGTTCCTCCTGGATCGCCATGAAGCGCGGTTTCTGGTCTTCCGGCAGATCGGCGCCACCGAGCTTGAAATCGCGCAGTTCGTTTTCGACGATCTTCTTGCGCGCGGCGGACAAAGTGGCAAATTCGGCCGAGGCGGCGAGCGCCTTGTATTTGTGGAACAGCGCCAGGTTCTGGCCCTGTTCAGCGTAAAACTGGGTGATCTTGGGCAGGTTTGCGTTATACGTCTCGCGCAGTTCCGGGCTGTCCAGCACCGAATGCAAATGCGAAACCTGACCCCAGGCGCGTGACAGGCGTTCATAGGCGTCGTCCATCGGATCGACGAATGCGGCCCAGGTGGCGGGCGTCGCGGCATCGGTCGCCTGTGCCACGACGGCGCGGCCTTGCGCCAGCAGTTCATCAATGGCGGGTGTGACGTGTTCGGGTGTGATTTCGCTGTAACGCGGCAGGCCGGAGAAGTCGAGCAGGGGATTCATGGCGGGTTCCGTAATGGTGGGCAGGTCGGGCTTATATACTTTGGCGCCATTCTGAATTATTTCCAGCCCGAAAGTTGCGAGCGATGAGCATAGAAACCTACCGGGGCATGACCCCAAAACTGGGCCGTGATGTGTTCGTTCACGCCAGCGCAACGATCATCGGCGACGTTGAGATCGACGACGAAGCCTCGATCTGGCCTGGCGTGGTGATACGTGGTGACGTCAACAGCATCCGCATCGGCGCGCGCTCGAACGTGCAGGATGGCTCGATTCTGCATGTCACCCACAAAAGCGCACGCAATCCCGCTGGCGCGGCGTTGAACATCGGCCGCGATGTCACCATCGGCCACGCCGTGATCCTGCATGGCTGCCGGATTCACGATGAATGCCTGATCGGCATGGGCTCGCTGGTGATGGACAACGCAATACTTGAACCGCGCGTATTGCTCGGCGCCGGCAGCCTGGTGCCGGAAGGCCGGGTACTGCAAAGCGGCTGGCTCTACCTCGGCCGCCCGGCCCGGCAAGTGCGGCGGCTGAGTGATGAGGAATTGGATTATTTTGCCTATCAGGCGGCGAATTACGCGCGTCTGGCAACGGAATATCGGCAGGGTTGAAACGGCCCCGCAAGCTTGCATCACGCTGTAGGTGCGAATTCATTCGCATGCATGCGGTTGATTGTGCGAATAAATTCGCACCTAAAGGCTGGCCGCAGTCTCAAGGATCAATCCAGTAAACCTGACCATCGCCAAACGCCAGCACTATGCGTACCGGTTTGCCGGGGTACAGGTTGAGCGCGGCGGCGCGGTAACCCTCCATCTGTTCCCGATGCGGTTCGGCGCGCCGCATCAGATCAGGCTCTGACAGACCGCCGGTCTTGTAATCGACGATCCAGATTTCGGATTCAAATTCCACCAGCCGGTCGATGCGCGCGATGCGGCCGTTGATGTCGAGGAATTCGAGTTCGTTGCAGGCGCGCAGATGTTGGCCCGGGTCGAACGCCGGAGCGAGTTCGGCGATGCTGAAAATGCGCTGCGCAACGGCTTCGACTTGTGCGGCCCGGTCGGCGGCGTGTGCCACCACCGCCAGCAATTTTTCGCGCGACCAGCCGGCGCAGAGCCCTTCCAGCCAGGCATGCACCTGAATGCCAAACTCGGCTTCTGGTCCACCGATGTCGATACGATTGCCGATAGCAGGGATCGGGGCCTGCGGTGCCCCGAGCAGCGGTTCGGGAACGCTGTTGCGGATGTCGTCGCCCGATGTTGTCCAATCCATTTCTGCCATGCCATCGAAGCGGGCTTGCTGCAGCGCCGTGTGGGCGATTTGCAGCCAGTTTTCTGCTTCGGCTTCTGCCTCGCCGAGGCCGGAAATGAACAAGGCCTGGCGCGCGCGCGTCATCGCCACATAGAGCCGATTCAGGCGTTCGCGCGCGGCCTGCTCCTGACTTTGCCCAAACAATGCCTCGCGGCCGGTACCGCGCCATTCCTTGCCGCCATGCAGCGAGAAATGCATCGGTTTGTCCGCCTCCGGCGGCCAGTCGATCAGCGCGCCATAGGGGTCATCCGGGCGGCTTTTCTGTTCGGCCTTGAGCAGGAACACGATCGGCGCTTCTAATCCCTTGGCACTGTGAATGGTGAGCATGCGGACGGCATCGCCGCTCGCCGGCGAAGGTTCATCCGGGCCGTCGCCGCTGCTCAGGCTGGCCTGCTGGCGTAATTCCCGTAGTTCATCGAGGAAGCGGGGCAGGCTGGGATAACGGCCGCCTTCATGCGCCAGCGAGAGTTCGAGCAAGCCTTGCAGATTGGCCAGCACGCTCGGGCGCAGCCGCGCCGGCACGGCGTTTGCGTAGCGTTGCAACACATCGGCTTGATGAAAAATCCGGTCGAGCAAGTCGTGTACCGGCAGCGTGCCAACCCGGCCGCGCCAGTCGACGAGCAGGTGCGCGGCATGCCGGACGCGCTCCGGTGAATCGTCTTGCGCGGCCCAGTCGAGCAGGCGTTGCCACCAGGGGCCGTCGCCGCGCGCGAGGGTTTTCAGGTCGTCAACGGCAAAACCGAACAGCGGCGACTTCAGGCTTTGCGCCAGCGCCAGGTCGTCGAACGGTGTCACCAGCACGGTCAGCAGGCGTTGCAGGTCATCGGCTTCCAGCGTTTCCAGCAGGCCGCCGCGACGGTCGCCGATGTACGGAATGTCGGTCTGGCGAAAGGCGTCTTCAAACACGTCCAGCTCGCGCCGGTTGGCGTACAGAAGCAGGATGTCGGCATAGCGGGCGGGGCGGGGCGGCGTGTCGTTGATCTGCAAATGGCCGACGATCTGATTGATCCGCTCAGCGACCCAGGCGGCTTCCGCCACGCGGGCGGGTATTTGCAGCGGTGGCGGTGTGGTCAACGGATTGCGGAAAGGGATGGGGATGGCTTCGGTTTCTGTGCCTGCTGCAGCAAGCAGCGCAACTTCGCACCAGCCCGGCAGGCCGGTTTGATAGGCGCTGTGCGGCGCGAAGATCGGGTAGTCAGGCCGCGCCGAAAATACCTGGTTGACCCATTCGATGATGCGCGGGGCGCAGCGCCGGGTCTGGTTCTGCGGGAAATTGCGGGCATCGAAGCGGCTGGCCAGCCAGCTTGCCGCAGCGTCGAACAGGCGTGGCTCGGCGCGACGGAAGCGATAGATCGATTGTTTCGGATCGCCAACCAGGAAGATGGTCGGACGCTCGCCATCGCTGCCGTAAGCTTCCAGCCAGGTGCGCAGGATGCGCCATTGCAGCGGGTTGGTGTCCTGAAACTCGTCCAGCAACAGGTGCTTCCAGCGCGCATCCAGCTTGATCAGCACGGCGGCGGCGGCTTCGTCGTCGTCGAGCAGGCGCAGCGTTTCGAGCTCGCCGTCATTGAAATCGAGCGCGCCGCGTTCCGCTTTCAGACGCTGATAGGTGGCCAGATAGGCGACGCCGGCAGTCAGGCCGAGCCGGTTCAGGCGCAGCGCGCGCTGGTCAGCCAAGCGGGCGACGGCAGCTTCCAGCTGTGCGGCAAGCTGGCTGTGCAATTCAAGGAAGCGCGCGGCGTCGGCCGGGCCCAGGCGTTTGTCCATGGTTTGAGAGGCCTTCAGCTTGCGGGCGCTGTTTTCCTGCGTCAGCAGGCAGGTGCTCAGCGCAGCGAAGGCGGCTTGCGTGTCGGGCAGCGCTTGCAGGCAGTTTTCCAGCGCGGCAAAGCGTTTGGCTTCGGTTTTCAGCGCCGCGCCTTCTTTCGCCAGCAGACTGAAATAGGCGGCCAGGTCGGGCTGAAATCCGGGCGCGGCGAACAGGTCGGCACGCGGATCGTCCGTTTCGTTCAGGCCCAGGCAGGCTTCCAGGTCGCGGCAGGCGGCGGCGATGGCTGCTTCAGTATCAGCCTCCTCGAATGCATGTTGATACGCTGCCCACCATTCGGCGCGGTTGTTGAGCAGCACGTCGAGTAGCTTGTGCGCGCTGTCGAGCGAGACTTCGGCGGTCAGTTCGGCGAACGCGGTTTCCTCCTTGCCACCACGCGCGCGGCCGAGGTCGGCGGTGTAAGCAAGCCAGGCTTCCTGGCGCAGCAGCGCGGTCTGTTCCAGCAATTCGCCGGGCGGTCGCAACGACAACGGCGCGCGCGCCAGCAGATGGAAGAACCAGCCATGAAAGGTGGTGATCATCGGGCCGGGGCGGGCGTTGAGCACTTTGTCGAGCAGGCCGCGCGCGGCGGGTAGCGCGCGCGCCGCTTGTGCCGGTGAGTAGCCACGCTGGATCAGGAACTCGATGGCTTCCGCTGGTGGCGCCAGCGCCA
>CAMDHJ010000065.1 GCA_945897865.1 Tepidiphilus sp. J10
GTAGGTGGACACCTCGCCGTTGGCTTTGACGTATTCGATCTTGAAGCCCACCGCCATGTAGTTCTTGCCGAAGGCCTGCACATCGGGCGCGGCTTCCAGGAACGCGGCAAAGGCCAGTTCCAGGCCGTCGGCATTGGCCTCGCCGACGATGCGGTTGAACACCGATTTCTTCGCCTGGACGAAGCCGCGCGGTTCGGTTCGGAACGGCCGGGTGTCGCGCAGCCGAATGTGCCCGTCGATGCGCGAGCTGCCGCCTTCGTAAATCGTCAGCGTGTTGATGGCGGCGCGGAAGCGATCGAACACCAGCTTGCCGACTTCCGGTTCGGACAGGTTGCGCAGGATGACCGGGTCTTCCAGATCGACCGGACCGGTAAAGAGGTGGTCGCGGAGGAAGATTTTGACCTTGGGATAGAGCTGGTCGTAGCCGCCGACCAGGCGCAAATCCTTGAGCAGTTGCCGGGCGAAAAACGCCACCACGGAGCGGTAATCGCCAGGCCCGCTGCCATCCAGCAGCATGGTGTGATCGACCTCGCCTTCGAGCATGGTCTTGAAGACGATCTCGCGGGTTTCTTCCGGCGAGAAGGCCTTGATCGGCAGCTTGGGGTTGCCGAAGTGTTCGGGCGCCAGCTCGGTCAGGTCTTTGAATTCCCGGTTGAAACGCCGGGTCAGGCGCGGCACCGCGATGTCGAGTTCGTCGATGTTTTTTTCGGGCGATTCGGTTTCGACCTCGACGACCAGCGAGTCTTGCCGTTGCCGTCCACCGGCGCCGCCCATCGGCACACGGTCGAAGGTGACGCCTTCGTTCTGGATGGATTCCACGAAGTCCATGAAGGCGGGCGTGCCCATGACCGAGACGGTCTCGCGCTGGTCACTGCCGAAATACATGCGGCGCAGGCCGCGCCCAAGGGTTTGCTCCGGCAGGATGTTGCTCTTGGCGGCATAGGCGCGCAGGCCGACGATGGTGGTGACGTTCTTCACGTCCCAGCCTTCCTTGAGCATCAGCACCGAGACAATCGCCTTGTAAGGCGATTTCCAGGTGTCGATTTCATTCGACTGCTTGCGCAACAGCTCCAGCTCTTCCTTGCTCTTGCCGGAGGCCGCCTCGGAAATCTCGCCGTTGTTCTTGGTGTGGATGACCAGCACGCCATCTTGCAGCTCGGGACAAATCCTTTGCAGATACTCGCCCACGATGTCGCAGTTTTTGGTGTCGTCCACCATCACGAACAGCACGGCTTTCTTGCCCAGTTTTTCGTGTTCGGCGTAGCTCTTGCGCCATTCCTCGATGCCGAGTTGCAAATAATCAGCGTATTTCTCGGTGATGATCGGGCTTTGGTGCTCGCTGAGCTTGGCGCGGCTGCCGGCATCCGGCAGCACCGGATGCTTGACCACGTTCTGGGCGATAGCCTCGACCAGCGGGTAGTCGCTCACGGTCTGCACGAAGATCGCGCCGTTGTCGTGGCGTGGCGTGGCCGTTACATCCACCTGGATCGACAGACGCAGGTCCTTTTGCAGCAGTTGATGGTGAATGTCCTGGATGCACTGGAACCAGGCCAGGCGGTTGTCGTGGATGTGGTGCGCTTCGTCATTGAACACGGCGAGTTCATCGATCTCGCGCACGATCTCGCCCAGGTCGGTGTTGCTGTCCGTGGTCTTGCCGACGGGCTTGGCCCCGAACGGGGCCAGGAAGTAGTCACGCAGGTCGTCATCTTCCAGCGAAGGTTCCGGCACCTCGCCGAGGTAGACACGGTGAATGTTGGTCAGGAAAAGGTTGCCGGTCGGGCGAACGATGCGCACGTCGTCCTGAATGTGCAGCGCCATCTGAAAGTCGTCGCGCCAGTTGTGCCCGGCATGGCCGTTGTCCGGCAGCACCGGATCGTTGAAGAAGATGCGCAGCCCGTCGAAGTCGGCGCGCAGGCGATCCAGCACGATGATGTTGGGCGCGATCAGCAGGAAGTTGCGCGCCAGCGTCGAATCCGCCTCATAGCGCTTGTGGAAGTAACACCAGGCGATCAGCAGCGCCAGCACCTTGGTCTTGCCAGCACCCGTGGCCATCTTGACCACGAATCGTGGCCAGTCCTCGTCGAACATGTTGCTGGATACCGCGCCGGAGGCGTCGAAGCGCAACAGGTCGAACTTGTCGCGCGCACCGTGCACGTCATAAAGCCAGATCACGGTTTCGACCGCTTCACGCTGGGCGAAGTAGTAGCGGAACTGGCTTGATGTGCCGTCCGCTTGCTCAATCAGATGATCGGTATCGAACCACCAGGCCAGCAAGGCGCGCGACGTGGCCGAGGCGCCAGCGTAGCCGGAGTCGCGCCAGGCTTTGACCTCTTCGCGCACATTGGCCACCAAAGGTGGCAGCAGCTTTTCATAGGCGGTGCTGCGCAACTCTTCCGCTGCCGGGAACCAGCGCAGGTCTGGCGGGAGGGTCGCGTAGGGCGAGCGGGGAAAATCTGGATGTAGGGCCATTGAGCGACGTTCCTTGTTTTTTCTTGGCTTCTTCTAGCATGTGCAGGCTTCAACCGGAACAAGCTGCCGTGCAAAACACATGATTCCAAAGGTTTAAAGATGCCTGGCCAAACTCATGCGCTGGTGCAGGATGCGCACGATGCCAATGCTGTCGGCGTCGGTGCGATAGACGATGACGTGCACTCCGACCAGATTAACTCGATGTGTCGCCGGCAAGTCGTCGCGGCGATGACCCAGTTGCGGGTTGTGGCTGATCGCCTGGAGCGCATCGTTGATCTTGTCACGATAGTTCAGAAGCTGGTTCTGGCCCCACGTTTCGCCGGTAAAACGCAGGATGTCGATGAAGTCCTGGCGTGCTCGTGGGGATAGATTAAGGGCTGCGACCTTACGGAAGGACATCGGGGTCCATCGTCTGGCGGCTGTGCATGGCGCTGATGGCGCTTTCGGTGATGTCGTTCAGGGTCTTGGAGGTGTAGACGATTCCCTCGCCGCGATCGAGCTGATCGTCGCCTTGCTTGATGGCTGCCTGCCATGCGGCAATGCGGCTTTCTTCGGCCTGCATGCGACGAATGGCATCGCGGATCACTTCCGTCGCATTACCATAAAAGCCACTGGACACCTTGCTTTTGATGAAGCCCTCCATCTCGGGAGAGAGATTTACGTGCATGGTCATGGGGAATTCTCCTGTCGAAGTATGCATCACGAATATCCATAATATGGACATTATGCAATGTCTGACTTGACCGTAGTAGTCAAAGCCTTGATTCAATCTTTACGCCTTCTTGATGCGCCAAGTAATAGGCTTTGGTTGTAACGCCTGCACGCCGTGCTCGCCATCAGCGCATTTGCAGACCGCATGTTATCGATGGCCTCTGAAACTACACTGAACTCATGGCCGCGAACGCTCCACCCACCCGCCCCGACCCCGACGCGCTGTTGGCAAAACTGGAAGCCGAGCAGGCCCGTGACGCGCGCGGCAAGCTGAAGATCTTCTTCGGCGCCAGCCCGGGTGTCGGCAAGACTTACGCCATGTTGGTAGCGGCGCGGCAGTTGCGGGCGCAGGGCGTGGATGTCGTGGTCGGGGTGGCCGAGACGCATGGCCGCTCGGAAACTGCCGCGTTGTTGCAGGGGCTGGAAGTTCTGCCACCGAAGGTCATCGAATACAAAAACCGCGTGCTCAAGGAATTCGATCTCGACGCGGCGCTGGCGCGCCAGCCGGGCTTGCTGCTGGTCGATGAACTAGCGCATTCCAATGTAGCCGGTTCGCGGCATCCGAAACGCTGGCAAGATGTGGAGGAGTTGATCACCGCCGGCATCGACGTCTACACCACGGTCAATGTGCAGCATCTGGAAACGCTGAACGACGTGGTCAGCGGCATTACCGGCATCAAGGTATGGGAAACGCTGCCGGATCGCCTGTTCGATATGGCCGACGAGGTGGTGCTGGTCGATCTGCCACCGGATGAACTGCTGCAGCGCCTGAAGGAAGGCAAGGTCTACCTGCCGCAACAGGCGGAACGTGCGATCCAGAATTTCTTCCGCAAAGGCAACCTGCTCGCCCTGCGCGAACTGTCGCTGCGCCGCACCGCCGACCGGGTTGACGAGGACGTCGTGGCCTACCGGCGCGATCAGTCGGTATCCACAGTCTGGCCAACGCAGAATTCGCTGCTGGTCTGCATCGGCCCGGAGCCGGGCGGCGAGAAACTGGTGCGCAATGGCGCCCGACTGGCGGCGCAGTTCGATGTGCCCTGGCACGTCATCTATGTCGAAACGCCCAAGTTGTTGCGCCTGCCGGAAGCGCGCCGCACGCAGTTGCTGAAGATCCTCAAGCTGGCCACCGACCTGGGCGCGAAGACCGCGACGTTGCCGGGCGAAGATGCCGCGCAGGTGGCGCTGACCTACGCGCGCGATCACAACCTGGGCAAGATCGTGCTCGGCCGCCGCTCGGTCGGGTGGAGCGCTTACCGCTTTCCCTGGCAGCGCCGTTTCAGCACCCGCCTGGGTGCCATCGCGCCGGACATCGACCTGATCCTGGTTGAGTTGAGTAACAACGCGGGCAGCGAAACGGCTGAACCGACGCAAGTCGAGCCGGCGCCGAATGCAGCGCACAAGAAGTTTGACTGGCGCAGCTACGCGCTGGCGATTGCCGCCGTCATCGCCGTTTCACTGTTAGCCACGCCGCTGCGTGATGTGCTTGAACCAGCCAACATCGTCATGCTGTTCCTGCTTGCCGTGTTGTTTGCAGCGATCAAGCTCGGACGTGGCCCGGCGCTGCTCACCGCAGTAGCCTCGGTGGCTGCGTTCGACTTCTTTTTCGTCTCGCCACATCTGACGTTCGCCGTAGGTGATGCGCAATATCTGGTGACTTTCGGCGTCATGCTGACCGTCGCACTGTCCATCGCTCACCTGACCACTGGCCTGAGCTTCCAGGCGAGAGTGGCGGAAAGCCGCGAACGCCGCATGCGCGCGCTCTACGAAATGGCGCGCGAACTGTCCAGTGCGCTGGTGCTGGAGCAGATCGAAGAAATGGGCGACCGCTTCGTCTCCTCCACCTTCGGCGTGCATGCCCACCTGCTGCTGCCGGACGACAAGGGTAAATTGCCGGTCACCATCGAACGCGGCGATGTGCTCGACCTGGGCATTGCGCAATGGGCGCTGGATCACGGCGAATCGGCTGGCTGCGGCACCGATACCCTGCCAGCCAGCCACTATCTCTATGTGCCGCTGAAGGCGACCATGCGCGTGCGTGGCGTCATGGCCATCGCCCCGCGACAGGAAGGCGGCCTGCTCACTCCGGAGCAGCAGCGTCTGCTGGATACCTTCGCCGCACTGATCGGCATTGCGCTGGAGCGGGTGCATTACATCACCGTCGCACAGGAAGCCCTGGTCAGCATGGAATCCGAGCGCCTGCGCAATGGCCTGCTGTCCAGCATCTCGCACGACTTGCGCACACCGCTGACCGCGCTGGTGGGGCTGATCGATGCAATGATGCTGATCGAACCAAAATTGGAAGCGCAGCATCAGGAATTCGCCGGCGCGATCCGCGAGCAGGCCATGCGCACCAGCGCGCAGGTCAACAACCTGCTCGACATGGCCCGTCTGCAAGCCGGCAAGGTTGCGCTCAAGCGCGAATGGCAGCCGCTGGAAGACGCCGTCGGCGCCGCCCTGCAGGCGCGTGCAACAGTGCTCGGGGGCCATAGCGTGCGCATCGATCTACCGGGCGATCTGCCGGTGCTCGAACTGGATGCGGTGCTGATGGAACGGGTGTTCAACAACCTGCTGGAAAACGCCGCTAAATACACGCCACCAGGCAGCGTCATCGAAATCTCCGCCCGCGTTGCCGGAGCTGCAGTCGAGGTCTCGGTGTGCGACAACGGGCCGGGCCTGCCACCTGGCATGGAGCAGGCCATCTTCGAAAAATTCACCCGAGGCAAAGAGGAGAGCAATGTCGTCGGCGTCGGCCTTGGCCTCGCCATCGCGCGCGCCATCGTCGTCGCGCACGGTAGCGACATCCAGGCTCACAACCAAGCTCAAGGTGGCGCCTGCTTCGTGTTCACGCTGCCCGTTGGCAATCCACCGGCGATCAAGGATGAGCCGTAAAGATAACCCCATGAGTGAAGCCGCCATCAACCTGGTACTGATCGAGGACGACAAGGAAATCCGTCGCTTCGTGCAAAGCGCACTCGGCGCTTCCGGCTTCCATGTCTGGCCGGCAGAAAATGCCGAGCGCGGCCTGATCGAAGCCGCCACCCGCCAGCCGGAACTGATCATCCTCGACCTTGGCCTGCCCGACCGCGACGGCCTTGATGTGATTCGCGATCTGCGTGCCTGGACCGCAATGCCGATCCTGATCCTGTCCGCGCGCGGCGAAGAAACCCAGAAAGTCGCCGCCCTCGACGCTGGCGCCGACGACTATCTCACCAAACCGTTTGGCGTGCCGGAACTGATCGCCCGCCTGCGCGCGCTGCTGCGCCGGGTGGTTCGTATCGAGGACAGGGGCAAATCCCTGATCGAATTCGGCGACCTGCGCATCGACCTGGCACATCGCACGGTCAGCCGCGCCGGCGAAGTGGTTCATCTGACGCCGATCGAGTACCGCATGCTGACTGTGCTGATCACCCACGCCGGCCGCGTGCTGACCCATCGCCAACTGTTGAAAGAAGTCTGGGGCCCATCGCATGTCGACCGCATCCACTACCTGCGCGTGTTCATGGCCGGCCTGCGCCGCAAATTGGAAGCAGAACCGGCGCGGCCGCAATTTCTGCTGACGGTATCAGGCATCGGCTATCGGCTGGAAATTTGATTAACCTAGGTTAAAACCACATTTCCACGCAATCTGACCGCCGTTAACACTTGATGACAACCGATGGTTCAGGGTTCAACGCATATGCGTTCGGTACAATGGTTTGGGCCAGATTCATCTTTCCATCCACTCACTTTCAACATCATCAGGAGTCAGTCATGCGTTGGAGTCGCAGTCGTGCCAGCGAAAATGTGGAAGATCGTCGCGGTCAGGCTGGTGGTGGAAGAATCGGCGGTCGCAGCATCGGTCTGGGTACCGTGGTCATCGCGGTCATCGCGATGTTGCTTGGGGTGGACCCGAACATCGTGTTGAACCTGACCGGTGGTCTGAACCCGCCGACCGCGCAAACCCGGAGCGCACCGCCACCGCCGGCGGATGACGAGGCCGCGCGCTTTGTCAGTCATGTGCTCGGCGATACCGAAGATACTTGGCGCATGCTGTTTGCCAAATCAGGCAAAACCTATGAAGACCCCAAGCTGGTGCTGTTTTCCGGCTCCACCGATACCGCTTGCGGCCTGGGCCAGTCGGCTTCCGGTCCGTTCTACTGTCCGGGCGACAACAAGGTGTACATCGATCTGGTGTTTTTCAAGGAATTGGGTAGCCGCTTCGGCGCCCCGGGCGACTTCGCGCAGGCTTATGTGATCGGCCATGAAGTTGGCCATCATGTGCAGAACCTGCTCGGCATTTCCGATCAAGTCCAGGCGGAACGCCAACGCAGCAATTCAACCCGCGCCAACCAGCTGTCGGTCAAACTGGAGTTGCAGGCGGATTGTTTCGCCGGCGTTTGGGCACATCACGCTGACCGCACGCGCCAGGTATTGGAGGCGGGAGACGTCGATGAAGGCCTGAATGCCGCCAGTGCAATCGGTGACGACCGTTTGCAGAAGCAATCGCAGGGCCACGTTGTGCCGGACAGCTTTACCCATGGCAGCTCAGTGCAGCGCGTGCGCTGGTTCAAGCGCGGCATCGAAAGCGGCGACCCCGCCGTCTGCAACACCTTCAAAGCAGCACAGATTTGAGAAGGAACCGGCTGGTCTATCTCTGGGCCGCACCTGCCAGCCTGCTCGGCCTGCTTCTTGCCACCTCGGTTCTTTTGGGGCGCGGCACGGGTCGAGGCCATGCGAGCTGGCACAGCGGTGTGCTGGAAGTCAGTGGCGGTTTACCGGGTTGGTTGCTGGCAAGACAATTGCCATTTTCCGGCCCGGTGGCGGCGATTACGCTCGGCCATGTCGTGCTGGCGCAATCCAGCGCGGCGCTGGTGCAAACGCGACGGCATGAACGCGTGCATGTCGCGCAATACGAACGTTGGGGCGGCTTGTTCTTGTTGGCCTATCCGCTCGCCAGTTTATGGGCAGGGCTGCACGGCAAGCATCCCTACCAAGACAATGTGTTCGAAATCGAAGCAAGACAAGACTGAACCGACTTCAGCGGGACCACGTGCCAGCAATTCCGAAGGCTCAATTCTCGTAACGGAGGATTACCAAGGCGCAGTAGCCTCCGTGAGGACTCCCCCCTTTTCCAAAGGGGGGCCGGGGGGAATGGCACTTACTTGAGTGCAGCAGGCGGTCCCAGGCCGTTGGACGGGGTTGCTTCCCCCTTTGCCCTTTGTAAAGGGGGATTGAGGGGGGGGGTTGACAACGGTGCCCTCCGCGGATGCCCCACAAATCCCCCCTAACCCCCCTTTTTCAAAAGGGGGGAAATCACGCATCACTACTTATCGCGAGCGGAACCAATCCGATCCCCCAAGTCTTAGGCCGCGACAATGCTCAGCATTTCGACGGCGGCTGGTCTTCCGATCAGATACCCCTGGACATATTCGCAGCCGGCGGCATTCAAGAACACCAGTTGGTCTTCGGTTTCGACGCCCTCGGCGATGACTTCCAGATTCAGCGAATGCGCCAGTGCGATGATCGCGCGCACGATGGCGGTGCTGTCACTGTCGTGCGGCAGGTCGATGACAAAGGAACGGTCGATCTTCAGCGTATCGATGGGAAAAACCTTCAGGTAAGCCAGCGAGGAATAGCCGGTGCCAAAGTCATCAATCGAAATGCTGACATTGAGTTTGCGCAAGCTATCCAGAATGCCGCGCACGCTGTCGTACTTCTGCATCAAGGTACTTTCGGTCAGTTCAAGTTCCAACCAGGCCGTGTTTGCCGGTCCGGCGCGAAGCGCGCTGGCAATCATCAGCGGCACATCGACCAGATCAAGCACGCGTCCGGACAGATTGACCGCGATGCGTGGCGTCCAGCCAGCGCTGTTCAGCCAGTGACGTGCCTGCTGGGCGGCATGGGCAAGCACAAAATTAGTGATCGGGATGATCTGCCCCGACTCTTCCGCCAGCGGGATGAATTCACTCGGCGGTATCCAACCCTTGGTCGGGTGATGCCAGCGCAATAGCGCCTCACAGGCGAAAATCCGGCAATCGGCGGCGTGGGCGATCGGCTGGTAATGCACGATCAATTGGCCTCTGTCCAACGCCTGCGCCAGGTCGGTGTCCAGTTCCAGCCGTTGCATGATGCCGGCCTGCATCGCGGCCTCGAAGAACTGATACTTGTTGCGGCCACTTTCCTTGGCGCTATACATCGCGGTATTGGCATTCTTCAGCAAGCTGTCGGCATCCAGGCCATCATCAGGGTAGACACTGATGCCAATGCTGCAAGTCATCTGCAGATTGTGGTCAGCCACCAGCAGAGGCTCCGTCATCGCCTCGATGATCCGGCTTGCCACATGGGCGATAACAAAAGTCTGTTCCAGATCGTTCAACAACAGGGTGAACTCATCGCCGCCCTGCCGCGCCACATGCCAGCCATTGCTGTCATCCGCCGCGCACTCGATGTTGTCGGTCTCGCGAATACAACTCACCAGCCGCTGCGCAATTTCCTGCAGCAGACGATCGCCCATGCTGTGGCCGAGACTGTCGTTGATGCGTTTGAAATGATCGAGATCGAGGAACAGCACGGCCAGACGCCGGTTATCACGCTGCGCCCGCTGGATCGCGTGTTGCAACGCCTCGCGGAACATCATGCGGTTGCTCAGGCCAGTCAGGCTGTCGTAGCGCGCCAGATGCGACGCTGCGGCAATGGCCGACTGGAGTTCCTGTGAACGATCTTCCAGTTCCTGCCCCTGCCTGCGCAACTCCCGCTCAACCGCCTCGCGGCGTTGAATCTCCAACTCCAGCGCGGAAAACTTCCCGGCCAACTCGTCACGCTTGCGGTCACTCTCCTGATAACGGTTGACCAACTCCTGGTTGATTTGCTGCATGTGGCGAAAATAGAGCAATGCAAACAATACGATCAATGGCACCGAACCGGCCGCGATCAGGTAAATCCGGGGAGTGAGGCGTTGATCCAGCTTGTCGGGCGGAATCAGCGTCAGCAGATGATAGGGTGAACCCTCGATCGCCCATTTCACCAACAGCACGCCTTCACCGGGGAAGGCAATTTCCGGGCCGAGTTGCAGGATTGCGCCGCTTTTCATCTGCTGTATGACCGGTTCCGCGTTTTTCACATCCACCAGATGCGGCGAGAGGCCGAACACCGGCACGCCTTGCGCGTCAACCAGCACATCATTCCAGGCATCCAGACGGTTGCTTTGCAGGTAATAACGTTCAAACAGTGAAATATTGGCGAAGGCGATGATCTGTCCAACAGGCTTGTCCTTGTAAAAAACCGGCGCCAAGATCACCAGCCGGTGCGCTGCCGCGTCGAGCCGTGTTTCGGCCTGATCACGATCCCGCGTCAGCAAGCCACGCGCATCGAAGTTGGCGGGCAGCCCTGTGCCCGCGCTGGCGAGCACCTGCCCGGCGTGATCAACCAGAATGATGCTGTCATAAATGGCGCGGCCTGACGTCTGCTTGCGCGCCATCACACGCCGGAAACCGGCTTCGATCGCCAACAGATTGATGCGCAGCCCATATTCCATCGACATCTGCAGATCGCGATTGGCGAAAAATCCAGCCAGTTCATTCAATTCCGCCAGTTCAAGTAGATCGGCGCGCCGGGTGGCAAAGAAATCAGTCAGTGCGGCAGCGCGTTTTTCCGCCTGCAGATTGAATTCATGCAGCGTGGAAGCACGAATTTGCTGCTGGGCGTGGTAGTTGCTCCACACCAGCATTAACGAGTAGGCAATGAACAGACCCACCAGCCAAAGCGGTAGATTGAATCGACGCGACGAGACGCTGCTCATGCCCGGCTCAGGGTTTCGCTTCAGCCTGGAAAAACTCGGGGAAATAGCTCAACGCCGAGGGGTAATACTTCTGCACCAGCGCGTTATAGGTTCCGTCCTTGCGCATCCGGGTGAAAAATTGGTCGAACGCGGCACGCAACTTCGGTGAAGTCTTGCGAAAACCAACCCCCATCTGCTGCTTTTCCGAAATGGGACCAATCACCTTGATACTGCCCGGCCATTTTTCCAGCGCAATCAGCGCATCCGGCACATCCAGCAATGTGGTTTCCGCATCCCGATTCAGGATGGCCGGCACCATTTCATTCAGATTGGTACTCCGGGTGTAATAACGCAGGTCGTATCCCTTGTCGGCCAGGTTGTACAGATTGGGATCGAGGCAGGTCGCTTCCATCACCAGCAGACTGGTCCCCGAGAGTTTCGCCTTGGTCTGGCGAATGTCATCGTTCAGATTGCCGCTAGCGGAAATCGGCTTCATTGACGCTTCCGCCCGCGCCACCAGCCAGACGCCGCTGGGAAATGTCGGTACGGAATAATCAATCAACGCCTTGCGGCTGGCCAACACGGTGAGGCCATTGGCGATCAGGTCACCCCGCATCGGCACCTCACCGATCACTTTCAGTTTGCCGCCTTGCGGATCGATCTTTTTGCCGGTGAGATCGCCCAGTCCGCGCTTCCAGTCGGTGGCCACGTATTGGTATTTCACCCCCAGATGCCGGGCAAAGCGCTGGATGATTTCGACGTCCAAGCCATCGCCGGCGCCAGTCACGAAATTTGCGTAGGGAATGCCAAGATGACGCAAGACGCCGCGCGCCTTGATTTCATCCAGATCACTGGCCTGTGCCTGCCAGACGAAAGCGAACAGCATCAATACGCCGGCGCACAACACAATTAGTTTGCTCATGAAAATCCCTCATCCTGTTTGCAAGACCAATCTGACCGTCGGCAGAGCCGCATTGCCGGAAAAATTGATCACATCCATTTTCGTCCAGTTGGAGATTTTCTTGAGAAATAGTCAAACCATGCGCGCCTGAATCGGCTTCCGGAATGGGCATTTAGACCCATACGCAGCGTCACAGCAGCGCGCTAACATGGCCGCACTCATCGTCAGGAATGTCCATGCCCGCCCGAATCGCATACCTGCCACGCAAACTGATCTCCATTGTCGGTGCCGGCTTCGCCTTGTCACTCGCGCTGATCGTGGCGGTCATCTTTCTCGGCCTGCATCAACTGGCGGCTACCAACGCGCACCTCGAATCCATCGTGCAGGAAAACAGCGTCAAAAGCCGGCTTGCCAACCAGATGCGCGACATCCTGCGCGACCGCGCCATCTCCATGCTGACCATCGTGGTTTCCGGCGATGCTTTCGAAAAAGATCAGGAAATGCTGCGTTTCTATGAATTCGGTTCAGCCTACCAACAAGTCCGGCTTGAACTAGAACCCCTGTTGCAACGTCCGCGCGAAAAGGCAGTGCTGGCGCAGATCGACCGGCTTACCCGCGCCAACCAGCCGGTGATGGTGCGCACCGTCGATCTGGCGGTCGAGGGCTATACCTTTCTCGCCTTCGACGAATTGCAGCGCGAAGGCATTCCGATGCAGCGTGAACTGGTCAAGGAACTGGATGCGCTGACCCAGATTCAACGCGAAATGACCCGACTCGCCGCCGACGAAGCACGCGCCGATTACAGCCGTACCCGCATCCTGATGATCTCTCTCGGCACCCTCGCGGTGCTGGCAGCCGGCCTGGTCGCGGTGACGGTAATGCAGCGCACGTCTCGGCTGGCGGCCAGCACCGAGCGCGAGCGGACCAAATTCCAGACGCTGTTCGAGACCAATACCGACGGTATCGTCATCCTCGATCGCAACGGATTTACCGACTGCAACCCAGCCACGCTGGAAATGTTTCATATGGACCGTGTGGAAGATTTTCTGCGCCGCCGGCCAGAAGATCTCGGCATCGAACAACAACCTTGCGGCACGCCGCCTTACCTTCTTGCTGACCGCCATATTCGTCAAGCAGTGGAACAAGGGCACGCCTTCTTTCAGTGGACCGCACGCCGGCCGGATGACAGTACCTTCCCCGCAGAAATCGCGCTGCATGCGATGAATTTCGATGGCGAGCCGGTGATCCAGGCCATCATGCGCGACATCTCGGTGCAACGGGAGACGGAATCGGCGCTGAAAGCGGCGCGCGATGCTGCGATGCGCGCGAATGAAATGAAGTCGCAATTCGTCGCCAATGTCAGCCACGAAATCCGCACCCCGATGAACGGCATCCTGGGTATGACACAACTGCTGCTGGGCAGCCAGCTTAACCCGCGCCAATATGACTACGCGCAGACCATCGCCCGCTCGGCCGAGTCCTTGATGGGCGTGATCAACGATCTGCTCGACTTCTCCAAGATCGAAGCCGGACGTCTGAGCGTGGAGAACATCGACTTCAATCTCTACAGCTTGCTGAAAGATGTCATTGATCTGTATGTCCCGCGCGCCGATTCGAAAAACCTTGCACTGCGCCTGGAGCGGAACGAAAACCTGCCGGAATGGGTACGCGGCGATCCGTTGCGGCTGCGCCAGATTCTGCTCAACCTGCTCGACAACGCACTCAAGTTTACCGACCAGGGCGAAATTCGCTTGCAAGTCGCCTGCCCGGAAAACACCCAAAATGAACTCCTGTTCAGCGTCAGCGATAGCGGCATCGGCATGGACAGCGAGACGCAGGGCCGCATATTTCAGGCCTTTGCGCAAGCCGATGGCACCGTCAGCCGCAAGTATGGCGGCACCGGACTCGGCCTCACCATCTGCCGCCAACTGGCTGAGTTGATGGGCGGCGAGTTGAGTCTGGAAAGCGCGCCGGGGCAAGGCAGCACATTCCATTTGCGTCTGCCACTGCCTTTCATCCAGCCGGTCCAGCGACCAAGTCGGGCCGATGCCGGCCCGAACGTGCAGTCGCTCAGTTTTCCCGGCGTCAAGGTGCTGGTCGCGGAGGACAACCCGATCAATAAAAAGCTGCTCGGTTTCATGCTGGAAAACCTGGGGGTGGCGGTGGAAGTGACGGATGACGGCAAAATGGCCTACGACAGGCTGGCAAACGCCGACTTTGATCTGGTCCTGATGGACTGCCAGATGCCGGAGTGGGATGGCCTCACCGCGACACGCGCTGTGCGTCGGCGCGAGACTGAACAGGGCAAGCAGCGGCTGCCGATCATTGCACTCACCGCCAATGCCATGGCTGGCTATGACGAAATCTGTCGGCAAGCCGGTATGGACGACTATCTGGCCAAACCAATCTCCGAGGAAGCCCTGGTGCAGGCGCTGGCGCGCTGGTTGCCGCAGCATGTCCGCAGCGGCGAGGCAGCAGAAGCAAACAGACCGGAGGTAGCGGCCAACAATAGTTATGACATCGAAAAGCTGCGCCGCATCTGCCGCAACGATGCACGCCAAGTCGACGAAATGCTGCGCCTGTTCGTCAGCAGCACGGAGGGCCTGCTGGCTGATCTGGCGAGGGCGGTGGAAAGCCGGGACGGCGTGCAGTCGGCACGCCAGTCGCATCAGATCAAAGGCGCGGCGGCCTATATGGGCGCGACGGCAATGACCGAACTGGCCAGCGAGACGGAAGCCTGCGCAAAAAGTGGTGACTGGACCGCCTGCACCGCCGCCCTGGAAGACCTGGAAGCCGCCTTCATTTCACTGCGATTGAGCATGGAAGCACACTAAGCCGGGCGGTTAGAATCACGCCTTTCGCGTAATGGCATTGCTGCAGAAGTGACAGCGCAATCCAGCCCGCATTCATTCAATTCATTCAGCTATTGACACCCATGCTCGACATTCAACTTCTCCGCAAAGATCTCACCAATGTGGCGCAACGCCTGGCCAGCCGCGGCTTTACGCTCGACACCGCGGCAATCGAAGCGCTCGAAGCTGAACGCAAGGAAATCCAGACCCGCACCCAAGACCTGCAAGCCCGCCGCAACCAGTTATCCAAGCAGATTGGCATGGCGAAAGGCAAAGGCGAAGATGCAACCGCATTGATGAGCGAAGTCGGCGGCCTGAGCGAAGAACTCAAACTGGGCGAGGAACGGCTGGCTGGCATACAGGAAGACCTGGCCGGCTTCATGATGAACATCCCCAACCTGCCGCATGCTTCCACGCCGGTCGGCAAGGATGAAAAGGACAACGTCGAAGTGCGACGCGTTGGCACGCCGCGCGAGTTTGCCTACGAACCGCTGGATCACGTCGATGTCGGCGAAAACCTGGAACTGCTCGATTTCCCCACCGCAACCAAGATTGCCAGCAGCCGCTTCGCGCTGATGCGTGGTTCGCTGGCGCGCATGCACCGGGCGCTGACCCAGTTCATGCTCGACACGCACACTCTGGAACATGGCTACGAAGAGGTTTATGTACCGTATCTGGTCAATGCCGACTCGATGCGCGGCACCGGCCAGCTGCCCAAGTTCGAGGAAGACCTGTTCAAGCTGAGCAACGGCATGTATTTGATTCCGACCGCCGAAGTGCCGGTCACCAACATCGTGCGCGACGAGATCATTCCGGTCGAGAACATGCCGATCAAACTGGTCGCGCATACACCCTGCTTCCGTTCTGAAGCTGGTTCCTACGGTCGCGATACGCGCGGCATGATTCGCCAGCACCAGTTCGACAAGGTCGAAATGGTGCAATTCGTGCGTCCGGAAGACTCCTACGACGCACTCGAAGAACTCACCGGCCATGCCGAAGCGATCCTGCAGAAGCTCGACCTGCCGTATCGCGTCATGGCGCTGTGCAGTGGCGATATCGGCTTTTCTTCAGCAAAGACCTACGACCTGGAAGTCTGGCTGCCGGCGCAGAACACCTATCGCGAAATTTCGTCCTGTTCCAACTTCGAAGCCTTCCAGGCGCGCCGCATGCAGGCGCGCTTCCGCGATGTGAAGGACGGCAAGGCCGGCAAGCCGGAACTGATCCACACCCTGAACGGCTCCGGTCTGGCAGTCGGCCGCACGCTGGTGGCGATTCTGGAGAATTACCAGAACCCGGACGGGAGCGTCACCGTTCCCGATGTGCTGCGCCCCTACATGGGCGGTTTGACCCAGTTGGTGAAGGAATAAATGGTCTCGTTCCAGTGTGAAGTTGGATCATGAAAGTCCGCTACCTGACACTGTCTTGCCTGTTTGCGTTCGCTTTCCCCGCATGGGCAATCGATAGCGCCGACTTGTCACGCCTGCTCGACCTGTCACTGGAAGATTTGATCAATACCCCGGTAATCACCGCCTCGCGCCAGGCCGAAACCCGCAGCCAGACGCCGGCACACATCATGGTGATTACCCGCGAGCAGATTCGGCAACGCCGCTACCGCAATCTGGCTGACTTGATGGAAGACCTGCCCGGTGTCGATTTCATGCGTGGCACCAAGTCTTCGGCCTATAACAATTTCTCGGTTCAAGGCTATGCCGGCAGCAACAAGGTGCTGGTCATGCTCGATGGCGTCCGCGTCGGCCACCCGGCGGGCGGCACCTTTCCCATCGCCGAAAACTTCTCGCTCTACCCGGCCAAACAAGTTGAAATTCTGTTCGGCCCGGCCGCCGCGCTGTATGGTGCCGACGCCGTCGCCGGCGTCATCAACATCATCACCGACAAAGCCGCCGATGCGCCGGGCGCATCGATCACGCTCAGCGGCGGCAACTTCGGCAGCCGCGAAGCTTCGATCAACGCCAGCGTAAGAAACGAGCGCAATTTGGCGTTGAGCATGGGTGGTCATATTCAAAAATCCGATCGAGCGCCGCTGGACAAGTATTTCCCGGCTGATTTTCCCAAGGTCGATGCGGGCGGTACTCTTGCCGCCGACCGGGAAGACTACGTTGGCGACATCAGTAGCCACAGCCTGTTTGCCCGTCTCGATGTCGGCGATGACCTGACCTTCGGCTATTACCGCAACCAGTTCCGCAGCCTGACCAGTACGGGTGACACCTCGGCCACCGCGTTTTATCGGGAAGATGCAATTTGGGACACCACGACCGATACGATTTACGGCAAGTACCGCTTCCAACTGACACCCCGTTTATCGGGTGAACTGGTGCTGGATTACTCACAGCAGGAAATCGATCCCGAATCCAATTATGTGAATATTTATAGCGGCTTCATCCCGGGTTACTCCTATGTTCACGGTGAACGGCTGAATATCGAGCAGAACCTGAACTGGAAAATCGATGATCGCCACCGCCTGCTGGCCGGCCTAGGTTTTCAGGATTATTACGCGATTGAGGCAAGCAGCCTGCCCAGCCCTTACAACAACGATCTCGACCCGGCGGCACAGAATTTGTTCTATCTGAATACCAGCGACACGCTGCCAATCAACATCAACGACGCCAGTTTTCACAACTATTCCTTCTATACCCAGTTGCAATCCGAATGGAGCCCGCAGTTCTCCACCATGGCAGGCATCCGGCATGATCGGCAATCGGAATATGGCAACAGCACCAACGCGCGGCTGGGCGCGGTCTGGCATCCCAAACCCAAGCACTATTTCAAGCTGCTGTATGGCGAAGCCTTCCGCGCCCCCTCACCGGAAGAAAGCCTGGGTTCATTTGGCTCATTCACTTGGGATACCGTTTCCAACACTTACAAGAGCAACAGTGGGTTTCGCCTGCCCAATTTCGACCTGACACCGGAAGAAGCCAAAACATTCAGCCTGACCTGGGACTGGCGCTTGCGACCGGAGCTGAATCTGGTTGCCAACGCCTATCACAGTCGGATCGAGAATCTGATCATCACCGGCCCCAAAATGGCCAACGACACCACAAGCATTCCAGGTGCCACGCTGATCGGCCCGCGCATGAAGATCAACGCTGGCAAAGAAGAACACACCGGTCTGGATTTGATGGCGCAGTATCGTTTTCAACTCGGCCAAGGCTGGTCGGGTGATCTTTGGGGCAGCGCAAGTTGGATCAAGGGCACTATCACCAGCGCGAATGGCACTGAATTCGACATCCCCTTTGCGGCGGAACACAAACTCAAGCTGGGCACCACGTTTCGCTATCGCGATCAATTCAGCATCACGCCGCGCGTGCTCTGGATTGGCGATACCAGCAACGATGTCCGTCTGACCGCGCCGAATCGGATGATGACCAAAGGCTACACCATCACCGACCTGCATATCGGCTGGCACAAACTCCTCAACGGTAAAGCCAGCGCCTGGCTCGACATCAACAACCTGTTCGACAAACACTATTACACGGCAGCCGGTGCCGGTACTTTTGTCGACATGCCGCAGCAACCCCGCACCTGGACACTCTCCTTGGAGTATCCCTTCTGATCGCAGCCGTAGTCGCTCGCCTGAACGTGGTTTCACTCATCAGCGTGCTGTTGTTTGCGCCCCTGATGCTGGCTGCGTTGCTGGCCAAGGCACAAACCCCGGCGGTTTCGGAACAGGCACTGAAGGCGGTGCTGTTCTACAAACTGCCGCTGTTCGTCTATGCCAGCTCCAATGCCGGCGCCAGCGCCATTGACAAGCGCAAACCGATCAACATCTGCACCCTCGGCGATTCGCCACTCGGCAATGCGGTGGAGAAGCTGCCCAGGACGCTGGCTGATGGTCGCCGCGTTGATTTGCAGACACTGGCCGGCAATGCTGACAGCAGCGAGTGCGAGTTTCTCTTCGTCGGCAAGTCAGAAGCCGACAACGTCGAGACGCTGTTGCGTCGCATCCAAGGCCGACACATGGTCACGGTCTCGGATATCGAAGGTTTTGCCCAGTCTGGCGGCATCGTCGAATTCAGTCTGCGCAGTGATGGCTCCGGCATCCTCATCCTGATCAATCGCAAGGCGGCGCAAAAACAAGGTATTGAATTCAGCGCCCAGTTGCTGCGTCTTGCCCGGATCATCGAGCCATGAGGCCAATGCGATGAGGCCAATCCCATGAAGCCGCTGCCGCCCGTGCGCCATCTGCTCGACACCCTGAGCGGCAAAATGGTTCTGCTCAGCACCGTATCGCTGATCTTCGCCACCGTACTGGTGTTTCTACTGGTTTCCTACCAGCAGCAGCGCTTGCTCCGTTTCGAGTGGGCGGAATCCATGGCCGCCCAGGCCCAATTGATCGCAACCACCAGCGAAGCCGCCATCGCTTTCAATGATGGCTACGAAGCGAATCGCCTGCTCGCCGCCGTGAAGACCAATCCGGTCATCCAGCACGCCCGCATGCGCTTGAAGGATGGCCGCATCTTCGCTCGCTACGACCGCCACCCGGCCGCTGCGGAAATACCTAACCCATTGAGTGCGGGCAAGCCCAGCGGCCATTTCTTCACTTCAGACATGCTGATCGTCTGGGCGCCAATCAATGAAGGCAACACGGTTGAGGCGTCGATCGAACTCGTCGCCTCGCTCGCTCCGTTGCGACAGGCTTTTGCCCGCACCGCCATGGAAACCGCGATTGCCGCCCTGCTCGCGCTCAGTCTTTCGCTCTGGTTGTCTCGCGGCGTCGTGCGGCGTCTGTCAGCCCCCGTGGAAGAACTCAACAGCCTGATGCAACGCATGGCGGCGGACATGACGCTGGCTGATCGCGCCGCTGTGCATGGCAACGATGAAATTGCCGGTCTGGCGCGCGGCTTCAACCAATTCATCGAAGCTGTCCAGACGCGGGATCGGGAACTGGCGGATTACCGTGACAACCTTGAGCTGCTGGTGCAGCAACGCACCCAGGCGCTGAATCAGGCGAACCAGCAGGCACAGCAGGCAAATCGCGCCAAGTCCAACTTCCTGGCACGCATGAGCCATGAAATCCGCACCCCGATGAACGCCATCGTCGGCCTCGGCCGGCTGCTGATGAAAACCCGGCTGGATGCGCAGCAGCGCGACTATCAGGACAAAGTGCTGGCGTCGTCCGATGCCCTGCTCGGGGTGATCAACGATGTGCTTGACTACTCGCGTATCGAAGCTGGCAAGCTGTCGCTGGAATCGATTCCGTTCGACATCAATCAGGTCATCCACAAGGTTTCCGGCGTCGTCGCCTACAAAGCGCAGGAAAAAGGCCTCGAACTGCTGTTCCAGATTGAACCGGAAGTCACCCGCTGGTGTGTCGGCGACCCGATGCGCCTGGCCCAGATCCTGGTCAATCTGATCAACAACGCGATCAAGTTCACCGAAACCGGCGAGGTCGTGGTGAAGATCAGCGCGCAGGAAATCGATGGTCAGACCAGCCTGCAGTTCAATATCCGCGATACCGGCATCGGCATTCCGCCGGAACGTCAGCGCGATCTGTTCACCCCATTCACCCAGGTTGACGACAGCATCACCCGCCGCTTCGGCGGCACCGGCTTGGGCCTGTCGATCTGCAAGCAACTGGTGGAAATGATGGGTGGCACGATCCAGGTCAGCAGCATGCCGGGGCAAGGCAGCGAATTCAGTTTCAATGTCATGCTCGGCGTCAATCCGCATCCGGCGGTGGCCAACCCACTCTCGCATCATCTGGCTGGTCGCCATGTTCTGGTGGTGGACGACAATGCCAGCGCGCGCGTGGTGATCAGTCAGATGCTGGAATATTTCGGCATGCGGGTGGACACCTGCGCCAGCGGCGATGCAAGCCTGCAATGCCTGCGCACCGCCGCAGAAAAGGCAGACCCCTATCATCTGGTTCTGCTCGACTGGCTGATGCCGGGCATTGATGGCATTGAAACCAGCCGTCGTATTCATGCCGCTGGCGACCTTGGTGAAATTCCGGCCATCCTGATGATCACCGCCAGTGGTTATAACACGATCAACCCGAAGATGGCTGCGGCGGGTCTGGCACATCTGCTGGTCAAGCCGATCAGCGAATCCAGCCTGCACGATGCCCTGTTGGAAGTGCTGCTTGGCGACAGCATGGCCGCTGCGCATCGGCGCTATCGCGACCTGCAGCAAAATCGGAAATTTGATTTCACCCCGATACGCGGCGCGCCGATCCTGCTGGTCGATGATGTCGTACTCAACCGCGAAGTCGCCCG
>CAMDHJ010000066.1 GCA_945897865.1 Tepidiphilus sp. J10
GTGTTCCGCCACGAAACGAGCTGCCTTGACCCCAACCGGTACGACCAGATCGCTGCCTCGGGTCAGCATCTGTACCTGGGCGATGCCAAGATCGGCCAATTTCCAGACTTTGACGTCATGCTGCAGCCCGATTCCAGTACGAAATGAAGCCGCCACTTCCTGATAAGCAGCGGCATCATCACTCAGAATCAGATGCGCAACAGCATTGGCGCTCGCTGGCATTGCGAGCGAGCAGAAAAGCCAACACAGATAAATCCAGCGTGTCATGAATCAGCTTGTGTGCGGCGATTTAGAAATCGAGCTGGAAATGCACATAGGCTCGACGATCAAACTCATTTTCCGGCTGATTGCGGCCATTGAATTCGATATAGGAATCACCGAGGTTTTGCCAAACCAACGCAATCTGGCCATCCAGGTCATCGATAGTGAACCGCTTCGCCAAACGTGCATCCAGGCGACGGTAGGCGGGGATTATCCCTTGTCCGATCGCTTCAAAACCGGAGACCCAATAATGCGAAAGGGAGAGATTCATGGTTTTCGAGAAATCATGCATAAGGTGCAAACCGGTAATGTGTGACGGCGAGTAATTTTTTTCACTCATGCTGGCGTCGATCCGCAAATCGGCGTGATTCAGCATGATTGAGCTCCTGTCATTGGCCTGCCAGCGAGTCTGGATTTCAAAACCCTGCTGCAACGCACCGCCGTTATTGCACCAATCTCGCGCGACTTCACCCGTCACAGGATTGACAAAGGATGTCGTAGTACTGATTGGACACTGGGTTGCCCCCCCCAAAGGTCTATCCAAAAGAATGAAGTTATCAAATCGCTCACGGAAAAGCCGCACGTCAACCGTCAAACCCGCTTCTGGCCAGATGCCAAGATAACCAATATCGCGGCTCAACATCGACTCAGGCTTGACGACGCTGCTTGAAATAATGTGGGGAAATTGACCCAGCACACTGCCATCCGGTTGCAACACGGTGATGGTGGAATTTGCCAATGCCTCGAACATCACCGGATTTCGATAGGCTTTCGAGATGCCGATGCGGAAACTGTGGCTCGGATGCGGTTGCCAATGCAGCGTCGCGCGAGGGGAGACGCGATTACCGACCAGTTCGGAGTCTTCCCAGAAAGCACCGACATTGAGCAGCCAGGTCGGTACCGGACGCCATTCCACATGACCAAACATGCCCCATGAATCGGAGTTCAATTTCTCATTCGTGTCCCAATAGAGTTCAGAGCGAACCGTATCCCGCCTCAGATAAGCGCCCACCACCGTGCGCGCTTCCTGCCCCAGCAGCTGCGTGTACTGCCCCTCAAGGTGCAGGCGTTGGCCAAGCAGATCGAAGTCGTAGTAGGAACCCGGCAGAAGCCCCGTGGGCACGACTTCCTGCGTGTTCAGATGATTGAAGTAAAACTTCAAACGCAGGCTGTTATCGGCGGAAAGATCATGTTGGTAATCCACTTGCATGTAACCGCTATCCACGTCCTGCGAATGTGGCAAAAAGGCAATTTCGCCCGCCCGCCCTTCGCCTCGCTTTCCGGTCAGCGTGCCCAACTGAACACTCAATGACTTACCGGTGGCCAACTCAAACTCACCACGGTAATTGAAGATATGGCTTGTTTCGTCGTCATCCTGATAGGTAAAGCCGCCATCCCGACGATCGCCCAGCGTAATCCGATGACTTCCGTTTTGCGACCAGCCAGCCCAGCGAAACCAGGCTTCCCGGTGATCATGGTCCCCCGCGGTCAGATGCAGCATGCGACCGACGACATCATCCGGATGCCGGGTAATGATGTTGATGATGCCGGTAAAGGCATTGGCGCCGAAGCTGGCGGCATTTGCCCCGCGCACGACTTCGATGCGTTCAATATCATCAATCGAAAGTGGCAGCGTATCCCATCGCACGCCACCGATCGTCGCCAGATAGATCGCTCGACCATCGATCATGACCTGGATATGGCGCGCAAATTCATCCGCTAAAGTATGCGAAACGTTATGCGACCAACCCCGTTGCTGGCCAACATAAAAACCGGGCACAAGACGGAACAGGTCGGAAATATTGTGATAACCCGATGCCTCGATCTGCTCGCGATCGATCACGCTGGTCGAATTCGGCGCATCCATCAACGGCTGCGACAAACGGCTGGCAGTGAGGACAGTGGGTATATCGACAAGGAAATCCGCTTCCGATAAATCAGATGCTGCGGAAGCAGGAACAGATGCCGTGGCGACAAGCGCCCAGCCCAAGCAAACCAGCAGACTTCGGATCACCATGTGGATGTCTCCCCGCACTCTTTCTCTATCGCGGCCAAATAGCCTTGATGCAGTTCATGTTCGGCTGCGTTGGCGCGTATCACCTTGAGCGACCCGCTGCGGCGCATGACACTGCCGGTTAACTGCACCGGCTGGTTTATTTCAATGCCCAGGCTTTCCTGGCCGCGCGTCATCGCCAGGTAAACCTCGGCCAGCAACTGTGCATCCAGCAGCGCACCGTGAAATGTGCGGCCAGCGTTATCAACAAAGTAGCGACGGCATAACGCATCCAGATTGTTTTTCTGCCCGGGATGCAGTTGTTTCGCCAATTTGAGGGTATCGAGCACCTCGCAATACCGCTTCATCGGGCCGTCATCCTGGCGGGCCAGTTCGGCATTGAGAAAACCAATATCGAATGGCGCGTTGTGGATCACCAGTTCCGCATCGCGGACAAAATCGAGAAACTCCGCCGAGACATCGGCGAAGCGCGGTTTGTCGGACAGGAATTCACGGCTGAGTCCATGTACCGACAGGGCGCCAGCATCGATATCACGCTCCGGATTCAGGTAGACGTGATAAGTGGCGCCGGTAATGCGGCGATTGAGAATTTCCAGCGCACCGATTTCGATGACGCGATGCCCTTGCGCCGGATCGAGGCCGGTGGTTTCAGTATCCAGAACAATTTGTCGCATGTCGTAATCCTCAGGCTTTCCTGACACCTTCATTGGCCAGCGCATCGGCAATTTCATTGCCCGGATGACCGGCATGCCCCTTGACCCAGAACCATTCAACCTGATGCCGCGCCGCCTGCTCGGCCAATGCCAGCCAAAGATCCTGATTCTTGACCGCGCCGCCAGCCGCCGTTTTCCAGCCTCGGCGTATCCAGTTCGGCAACCATTCCGAAATCCCTTTCTGCACATACTGCGAGTCGGTATGCACCCGCACACGGCAGGATTGATTCAGCGATTTCAACCCTTCGATCACCGCCATCAATTCCATGCGGTTGTTGGTGGTATCACGCGCCCCACCACAGAGCCGTTTCTCGACTTCGCCATAACGCAGCATGACGCCCCAACCACCCAGGCCGGGATTGCCCTTGCAAGCGCCATCGCTATAAAGGTCGACGACCTTGGCTGCGTCTGCATCATTCTGATTGTTCATGCTGATTCCGCTGAGATGAAATTCTGGTTGATTGTGCCCACGCCGGCCGAGCCCGCCACGTTGTATCGCGCTTGGGCAGAAGAATCCGCATGCCATGCACGCGCTTGATCGCATGGATCAGATAAACCCCGCCACCAAAGGCCCACCAGCGATCTCCCGCAGCTTCGAGAAACCCGAAACGCGCCAGCCAGGACGCCTTGTTCGCCGGCGGCGCATAACACGCCAAGCGACACCCCGCCAGTTCGAAGCCCATCAACGCCAGCCAATCCTTGATCCGGGTCAGGTGAATGAAACGTCCATGCCAGGGATGGGTTTCCTGATCACGGCAAATTCGTTGCGTAACGAATCGTCGCATTCCCCACAAGCTGATCGGGTTGAATCCACTGATCAGCAAGCGCCCCTCTGGACGCAACACCCGCTCCGCCTCACGCAATACCTGATGCGGATGCGATGAAAATTCAAGCACATGCGGCAACGCCAGCAAATCCAGAC
This sequence comes from Tepidiphilus sp. J10, assembly GCA_945897865.1. GTDB lineage: Bacteria > Pseudomonadota > Gammaproteobacteria > Burkholderiales > Thiobacillaceae > PFJX01. The sequence continues at coordinate 3,911 of CAMDHJ010000066.1, forward strand.
TCTGGCTGGAAATTGGCAGCATTTCAGGCGCGGCGCGCAAAGGCCCTGCAGCCAAAGCGGCGCAAAAACGATGCGGCATGCGGTTGGCACGCAGGAAATCAGTCTCGCAATCCCCCATCTGCAAGGCGTGAAAACCGAACAGATCGCTGCTCACGGCATCAAACCATTCCAGCTCCCGCGCCAGCACATAGCGGCCAAGATCGCTTTCATACCAGCTCAGCATGGTTGACGCCCGCAGGCTCCCTCGAATAAATAGCCAATATGAAAATTGCCAATATGATCAAAATTGAAGCCATCCCGACGTTCCAGGACAACTATGTCTGGGCCATCCACAATGACCTTGTTGCCATTCTGGTCGATCCTGGTGAAGCTGGACCGATTCTATCTTGGCTGGATGATCGAAGCATGTCCGCCGGCGCGATCCTGGTCACGCATCATCACCACGACCATGTCGGCGGCATCGCCGAAATCCTCAAATCCACTTCCATCCCGGTATACGGGCCCGCGCGCGGCGCTGTAAAAACCACGCCAGTCAATGAAGGTGATTTGTTGACATTCGACTCTTTCGAATTGACTTTCAAGGTCATGGAGACACCAGGCCACACACGGGACCATGTTTGTTACTTCGCCAGCGGGTTTTCCAACGGGGTTACCAACGATTCACCCGCAACCGACTTGCATCTTTTCTGCGGCGACACCCTGTTCTCCTGCGGATGTGGTCGCCTGTTCGAAGGAACGCCGGCACAAATGCATACGTCCCTGAGCCGTCTCGCCGCGCTGCCGGAACAGACCCTGGTTTATTGCGCGCATGAATACACCTTGGCCAATATCAGCTTTGCGCTGGAGGTTGAACCGGAGAACCCGGACCTGATTGAGCGACACAAGGAAGCACTGGCTTTACGCAAACAAGGCATAGCCACCTTGCCAGTCAGTATCGGCCGCGAACGCAAAACCAACCCATTCCTGCGTTGCGATCGTCCCAGTGCAATTGATGCAGCTTCGCAACACTTCAAAAAACCGCTCAGCCCAGGCGTAGAAACGTTTGCGGCGATTCGGGCGTGGAAAGACGAGGAGTGAACCCGCACCCTGTCGCCCCTTTACCCGGGCGCGGCTTGAGCCAAACTTGGTCATGGGGTAGAATACCTAATCACATCAATATGTTGCGATATTTTCTTGAGATCCATGCGAGCCTGATGACCTTATTTTTTCGTACCATTGCCCCGCTGCTAAGCCTTGCCCTGACTGCCGTTACGGCTATCGGAGGTGATCTCGATTCATCCGCATTTGATGCTTCGAACAGTTCAGAATCCAACCTCAAGATCAGTTATTCGATCGCCGCATTGCCGATCAAACGCGACGAACCTGATAAAGATCTGTGGGTAAGGATTCGTAAGGGTTTCAAGCTGCCGGAATCCGATCCAGCCCTGACCCGCTTGCATGAGCAAAGTTTTACCCGTACCAGCGCCTATATTGAACGCATCGCCGAACGCAGCCGGCCGTATCTTTTCCATATCGTTGATCAGGTTGAAAAGCGTGGCATGCCGATGGAAATTGCGCTGTTGCCGATGATCGAATCGGCATTCAATCCGCAGGCCAAATCCCCCATGCAAGCATCCGGCATCTGGCAATTCATGCCCGCCACCGGACGCGTATTCGGCCTGCAACAAAATGCCTGGTATGACGGGCGGCGGGATATCCTGGAAGCCACCAACGCCGCACTCGACTATCTGCAGAAGCTGCATGGCATGTTTGGTGACTGGGAACTGGCACTGGCCGCCTACAACTGCGGTGAAGGTTGTGTCGCCAAAGCGCAGTTGCGCGCCGGAGGCAGTAGTTACAGCGCGATTCGCCTGCCGAAAGAAACCCGCAACTACGTGCCGAAGCTGGTCGCCGTGCGCAATATCATCCTCGACCCCGAACGTTTCGGCATCAATCTGGCGGCGCTGCCCAACGAGCCTTTCTTCCTGCAACTCAAGCTGAAGAACCCGATGGAAGCTCGTCGGGCAGCGAGTCTGGCAGAAATGGATCTGGATCAGTTCCTTCTGCTCAACCCGGCTTTCCAGCGCCGGGTGATCCACACAGCAACCCAGGATGTTCTGCTGCTGCCGGCGGACAAGATTGAAACCTTCCAATTCAATCTGCACCAGAAAGGCAAGCAACATCGCCTGCAACATTACGCCGCCCAGCGAGGCGAAAGCGCCCAGAGCATCGCCAAAAAGTTTGGAGTCACCCTCAGTTGGCTGAAAGAGAACAACCCGGTGAAATTACACAACGGCAAGTTTGCCAAAGCACAGACCCTGGTTGTGCCGATGCTGAAAACAGCCCAGGCAACTTCCAAACCGACTAGTGGAACAGCGGTTAAAGCGTCTGCCATGCTGACCCATACCGTACGCAAGGGTGAAACCCTGGCTGCGCTGGCCAAGCGTTACAACGTCAAGATTGCGGCAATTCGTCTGTTGAATGAAAACATCGACCTGCTACTACCGGGTACGACATTGACCATTCCAGTCGCCAGTTGAATCAGATCAAAGTTGAATCTGTTCTATTCAACAGGCAATAACGCTTTCTTTCCAGGCGCAGAATCCAGCAGCAACTGGGTGTAGGGGGTTTGCGGTCGCGTCAAAAGTGTCTCTGCCATACCTGATTCGACAATCTTGCCCCCGCGCATCACCGCAACCCGATGCGCCAGATAACTCACCACCGACAGGTTGTGGGTGATGAACAGGTAGGCCAGCCCGTGTTTTTTTTGCAAATCGGCCAGCAAATTCAAAATTTGCGCCTGCACCGAAACATCCAGCGCACTGGTCGGCTCATCCAGTATCAATAATTTCGGCTCTACCGCCAACGCCCGCGCAATCGCGATACGTTGCCGCTGACCACCGGAAAACTCGTGCGGATAGCGACCAACGGCGTCTTCCGGCAATCCAACCTGATTCAACAGATCAAGGATGCGAGCTGGACGCGCCGACACCGGCAGGAGAGACAATGCCGCCATGCCTTCCGCCAGGATTTCGCCAACTTTCATGCGTGGATTCAATGACGAGAACGGATCCTGAAACACGATCTGCATTTCCGCCCGCTTGCGCCGCAAGGCCTCGCCGCGCAGATTGGCAAGCGGCTCGCCAAGCAAACTCACCTGCCCCGCCGTCGGTTCAATCAGCCGCAGAATGGCGCGCGCCAATGTCGTCTTGCCACAACCGGATTCACCCACCAAAGCCAGCGTTTCGCCTGCCGCAACCTGAAAGCTGACACCATCCACCGCTTTGACATGGCCTACCGTGCGTTTCAACAAGCCTTTGCGTATCGGGAAATGCACGGCGAGATCGCGCACTTCGAGCACCGGAGAAAGGGAAACTGCGTAGGGTGCGCCGTCAGCACCAATCTGCGTTATTCGGTGCGCATTGCGCACCGTACTTGATAGCGTTTGATCTGCTTCCGCCAGATGGCAGCGTGACCAATGCCCCGCTGTCGCTTCATGAAATGCCGGCGTTTCCACTCGGCAACGTTCAAAAACAGCAGGACAACGATCCGCAAAGCGGCAACCGATGAACACGCTGTCCGGCCCCGGCACACGGCCGGGCAAACTGTCCAGCCGCTCACCACGTCGATCCAGACGCGGCAACACAGCGAACAGCTTTTGCGTATAGGGATGCAGCGGCGTGCTGTATAGCGCAGCGCGGCTGGCCCACTCGACGATCTGGCCGGCATACATCACGGCGACACGGTCGGCCATGTCGCTGACCACATCGAGATCATGCGTGATCAACAGCAATCCCATACCGCGTTGCTGCCGCAATTCCTTCAGCAATTTCAGGATTTTCGCCTGTACGGTGACATCCAGCGCCGTGGTCGGCTCGTCAGCGATCAGCACCTCGGGGTCGCCGGCCAACATCATCGCAATCAAGGCGCGCTGGCGCTGACCACCGGAAAGCTGAAACGGATAGGCATCGAGTTTTTCGCGACCCAGGCCGACCGCTTCCAACAAGCGGACGGCTTCCTCAGCTGCCGCCAGACCGCTCAGGCCGCGATGCGCCGCCAAGGCCTCGTCGATCTGTTCAGCCACCGTCATTACCGGATTCAGACTGCTCTGTGGCTCCTGGAAAATCATCGCCAGGCGACCACCGCGCACCTCGCCCATCTGGGCTTCGGTGAAAGCAAACAGGTTCTCGTCGGCCAGATGCACGCTGCCTGCCGCGACCCGACCGCCATCCGGCAACAGGCGCATCAAGGCCAATGCAGTCAACGATTTACCGCAACCGGATTCGCCGAGCAAAGCAACGCATTCATTCGTCCCGATCTCAAAGCTGACACCATCGACGGGTTTCAGGAGGCGCGCTCCTGCCTGGATTTCAACCCGCAGATTTGCGACCACCAGCTTGCTCATGCCCGCCCCCGTGACTTCGGATCGAGCGCATCGCGCACCTGATCGGCAAACAGGTTGGCCGCCAGCACCAGCACGAACATGAACACAAAGGCAGCCGCCAGTTGCCACCAAACCACCGGCTCGCGTGCCAGCTCCAGACGGGCGCCGTTGATCATGTTGCCGAAGCTGATCATGCCCGGATCGACGCCGACGCCGACATAAGACAACACGGCTTCGGCCAGTACCAGACCGGAGAAATCGATGACCACGGTAATAAGCACCAAATGCATCACATTGGGCAACAGATGGCGCAGCAGGATGCGCGCGTCGGTGACGCCGAACGCCCGCGCCGCCTGGACAAATTCGAGTTCACGCAACTTCAGCGCCTCGGCACGCAACAGCCGCGCCAGGCCGGTCCAGCCGGTGACGCCGAGAATCGCGCACAACGCCAGCAGCCGCACGTCGGAACGGGCGGCGGCGGTTTCAAACAGGTCGGCATGGGTTTCGATCTGCACCTGCACCACCAGCACGGCGGCGGCGATCAGCAGCACGCCGGGGATCGAATTCAGCGTCGTGTAGAGATACTGGATGGCATCGTCGATGCGACCGCCGAAATAACCGGCGGCAATGCCCAGGGTGAGCGCGAACGGCAGCATGATCAACGTGGTCAGGCTGCCGATCAGCAGGCCGGTACGGATCGACTTCAGCGACAGATACAACACGTCCTGGCCGACCTTGTCGGTACCGAACAGGTGGGTGCCGGGATATTTCAGCGGCGGGAAATCGCGATATTCGACACCATCCGGACCGGTGATGGTTTCCTTGGCATAAAGATGCGTCGCCAGCGGCGCCGAATAGGTTTTCTCAACCTTGACCCGCAACGGCGTCAACAACGCATCCAGCGCCGACAGCACCTCGCCGCTGTATTGCGCTGCCTGCCCAGGCTCGCCGGGCAGGCGTTCAACGTAATGCAACGAATCGAGCAGCCCGATACCGACATAGACCGACAGAATCAGCGCCGTGACCGCCCCCATGCGGCTCCGCATGATCTGCCGCCAGGGTGCTCGGAAGGTGTCATTCTTGCGCGCCAGCCAGACCAGCACCGCCACCGTTGCCAGCAACAGCAGGATCAGCGCATCGGACCAGAGCAGGACGGGTTTGATCGTCATTGCCTCACTCCAGCCTCACCCTCGGATCGGCCCAGGTATAGGAAATATCGGTCAGCACCAGGCCGATGATGTAGAGCAAAGAACCCAGGAACACCATCGAGCGGACGATGGCGAAGTCCTGTGCCTGAATCGCGTCGATGGTGTAACTGCCGAGACCGGGGATGCCGAAGAACGATTCGATGATCAGGCTGCCCATGAACAGACGTGGAATCACCACGACGACGCCAGTCAGGATCGGGATCATCGCGTTGCCGAGCACATGTTTGAATAGCACGCGCAGATCGGACAGGCCCTTGGCGCGGGCAGTGCGGACGTAATCCTTGCCGATTTCCTCAATAAACAAGGCGCGATAGAAACGGCTGGAATCGCCGATGCCGCCAATCAGGCTGACCAGCACCGGCATCACCATGAACTTCCAGGCATCCAGCCCGGGCTGATAGCCGGAGATGGGAAACCAGTGCCACAGCTTGCCCATCAGATACTGGCCGCCGATGACGTAGAACAAGCCGGAAATCGACATCAGCGCAACGCACAGGATGACACCGCCGGTATCCAGCGCGGTGCCACGGAAGAACACCAGCAACAACGCAAAACTCAGGTAGGCCAGCAAACCGACAATGAAGGTCGGCAACGCAATCGCCAGGCTGGGCCACATGCGCTGGCCAATCTCGCGGGCGATGTCGCGGCCATCATCCGCCGCGCCAAAATCGAGCACGAACAGCTTGAGCGACTTCTCGACGAACAGCGTATCGGTCGCTTTCTCGACCCCCGTCGCCTCGGCGTTGAAGAACAGCGGCTTGTCGTAACCGTGCTCGCTTTTCCAGCGCGTGATGGCATCCGCCGTCACATGCTTGGCGCCGAGATGGATGCGCGCCATATCGTCTGGCGTATTGACCATGAAGAACAACGCAAACGTGAGCAGATTCACCCCGAGCAGAATCGGAATCGCATACAGCACGCGGCGCAGGAGATAGTTCAGCATGGCCTGAAGTTCAGCGTGGGTTCATCGACCGGAAAAGAACACCAGCAGGCCGATCAACAGCAGCAACACGGCATAAGGGTAAGCCACCGTCGGCCGCAGTGCGCTGGCGGCGTATTCGCGCAACAGTCCCAGCACACCGGATCGCGACGCCAGCCATTCGGAATGCAACTGGAAGGCGACGCCTTCGCCGGTTTTCATGTCCTGTTCAATGCGCAGGATGCGCACCCCCAGACGCGCCTGAAAAGTGCGGTAAATGCCTTCCTGCAGCCATAGCACCAGCAGCAGCAAGCCCATCACCAGTTCATGCAGCGCCAGCGTAAACCCGATTGCGCAGAGTGCAACGGCAAACAGCTTGATCAGCAATCCGCCCTTCTCGTACTGCTCGTAATGGTTTTGCAGCGTGATCCATTCCTGGCCCAGGGCGGTCGATTCAGACATTGGCATGCTCAGGCGAACCGGGTGTGCAAATACTGGATGATCTGCGCTGATTCATACATCCACTCAGCTTTGCCGTCGGCGCCGGTAATTCTCAGACAAGGCACCATCGGCTTGCCGCCACCCGCCAGCAACGCGGCGCTGTGCTGCGCATCGTTGCGTGCATCAAGCAGATCGATATTCAGCGATAAACGCCGCATTTCGCGCCGAACCTTGACGCAAAACGGACAGGTTTTGAACTGGTACAACGCCAGATCGCGGCATTCCGCATCCACCTTGGTTTGCGCCTCGGGTGCGCGCACCATGCCTTTCGGCGTGGTGACCCACTCCCAGATCAGCACCAGCGGCGCGAGCAGAATTCGCAGGGTTTTGAAAAAGACTTTGAACACGATCTTCATGGTGAACGAGCTTTGCAAGAGAAACAGGCCTCGGACTATGGCGGATGGCCTGAATTCTGGTCAAGGCGGCTGACAAGTCAATTTCGCGCATTAAACTGCTTACCGCGTTCAATTCACCCACATTCAAGCTTCAGCCAAAACAATTAGCCAAACAGGAGATCAGCACATGCCCGCCGCCAGTCCCTATTTCACCTATCTCACCGAATTGCTGAAAAACATGCTGGAAAAAGGCGCCTCCGACCTGTTCATCACGGTCGGCTCACCGCCGGCGCTCAAGGTCAATGGAGAACTGGCGGTATTCAACAGCAAGCCGATCAGTCGTGAACAGGCAGAAGAAATCCTGCGCTCGGCGATGAACGAAAAACAGCAGGCTGAATTTCGTGACACGCAAGAATGTAATTTCGCGCTGTCGCTCGACGGCATCGGGCGCTTTCGCATGAACACCTATGTCCAGCGCGGCTCGGTCGGCTTGGTCGCGCGCCATATCAACACCGAAGTACCGACCCTGGCATCGCTTGGATTACCACCGATCCTGGGCCAGCTGGTGCTGGAAAAACGCGGCCTGATCCTGATGGTCGGCGCCACCGGCTCCGGCAAGTCGACCAGTCTGGCGGCGCTGGTAAATCACCGCAATGAAAACGCGCGCGGCCACATCATCACCATCGAAGACCCGATCGAATTCATGCACCCGCACAAGAAGAGCTTGATCATGCAACGCGAAGTCGGCGTCGATACCGACAGCTGGTTTGCCGCGCTGAAGAACACCTTGCGGCAAGCGCCGGACGTGATCCTGATTGGCGAAATCCGTGACCGCGAAACCATGGAATACGCCATCACCTTCGCTGAAACCGGCCATCTCTGTCTGGCTACACTACATTCCAACAACTCCAACCAGGCGCTCGACCGGATCATCAACTTCTTCAGCATCGACCGGCGGCCGCAACTTCTGATGGACCTGTCGCTTAACCTGCGCGGCATCGTTTCACAACGCTTGATCCCGAATATCCAGGGCGGCCGCACACCGGCGATTGAAATCCTGCTCAGCAGCCCGTTGGTATCGGACCTGATCCACAAGGGTGACGTACATGAGATCAAAGCGATCATGGCCAAATCGCGCGATCTCGGCATGTGCACCTTCGACCAGGCGCTGTTCAACCTGTGCGCTGACGGCCGCGTGGCGCCGGAAACCGCGCTGCGCTTCGCCGATTCGCAAAACGAGCTGCGCCTGATGCTGAAGACGCTGGTGCGCCGACCAGCGAACGGCAATGATGACGCGAATGACGACCCCAACGGTCTGTCGATCGTTTGATAGATCCATTCAATACACAGACTCAAGCATGTATCTAGGCATCGACTTCGGCACTTCCGGCGCGCGCGCCTGCGTCATCGCACCTAACGGCGAGATTGAAGACATGGCGCGCATCGATTTCGGCCGCCTGGCCGACTTCGAGATCGCCCCCGCCTGGCGTGACACGCTGTTTTCGCTGATCGCACAGATTCCACTCGGCATGCGCAAACGCCTGGCTGCGTTGGCCATCGACGGCACCTCGGCCAGCGTCTTGGCCTGCGACGAAGCCTTCATCCCGGTGCATCCACCGCTGCTATACAACGACGCACGCGCCATCGAACAAGCGGCGCTGATCCGCCAGATCGCGGGTAGCCAACATGCTGCCGGCGCGGCCACTTCCGGCCTCGCCAAAGCACTTTGGTTGAACCGGTATGCCGGGCAGTCAGCATTGATGCCGCGCCGCTATCTGAATCAGGCGGATTGGCTTTCGGCCTTGCTTTCCGGCCAGGCTGTGAGTGACTACCACAACGCGCTGAAAATGGGCGTGGACCTGGCAACCGGTGCATGGCCGGACTGGGTGGCCTGTCTGATCGACATCCACGCATTGCCAACCCTGGTCAAACCCGGCCAGGGCATCGGCTTGATTGATCGGCCGCGCGGGCGCGAACTGGGCATCAACCCGGATTGCCTGATCCGCGCCGGCACCACCGACAGCATCGCTGCCTTCCTCGCCGCCGGCGATGCGGGTCAACCCCCGCAACCCGGTGACGCGGTGACTTCACTTGGCAGCACGCTGGTGCTGAAATTGCTGTCGGAAAAGCGCGTCGATGCCGGCGAATACGGCATCTACTCGCACTGGTTCGGCCAGCAATGGCTGGCCGGTGGCGCCTCCAACGCCGGCGGCTCGGTTTTGCGGCAACACTTCGATGCTACCGAACTGATCGCGCTATCGCGCGAAATCAACCCGGATCATCCAAGCAGCCTGGATTACTACCCGTTGCCGGTGAAAGGGGAACGTTTCCCCTACAACGACCCCGAGCGAGCGCCCTGCCTGGAGCCACGTCCGGACAGCCGGGTCGAATTCCTGCACGCCATGCTGCAAGGCCTGGCCAAGATCGAAGCACTTGGCTACGCCAAACTCGCCGAACTCGGTGCCACTCCCCTGCGTAACGTGGTCAGCGCCGGCGGTGGCGCGAAAAACCCGGCCTACAGCCGGATTCGCGCACGCTTGTTGCAAGTGCCTGAGAGTCAGGCCAGACAGGATGAAGCCTGTTACGGCAGCGCCCGCCTGGCACGCCATGGCAGCACCCTGTTTCCCGGAGAACACGATGCCTGAAGGACTCGCCTGCACACTGCGGATGCCGCTCGCCTGGCAAGCCGTACAACTTGATCCACACAGCCGCCAGAGCCGAATCGTCGAAGCTGCCTTGCTGCTGAACGCGCTGAACCAGATGGAAAGCAGCCATGAAATGGATGCCGGCGGCGCGGAGAATCGACGTCTTGACCGGATCGAAGCGAAACTCGACCTGGCCCTTTACCTGCTTGCCCGCAGGCTGGAAACCGATTCTGCGCTGACGCTGCATGACGTACATTTGACGCCAACCGGTGCGCAATGGCCAGACCCGTCGCCGCCAGCCGCCGGCAGGATGTTGATGGTCGAATTTCAGCCTTCAGAAACCCTGCCGCTTAGTCTGAGATTGCCCGCCATCGCACTGGAACCAGGCACCAATCAGGCATGCGTCAGTTTCGAAGGACTGTCCGAAGCGCTGGATGAAGCGCTTTATCAATTCGTCTTCCGCCGCCATCGACAAGCCATTCGGGCGCGGACGGCCTGACCTCAACCGGTTCCATTCATAACCAGGCCCTATCCCACTGGAGTTCTCCATGCAAGCGCGACACCGTAGCAGCGACGGCTTGGCCTATCTGGGCGGTATTCAGTTCCTGTTTCTCGCCACCTGGGTGGTCTATGTCATCTATCTGGGCGATCTGCTGGAAAAACTCGGTCTGCCGAAAACCTTTCTGCCGACGCTGCTGTTGATCGACCAGTTACTGTTTGCCGTTGCCGATGTGCTTCTCGGTCTGTATGCCGATCGCGCCATGCGCTTCTATCGCAGCCTTGCACCGCTGGTGATTACGCTGAACCTGATTGCCTGCCTGGCCTTCGTCGCCTTGCCGCACCTTGCCAGCGGCGCGCCGAAAATTTTCATTGGCATCACAGTGCTCTGGGTCTTGACCGCCTCCGTGCTGCGCGCCCCGTTGTATGGCCTGATCGCTCGGCGCAGCCTGGCGCCCGGACGCGCCACCGCGGCCAGCCTGCTCGGCCTTGGCCTGGCGAGCGCGCTGGCGCCGTATCTGGGCGTGCTGCTCAAGGGTGTCGATCCGCTGTTGCCGTTCACCTTGTCCGGCATCAGCCTGGCCTTGGCAACCCTCGGCTTCAGCGCCTGGGAAGCGCGCCAACAGGCGGCCGACGCAGCCAGCAACAGCCAGCCAAAACCGGCCTTGCACGCCATCTGGCTGCTGTTGCTGGCAATGTTGCTGCTCGGCGCCGGCTTCCAGGTGCATGTCTTCATCAATGCCGCACCGCTATATAAAGCGGTAGCGGATGCCGCGTTGTTGCCGTGGCTGCTGCCGGTGTTCTGGATCGGTTTCAGTCTGGCGATTTACCCCGGCGCGCTTTGGCTGGAAAGCATAGGCGCCAAACAGATTTTGGCTCTGGCGTCACTGCTTGGCGTGCTAGCCAGCGCTTTCTGCTTGACCTCGCCGCCGCTGGTTTGGTTGATGACTGCACAATTTGTCGCCGGCATCGCTTGGGCCGGTGTTTTCCTCGCCGGTCTCGATCTGGCTGGCGGCTCTGGCCGACATGGCCGTGAAGGACTGTTTGTCGGCGCGCTGTTTGCCATGCTGGCGCTGGCGGCAGTCGCACGCATCGGATTGACGCTGGCCGGTTTCAACATCGGTCCGCAGCCTGAGCTGGCATTCGGACTCTGGACGCTGGGTGCGGCCATCTATCTGTTCTGGTTGCGTGGCAAGCCCATGCGCCTTTCACGTTGAAGGAATCAACCAAGCGGGACAAGCCGGTGGGCCAAGGCCGCAACGAGCCTTTGAGTCAATGAAACGCCGGCGCAAGCCCTGCCTAAGTGTTACCGGCAAATTCTTTAGCTATCGGATAATCCACGGCTATTTCGTAACCAAGCCCAACTGGCATGCAAACCCTTAAATCCGAATCCCTCATCCTGATCGCCATCGCCATGCTGGTCGTTGGTCTGGCCTTGGAACACAGCGCGCTGGAACATGGCGGCGCCATGCTCTGGGGCCTGCTTGGCGTCATTCTGGCGGCGATCATCGGAGTCGCGTTCCGCATTGCGCACCATGCCGAAGTGCTCGCGCTTCGCCTGGGCGAGCCTTACGGCACGATGATCCTGACCATCGCGGCGGTATCGGTGGAAGTGGTGATCCTGGTCGTGCTGTTGCAAGGGGCGCCGAATCCAACGTTGGCGCGCGACACGGTATTCGCGGCGGTGATGATCGACATCAACGGCATTCTGGGCGCGGCGGCGATCATCGGCGGCCTCAAGCATGGCAACCCGAAATACAACCTCGATTCGGCCAATTCCTTTATCGCGATGCTGCTGGTGGCGCTGGGCATCGGCATGTTCATCCCGGATTTCGTGCCGGATACGCATTGGCAGGCTTATTCGATGGTCTCGGTCGGCATCATGGCGGTGATGTATCTCGCCTTTCTGCGTTTGCAAACAGTTGAGCATCGCCAGTTTTTCGAGCATGAGGTCGAACTGGAAACGGAGGCGCACGACACTGCGCACAGTCCGAATGCGCTTCATATCGCGGTGATGCTGGGCGCCATCGTGCTGGTCGGCCTGCTTTCGGAAGTGTTGTCGGTGCTGCTTGACGCCGGCCTTGCCGGCAGCAGCCTGCCGAAAACCATCCCCGCCGTATTGGTGGCCATGATCTCGGCCAGTCCGGAAATCCTCACCGCACTGAAAGCCGCGCGCGATGACCGGCTGCAAACCACAGTCAACATCGCGCTCGGCGCATCTCTCGCCACTGTGTTGTTGACCGTGCCGGTGATCGAAGCCATCGCGCTGTTTTCCGGCGACCGCATCATCATGGCGCTGACGCCGATTCAAGCCGGCCTGTTGCTGCTGACCCTGCTGACGGTGATGAACAATCTGCACGATGGTGAAACCAATGCGATCGAGGGCATCAGCCATTTCGCCCTGTTCGCCGCCTTCGTCGCGCTGGTGATGATGGGCCTGGCCTGAACCCTGAACCTTGAACCTTGAACCTTGAACCTTGAACCTTGAACCTTGAACTGCCGAGCCAGCCTGCGTCTGGCGGCAATCATCCGGGACTGGACATTACCGGTATTCAGCCTGCCAGGCGGCAAGGATGAACTTTAGAGATTTTAGGGGAACGGCCTAAAGTTCAATCAGCAAATGCCGAAAACAGATGTGATTAACGCCGCTGGCATTTTCGTCAACGAAAGGCTTTCTCATGTTCAACCTTCGCAAATTCAAGATCCGTACACAACTGATCATCATGCTGGTAGCCGTGATTGGGTTGTTTCTGGCTTCCACGCTGGTTTCCTGGCAGGCGCTGAATCGGACCAAGGCGGAATTCACCAGCTTCATCGAGCACGAGCAGAAGATTCTCCTCAACTATACCGAGCTCTACGCCAACGGCCTGCAAATGGGCCAGGCCTTGCGCAACATCATCCTCGACCCGGAAAACCCCAAGGCTTACGCGAACTTTGAAAAAGCCAGCGGCGAAATGGACAAGCTGATGACGGAGTCCCTTTCACTGGTGGTTTCCGGCAATCCTCAATCGCCAATCCTCAATCAAATCGCGCAACTGCGCGAGAAACAGAAAGGTCTGCAAACCGAAATCCAGAGTCTGGTGAAACAAGCCAGCCTCGAGGAGGCAAAAACCCAGCTGAACAAGGAGGAAACGCCTGTCTGGCGAGAAATCAGACAAGGTTTGCTGGATTTGATCAACGAACAGAAAACGGTCATCCAAACGCGTGAAGCCGCCGTCCAACAAAACACCGAAAACGCGCAGCGCATCGCCTTGATACTGACCGTCGTCGCGGTGCTGGTCGGCATCGGCATCGCGCTGGCCATCGTCAGCTACATCCTGTCGCAACTGACCATGCTGGCGAAATCGATCGAATCACTGGCAGAGGGTGATGGCGACCTGACCGCACGCCTGCACATCCAGGGCGACAACGAGTTGTGCCGAATTTCCATCGCCTTCAACCATTTTGTCAGCGGCCTGCAATGCCTGGTCAACAGCATCAAGACCAACGCCAACCAATTGCACACGCTTTCCAGCAACCTGGCGAATGCTTCGTCAGGATTGCGCAACGCCTCTTCCGAAGAAACCAGCGCGGTCACCACTACGGCCTCCGCCGTCGAACAAATGTCGGCCAGCATCGCCTCGGTGGCGGATAACGCCGAGCAGGTGATGCAGGTTTCCAGTCGCAGTGCCGACTACTCAAACCAAGGCCTGGAACGGATGCAGCATCTCAGTCTGGCCATCAACCGCGTGCAGGATGCGGTCAAAGGCATGTCGAATTCGGTCGCCAAATTCCTGGGCAGCACGCAAAGCATCATCGGCGCCACCCAGCATGTGAAAGATATCGCCGAACAGATCAACCTGCTCGCACTAAACGCCGCCATCGAAGCTGCGCGCGCCGGCGAGCAAGGTCGCGGCTTTGCGGTGGTGGCTGATGAAGTGCGCAAGTTGGCGGAAAAAACATCGGAATACGCGAATGAAATCTCACGCGTGACCGCCGAACTGAATAGCCAATCCGGACAGGTCGAAACAGCCATCAAACAAGGCGAAAGTGCACTTGAAGAAGGCACCCGTCGTGGCAATGAGGTATCCAGCATTGTCGATCAGGCACACAGCGCGGTAGTCGAGGCGCAGCAAGGGATCAAGGAGATCACCCGTTCGATGAAGGAGCAATCGAACGCCAGCCAACTGATATCGCGCAACGTCGAACGGCTGGCCGATCTGACTGCAGGGACGGACCACGCGGTTACGCAGTCTGATCATACTGTGCAGGAAATGCGTGGTCTGGCCGACACCTTGTCCAACACGGTGAGCCGTTTCCGCAGTTAGGGATTGCGTGCGGGGATTGCGTGCAGGGAAGCGTTCAGCGGCATGCTATCCGGCTATCATCACGACCCCCGATTCAACTTTTGCAACCATGAAGCTCCGCCTGTCTTCCTTACTTGTGTTCTTATCCGCCGGTTTCCTCGTCGGCAGCGCCGCGCAAGCCTTTGAAGTCGCGGAATTCAAAAGTGGCATGGCGCAAAGCGAGGTGAAGACGCTGTTGCTGGCCAACTGGAATTTCGACCGCCTGGTCGAGCCGTCCGACGATGTCATCCTCGCCTACGATAACGACCCCAGTATCGCGCGGCGGTATCAGTTCCGTTTTTGCAAAGGCAAGCTGGTCGGCTTCGAGCAGGATGTCCGTCCATCACTGAAGTCGTTGATCATCTCGGTCAACAACTACAACCAGCAATACGGCCAACCGAACCGGGTGTATTCAAATACGCATGTGGTCAGCAATGGCGAAAAGGCGGTGTTCGCGCTGTTCTGGAAAAACAACCTTGAATACATCGGCGTCAAATACATCGTGTTGCCGACCAACGAGCAGATGAGCCTTTCCTTCGACAACAACAATCTGTGTTACACGACGCCGAGGATGTAGCAAAGTAGGGTGCGCCATGCGCACCTTTGCATCGTAAATCGGCGCGCATGGCGCACCCTACGCTTTACAACTCCAGCAACAAGCGCGCCGGGTCTTCCAGCGCATCCTTCACCGCCTTCAAAAAGCTCACCGCTTCACGACCATCGATGATGCGGTGGTCGTAGCTGAGCGCGACATACATCATGGGTCTGATCACCACCTGACCGTTTTCGGCAATCGGCCGATCCTGGATTTTGTGCAGGCCTAAAACACCGGATTGCGGCGGATTCAGGATCGGCGTTGAAAGCAGCGAGCCGAAAATGCCGCCGTTGGAAATGGTAAAAGTGCCGCCTTCCATTTCTTCCAGCGTCAATTCCAGGCTGTTGGCACGACGGCCGAAGTCTGCGATTTTCCTTTCGATTTCGGCAAACGACATGCGGTCCGCATTGCGCAGAATCGGCACCACCAAGCCACGCTCGGAACTGACCGCCATGCCGATATCGTAGTAGTCGTGATACACCACGTCGCGGCCGTCGATGCTGGCGTTGACCAGCGTGTACACCTTCAGCGCCTGGCACACCGCCTTGGTAAAGAACGACATGAAACCGAGTTTGACACCGTGTTCCTTCTGGAACCGCTCCTGATATTTCGTCCGCAGCTCCATCACCGGCGCCATGTTGATCTCGTTGAACGTGGTCAACATCGCGGCGGTGTTCTGTGCTTCCTTCAGACGCTCGGCAATGCGTTGCCGCAGCCGAGTCATTTGTACCCGGCGCTCGTTGCGCTCGGGCTGACACGGCGAGGAAGGCGCTTTAACGGGCGCTACGACGGGCGCTGCAACAACCGGAGCGGGTTCCGCCGCCTGTGCCGGTGGCATGGCTGCTGGTGCAGTCATCTTCACTTCCAACGCCTTCACTTCCAACGCAGTTACCGCAACGGGTTCCGGTGCTTTCACAACATCGGTTTGTACGGCTGCAGCTTCCGTATCAATCCAGGCCAGCACATCGCCGGCCTTAACCTCACTGCCGGCCGGCAGGCAGATTTCCACCAGCACACCGGCCACCGGCGCCGCAACTTCCAGGATCACCTTGTCGGTTTCCAGATCGGTAAGCGCCTCGTCGCGCTGCACGATATCGCCGGGCTGCTTCCGCCAATCCAGCAAAGTACCGCTTTGTACCGATTCGGAAAGCTCGGGAGCCTTGACATCGACGCGCATGAATCACCTTGTTTTGTGCATTGCAATAGCGGTGATTATAGGAAGTAAGGAACGTACGCGCGCAGCAGAAATTCGCGGAAAATGCGCGCTCATCACGAAACAGAAGTTGCAATGAACGAACTCCCCCTCTTCCCGCCGACCGGGCAACGTCGTCGGCTTGCATTGCCGCCCGGTTCGGCCGACAGCCAGACCCTTGCCGGACTCGCCGTCCATTCACGTCTACTGGTGTTGACCCAGAGCGCGCAGGACGCAGCCCGGTTGGTGGAAGAAATGACCTGGTTTGCACCTGCCCTGCGCGCAAAGCTGTTCCCGGACTGGGAAACCTTGCCCTACGACCCATTGTCGCCGCATCCGGATCT
>CAMDHJ010000067.1 GCA_945897865.1 Tepidiphilus sp. J10
CGCGGGGAACACACGTGTTTGTGTGGGGCAATGGATGGGTGAGGCGGTTCATCCCCGCGAGCGCGGGGAACACAAGTGGACGCAGAGTGCACACGCGGTCAGCAACGGTTCATCCCCGCGAGCGCGGGGAACACCCATAGGCGACAGAAATGGCGTCTTTCTGCTCCGGTTCATCCCCGCGAGCGCGGGGAACACTCATGCGTCAGGCCGAAAATTACCGGCACGCACGGTTCATCCCCGCGAGCGCGGGGAACACCAGTCCAGCATCTCCCACCACATCTCGGCGCGCGGTTCATCCCCGCGAGCGCGGGGAACACGGTCCACCAGTCCTTGGCGGCAACCAGGCCGGCGGTTCATCCCCGCGAGCGCGGGGAACACCTCGACTGTGCTGTTCTGGTTGACCAAGATGGCGGTTCATCCCCGCGAGCGCGGGGAACACCCGTACCAGGAATTCGCTGGCAATGAGCAGTACCGGTTCATCCCCGCGAGCGCGGGGAACACTCATCAACACCAGTTGCAGCGGATTGCTGCCACCGGTTCATCCCCGCGAGCGCGGGGAACACGATTGTGGCAAAACTCTTGGTAACAAACAGTCCGGTTCATCCCCGCGAGCGCGGGGAACACTGCCGGAGCGATGGCCGCACAAACAGAACTGGCGGTTCATCCCCGCGAGCGCGGGGAACACTGCTCAGTGACGCGGAGCTTTGACGCCGTGCGCGGTTCATCCCCGCGAGCGCGGGGAACACGGCGCGTTTGAGGGCATTGATGGCGTCAACCGCGGTTCATCCCCGCGAGCGCGGGGAACACCCCGGCCACGGCATCGGCGAGCTGGATCAACGCGGTTCATCCCCGCGAGCGCGGGGAACACCATGTATACCTCACGAGTGACCCGCTCGACTGCGGTTCATCCCCGCGAGCGCGGGGAACACCTGCCGCAACTTGATTTGCTGGTCATCAACCACGGTTCATCCCCGCGAGCGCGGGGAACACCTGACACCCGAGCAACTGGCGATGCGCACATTCGGTTCATCCCCGCGAGCGCGGGGAACACTCGATGAGCCGGAAGCGAAAAAGCCGCAGCAACGGTTCATCCCCGCGAGCGCGGGGAACACGCCTCGTCCGCCCACAGCAGCAGTATGCGTGCCGGTTCATCCCCGCGAGCGCGGGGAACACCCGGAATGACGCTCGACCGCAAGGATTCCGACCGGTTCATCCCCGCGAGCGCGGGGAACACTTGCCGGCAAGGTCTCGCTCCCATCCATCACGCGGTTCATCCCCGCGAGCGCGGGGAACACCGATATTTGACCAGTCCGTCACTGCATCGTTGCGGTTCATCCCCGCGAGCGCGGGGAACACCGGTCGTGAGCATCTGAACAGCCTCGACGATTCGGTTCATCCCCGCGAGCGCGGGGAACACCCCAGCCAGGCCAGTTGCCGCCCACCCGCGCGCGGTTCATCCCCGCGAGCGCGGGGAACACCGGATGGTGATCCAGCAGAGTGTGACTGCTCCCGGTTCATCCCCGCGAGCGCGGGGAACACACGCCGAAACAACTCGATGCGCTGGGGGGCATCGGTTCATCCCCGCGAGCGCGGGGAACACGTGGGCGGTGGAGCGCCAGGTGTTTATGCCCTGCGGTTCATCCCCGCGAGCGCGGGGAACACACTTAAAAAAAGTACCTGTTTTTAAAGAACATTCAGGCACGCGGAAATTCTACCGCGTGTTATTCGTTTTCGTCGGGGTCGTTTTCCGGGAACGGCGGCAGGAAGGAAACGAGTTTTGCGCCGTCGATTTCAACGGGAATGCGACGGTTTGTGCCGAGCGTGATGAAGTCGAATCCGGCTTCGTTGTTCGCCCGCCAGGCCAGAACCGCGTTGCCGTCTTCGATGCCGGCCTCGACGTGGCTCCAGATGTGTTCGCGCAACTTGGCGGAGTAGTTGCCCACATATACGCCAGCGCGGATTTCCAGCAGCCACAGGGCTAGCCGGCCGCGTAGGCGCGGCGGGGCGTTTTCAACCACGATGACCAGCATCGCCCAGGGGTTTCGGTTCGGGGATGGCGGGGCCGACTTGTTCCGGCGTGGCTTGCGGCAGTTCGATACCGCCGGCGGCAAGCATGTCCTCGATGCCGGGGATGATGCGTTCGAGCAGCCGGGTTTCGCGGAAGATGTCGCGGCAGCGCAGTCGAACTTCCCGTTCGGGGTTGCCGGCCTTCACTTTGGCGGCAACCTGAAAGGCGACCGGGACGACGGTGTCGAATTTGTAGATGTCGGCCACGTCGTAGACGAAGGACAAGGGTTTGCCGGTGTGGATGAAGCCGACTGCCGGGGCGTAGCCGGCGGCGAGCACGGCAGCCTCGGTGACGCCGTATAGGCAGGCGGTGGCAGCGGAAAGACAACGATTGGGCAGATCGCCGGCATCCCATTCGCTGGTGTCGTAATTGCGCGCGTGCCATTCAACGCCGTATTTCTTCGCCAGCCGCTTGTACATCTCGCGCACGCGGGCGCCTTCGATGCCGCGCAGTTGCTCAACTGATCGACGTTGCGGCGGCTCTTCGCCAAAGCGGATGGCGTACATCTTGCGCACGACCTTGAGCCGCAAGTCGTCATCCAGCGCCAGCTTGGCCTGGAACAGCAGTCGATCCGAGCGGGCGCCGCCGGGTTGACCGGCCGAGTAGAGCCGCACGCCGGCCTCGCCGATCCAGACCAGCAATGTGCCGACCCGGCCAGCCAGCGCGCAGGCGGCATGCGATACGCGGGTGCCGGGTTCCAGCATCAGACAGGCGACGCCGCCTATCGGGATGTGGGTGCGCACGCCGCTCTTGTCCACCACGACGAACGCACCGTCGAGCACATCCAGCCGGCCGCGCTCGATGAACAGGATGGAAAGGCGCTCCTTGATGGGGATGGGGCGCAGGGGTGGGAGAAGGTCGGCCATGGGTCGCTAGGTTTCGTCGAATTGACTCAAGGTTTGTCGAATCAACGCCTCACTCAGGAAGTAGCCCATATTTGCCAGACGCTCGAAATAAGGTTTGACCTGCTGGATGACACCGGCTTTGCGGAAAGTAATCAGCACGCCTACCGTACCAATGATCTCCAGGCCAAGAGATTTCGCCGCCAAACGCCCTTTGCGTTCATCAATCAACAGCATCGCCCGCTTTAAGCAAGCCAACGCGATGGCATCGGTTTCTCCCGGATCAAGTCCGAAGCGAAGTACAGCGTCTATATCGTTTTCAGCAACCTCAATTTGCGTGAGCAGGCCCCGATCAAGTGCATTGGCCAATATCTGCGCATCCGGGCGCTGCATGTCACGCGTGACTTCCGCAACCACTTTGCCGGGCAGGCAGACCGATTCGAAACGCGCGCAAAGTTGCGGCAACAAATCCAGCCGGGTCAGCGCGATCAGCGGACCACTATCCGCGATCAGCAAGCTGCATGGCATATGCGATCTCCGCCTCCAATTCACCCGGCCCATAGCGGACTACGGGGATTCTCGCTTCACCCAGGCAGTCGATCATCTCGCTCTGGGAAACACCCGCGATGCGCGCAGCCCCTTCCAAACCGACAATTTCCTGGTCAAACAACTGCATTGCCAAAGCCACTTTCGCTCCACGCGTGAGTAGCGTCTCGTCAAAAGGTAGCGTGAAGAATGCGGGCTGGCCCTGGTTCATCACCAGCGCCACTTCACCCCGCGCTGCGTCGTCCACCAGGCGATTCGGGGTGAGCTTCATATCTTCAACGGTCAAGGTATCCATTGATCTCTCCAGAAATGTGAGGGAATGATGAACCGCTCAGACCCGCCGTGCCAACAACAGCCGGCAGGGGGGAAGTAAATTGGCCGACCATCAGATTAAATCCTCGCGTTGATCGCCCACGTTGATTCGCGCCCGTGCCAGCGACGCATCGAGTCGGGCCAGCACTTCATCCGAAGAAACGTATTGCCCGGTCGCCCGCGCTTCATCACGCGCCAGCAAACCGCGCTCGATGAAGGCCCGCCGAGCCTCGCGGCGTTCGATATTCAGTTGCACGGCTTTCAGTACAAACCCAGACAGGTCTTCGCCTTCCCGCAAGACGGATTCAAAAGGAGGCAAGCTCGCTCTCCAGCTCACCGGGGCGCGGCCGTGCAACCGGTATATGCAGCTGCGCCAGATGATCCATGAATTCGGGAACGCTCAATGCCGCCAGACGCGCCGCCTTGTCCAAAGAGATGGACTCCTCGTCGAACAACCGAACCGCCAGAGCGACATTAACGCCGTTCTTGATCAGGTTTTCTTCAAATGGCACTGCAATAATCACTGGCTGACCGTGCTTGGTAATGATGGAAAGCTTGTCCGCTTCGGCATCGCACACTAGTTCGCCGGTACCGTCGCGCAGGTCGCGGATGGTGAAGGTTTTCATGATCGGCTCCTTTTGTGCCAACAAGTAGGGGCACGCCTTATCCCGTTCGACGGACAAGCAACAAGCCACAGCCGAAGGATTTGGCGGGGCCGATGCCGTTGCTCATCAGGTCGACCAGTCGGTCTGGCGAAGCAACGCGCAATACGCCTTCAAAGGTGCAAGTCACCAACTTGCCCCCCTGATTTCCTTTGCGGAAATACACCGGCGCATGTGGCAGGATTTGCGCGCTTTCCAATTCGGCGGCGCCCTCCAGCTTGCGGGCCAACCACTGGCGCTGCTGTTCTTCTTCGATGAGCGGAACGCGGCTTTTGGGTGGACGAGGTTTTTCATCCGTGCGATTGGCTGTTTTGCGTGCATGCCGCTCCAACTTGTCCGGCTTGGCCTCGACTTGTGCATCGACGATGGTTTTTACCGGGTTCACGGTTAGCAAAAAGGCCAAACGTTGATCAATGCTTGGCGCAGGCGCGAATTCGCGGCTACCTAGCAAACTCAAGCCTTTCGCATCTACCGGCGCCATACGCGACTGCACCAGGATACGAACAGGCCGCCCGGCGCTGTGTTGTTCGACCCGGAACAGAAAACCGTGGCGCGCATCTTCATTGCTGCTGCGCGTTTCGCGCGCTTCGCCAGGGAACAGGTGCCACAGCTTCCGATGGATTTCGTAAGGGTTGCGTCCGGCTTCCCAAGGAATTTCGACTCGGCTCAAGAACATGGCGGCTCCTTATGTAGGTAAACAAGCCGCGTGCCGAACTGCCGTTTTCGACCATGCAGCGGCACATCGCGCAGACGCAACGGCTGTTCCGAAACAACAACTTCGCTGTAGACCAAATTGCCGCAGCCTTTCGCATGGCGTAATGCGTCAATGGCATCCGTCGCCTCAACTTCAGCATCCAGCAAGGGGCGCGTCGGCGGGCAGGAACGTCGACCCAGCGTGGGGGTGTAACAAGGGCGGCGCAACGCTTCGGCGATCTGTTCCAACGTGAAGGGCGCATTCGGTTGTTCACTTACAGCAACAGTGAACGCCGCATCGAAAAGGTATTCACGCCGTGACACCACCGGAAACTTGTTGGGCTTGCCGTCCACCTTGCGCGCGTCCAACACCGTATGGAAGTCGGGCAGTTTCACGCCGGACTTGGCGATGGTCTCTTCACGTCCGATCCGTTCGACGCGGTCGTCAATCCGCACGGTGAACGCGATGCTGGCTGCCAACCGGGATTGGCCGTCCAGATCAGTGCGTTCGATGCCCAAACAGGCGGCAATCAAACCAAGCAGGCCGCTACGCGTTGGGTAGAGATTCGAAGGCCGGAAGTCCTCATAGGTATGCGTGCCCCAGGCCTGCATCGGGCCATCCAGCCGCAGGATGAGAAAGCGCGGCATGGTTCAGTCCTGCCCGTCTTTGCTTATCCAGCTTTCCAGAGCGGCCAGCGAGTCGGCTGCCGGGCCATTCAACTCCACGCCCGGTTGTACCGAGAAGGCGCGTGCAGTTTCTTGAAGACCGTAAGCTTTGTTGATACGCGACCAGTATTCCGCGAGCGCCGTCATGGAGGGTTTGAGATAGCCGCCATTACGATCCTTCTTCACCGGTTCTTCAAAAGCATTGGCGAGTGAAATCGGCTGGTCGGCAAAGCTGACCACGGCGAAATCCGCCAGATTGTGGGCGGCAAACGACTGCTGTTTGGCCGAAGGCACAACTGTCGCCAGCATGTGGAAAACATGGCGGGCGATGTCCAACGCCGCCTTGCGCGTATCGGTGGTTTCTACGCTCTTCATGTCCGGCAACAGACCCAGATTCACCTGAAGTTGCTTGAGATTGAGGCTGGCGTAGCGGTAGAACACACCTGAGGAAAACTGTTGCGTGTCGAGGTGGCCCGCGCCGGTTTCGCCCGCGTCCTGGGTGAGGTCATCGACGGCTGTGAACCAGTCAACATCCTGCGGTTCGACTGCATGGGTAGTGATGGCGTGGGCGATGGCCATTGCGCCATCGACCGATGTCATAAGGCCGGAAGTTGCCATACGTCCGGAGAGGGCGATGTCCACCGTTTTACCGATTGCCTCGCGTACCAAGTCGATCCTTTCTTTGACCGCTTTGACTCGTTTTTTGGTCAGCACCTCGTCTATGAAATCATGCTCAGATTTTTTCTTTTTCCCCTTTTGCTTGGCGGCATCGGCTTTTGCCTTTTCAAGCTCTTTTTCACTTAATGAAACTTCATTGACGATTCCACACAAAACGCGAATTTCTTCAATAGACCACGGCGCTACGGCCAGTTTTTTATTTCCACCGACATCGCTGCCTGCACCTTCTTCCTGCTCATCTGCTTTGTCTGTTTCATCATCGGAAGCGCTGGCTCTAACAAACAACTCCATCGTCTTGGCAATTAATGCGGGTTCAAACTGGTCTTTGAGTGCCTCGGTGAAAATTGGAATGAGTTTTTCAAGTTCTCTGGTGCGGGTCGATGCGACTCCCAAGTAGTTTTCATAGTAATCGCTGGTTCGCATCGCCCGCTTCAAAGACTGGCTGGAAACCCTTACCCGGTTGACGCCACCAAATACCGCTGTCTTTTGCATGTTCATGTCATCGCGATTAAGGCAAGACGGGCTATGCGAAATGAGCACATGGAAGTTGATGAAATTCTTGGCGGTCATTATTTATCTCCTTTAGCGGGGGTGAATTTGGCGAGGTAGTAGTTTTCAACGAGTTTGCGCTTCTCATACTTATTCCATTTCCAGACCATGCTTCCGAACTCAGCCCAGTTCACGGCGGGTTCAATGTGCGTCAGCAAGCGGCGCAGTTGTATGAGGTCAAGCGGCGGCTGTGCACGCGCCACTTGCAATACGCGCGCTTCCGCCACCTTGGCGGTAGCCAATTGCGCACCCAATGTCTTGGCCTTGGCATCGTGTTTGCAGCACGGCAGAAGAAAAGCCAATCGCAAGTGCCGGTCATCCGGTTTTTGGCCGGGGAACAGGCGATATAGCGCAGGGCAAAGAGCAACCGATTCCGAGTCGGCAACCCGCCTCAGTTCAGCGCGCGCGCCGTTTGGAAAGGCTTCGGACTCATAACGCGCTTTCAGCGCAACGAAATCCGGCAGGTCTGTACTCATGCGGTTTCCTCCATCAGTTTTTTCAGGTCGGTATTGAGTGCACGCCTGGACCAGGCGATGACTGGGATCAGTTCTGGTTTCATGGCGTAGGGCTGGGTCAGTTCCTCAAAAATGTCGCGGCAGTGCTGGACGATCTGCCGGGCATACTCGCGCCGCTTTTCGCCCCATTCGCTGAAGGTTGCATCGTTGGAAAAAGTTGCGTGGATAAGGCTTTCGGTACGGGCGTAGAACAGTTTTTCGGCGGTTTCGTGAATTGCTGCGCCGATGCCTTTCAAACCTTTGTCTTTGTTGCCCTGTGCCGCGAAGAAGAGCTTGCCGCGTAGTGCTTTTTTGGCGTCTTTGCCAATGTCTACCAACTGGGTCAAACGCTTTTCGCGACCCCAGCCTTGGGCCAAGCCGATCAGTTCGTGGCGTCGTTCCAGAACGGCCGCCTGATTGGTGCGGTAGCCGCCAATCAGGATATCCAACCTGCCATCCCCAAGTGCTTCGGCTTGCGCTATGGGGCCTGCCGGGCTGGAACCCTCTTGCACGTCTTTTCCCTGCGTGCTGCGTGGAATGACAAATTCGGAAAGATGCGTCCAGGCCGGCGCAGTCGTGGTGAAACTGGCGAACTTGTGTTCCAGCGCGCCCTTTTTCAGGGTGCTGCTCAAGGCACCGTGCGGGTGCGGCCACACACCTTCGACCGTGAAGTTGAACTTCTCTTTCCGGAACCCGCTGCAGCCGGCCACTGAAGCACCGCCTAACACGTCACAGGCTTTGGGCTGCTCGGTCTTGACCAATTCCACATGTGCGGGCTGCCAGAACAGGCCGCGTAACAAGCCAATCTGGTTCCAATGGATAGTGGATTTCTCGATGATCGGCTTAACCCAGGTGGGCTGATCCAACTCCGGGCCGGGCATCGCAATTTTTCGCTCATCAAGGCGCGAGCGGGTCAAAACATTGCGCCAGATCATGCGCCGCAGAATACGGTCGAATACCAGTGTGGTGATCGGCGCGCCGCCGCGTAGGCTGCCCTTGAACCCGCCACCAAAACTGGGACAGTTGGTCGCTTGGTGGAACAAGGCAATTGCGGCGACCGGAGCGCTCAGGTGGCGAACCTCACCCGCGTCGTTGAACAGGGCGTGGTTGTTGCCTTCTGGCAACCCGATCAGCAATTTCTGGATGGGCGTGTCTTCTGCAGATTTCACGCCCCGCGTCTGCATGAATGGCTGGGTCGGATGGTCGAGATCAAACCAGTCACGGCAAGGAGACATTCCGGCATCAAATGCTTCTGGAGCTAGTGTTTCCGCCAAATACTTCCGCAGATCGGCATCGTCATCCGGCAGAAACATGACTTGCGTCATGCACACCAGCAATTGCAGACAGGCCAGTTCAAGATCGTCGCGCGGCAGGCTGATTTGCCAATCCTGACCGACTTCGCACAAAAGCTGTCGATAGGTCAGCAGATGAAACGCACCTTTGCCATCTTCAGCGCGGACAGGAATCCAGGGATGTTCAAGTAGGTTCATTGCGGCGTTTCTCCAGTCCAAAGTCTTGCGAATAAGTGAATTGGCCGTTTGAGCTTTGCCAACTGCCATCGGGCGATATCGACATGACAAGTTGTAAATAGCCAACGAGCGGGCCGTCCTTCTCCATGCGGCAATCATGCAGGCTGTTTTTCCAACTAGCAGGCGCAGGCGTTACCGCCAGATTGAGCGCTTCGGCCAATTCTCGTTCGGGGATGTCAGCAATGCGTTGTTTGACCAGCAAACAGCCATCTTCTGTGATCGGAAGTACGTTCAGGCTCATTTCGCCATCGCGTGTGAGTCCGGTAATGCGGTCGTCGTCGTCGCGGAAGCTACTGACGGTCATGGTGGTTAAGCGTTGTGCGTCTTTCATTCGAGCAATTTGCAGTGCGCTGTATGTGTCGAAGTCCACAGATATTTTCTCCGGCTCGTCATCCCAGTCTTCGCGCTGATAAACCTGCTCAATCCAATCGCGATAAGCCTCGGGAAACACCAGGCTAACGTTGCCTGCGAGCAAGGATTCGGTGCGCCAAAGTACGCGGGCATTGCCATAAATCAGCTCGAACACGCCGTAATCGTCACCATCCACGCTGAGTACGGTGCATCGCGGTGATTCGAATCCTGGCGGCCTCCGTTCGCGAACATGGCGGTGCAGGCGACCAATACGTTGGAACAGCAAATCGACCGGGCAAATCTGCGTCAGCATCCAGTCGAAATCCAGGTCCAGGCTTTGTTCCACGACTTGAGTGGCGACCAGAATCCGCCCGGTTGTTCGTGCCGCGTCGCGCCCGTAATGCTTGAGTACTGCGGCTTCTTTGTCTTTTCTATCAGTGAAACGGTAGCGGGCATGAAATACATCGACTTCGATAGTTGTGCGTTGCCTCAGCAAGCGGGCAAGACACTGGGCGTTGTCCACGAGGTTCAAAACGATTGCAACCAACGCGCCGTCTTCGGCGGCGGTCACGATGCGTTCGAGCAGGGCTTCATCCGGGAAAGCCTCCGCGAGTCGCAAGCACTCGATGCCAACTTCGCGACGCGGCGGTCGCTGCGCTTCTGAGACTGTTTTCGGCAAGGTTTCGCCGCCTGTTGCGTGCCAAAGTGCCGGGTAAGGCGCTTCGTCCGGTCCTGTTGACGCCCAGGTTTCCAGTAACTTCCGGCGTTGATTGGCGGGCAGCGTGGCGGAAAGCAATATCGCGCTGCCGCCGCAGGCTTGCTGGTTTTTCAGCACTTCGCCCAGCAAGCCATACATGTAAGCGTCATACGCATGGACTTCGTCAACGATCAGCACGGACTTGGCAAGCCCGAAGCCGCGCACGAACTTGTGACGTACCGGCAGCACCGCGAGCAATACCTGATCAACCGTACAGACGCCGATCTGCCCGAGGAAAACGCGTTTGCGGCTGCTGGCGAGCCAGGCCGCGCATTGCACACCGGCTTCTTCCTCGCCTTGGGATGTGACGTGTTGCCCGCGTTCGACAAGTTGCTGGAAGCCCTCGTTGAATTGCCGTTTACCGTGTGCCAACACGACATTGGCCCCGCCGAAGGTGCGCGCCGCAAAGGCTTCGATGCGTTCCAACATGGCATTGGCAGTGGCTTGCGTAGGCAAGGCGAACACGATGCTGTCGGCCGTGCCGGCATCAAGCAGGCGCCAGGCGTAAGCCAAAGCGGCTTCAGTTTTCCCACTACCTGTTGGCGCTTCGATCAGCGTCAGGGATGGAATGGCCGGCAGTGCATCGACTTCAGTCTGTACGCCTCGTGGCGCTTCATGTTCCCCGAGTAGTGCTTGAACACCGGCATAGCTGAGTGGCGCGGCAATTAGTCCGAAGTGTTCAAGAATTTTTGCGATTTGGATTTGCACGCAGCGTGCGTCAAAGTAGGTATCAAGCCGCTCGCCCGGCGCACGGTATTCGAACACTTCCGCATTTGAGCCAAGCCAGTCACTACTTGAGCAGAACCCAGCCAGCAAAGCGCGTACAGGCAGCGCACAGAAAGGAGGCGGGTCTTGAAGACTCAATCCGGCGGGCAGCAAAAAGAGCTTTTCCAACTGGGCCACAAATGCACGGCGTGCGCCACAGTCCTGTTCGATCAGCGATTCATCAGCTTCAATACCTTTCAGACCAGCCATGCGTGCCGGGTGGTAATCACCGTGATGCCCCGTTACAGCAGATAACCAGTTTTCCCATTTCTCCCATGCTGACGCAGCGTTGCTCTGATTCAGCCAGATTGCGATCTCAAGGAAGGCCCAGGCCATACCGGCATGGCCGTGGTCAAAGCCGGAGATTTCATTCGCCGGGATGTCGTGATCCAGGCCTTTTTCCAAGCGACGCCAGGCTGCAGCCATCGCGTCCGGCGCTTTTAGTTGAAAACGCAGATCGAACTTGCCGAGATCGTGCAGTGCGACGAAAAACAACACCCATGCGCGCAAGCGCGGCAACTCGTTTACGGAGCAAGTAAATGCAATACAGAATTTGTCGCGGAGCGCAGGGTTACTGTCCCACCAGGTCGCGGCAACAGCCGCCACATCCAGACAGTGATAAGCCAACGGGTGCCACTTCGGTTCACCCGTGTATTTCGGGTCGGCCTTTCCCCAATAATGGTCAATCATTACGTCCCCTTTGGCCGTATATGTTTTTGTAACTTGCTTGCCGTATGGCTTGTATTTCTAAAATTATTTCGGGCATTTCAGAGCTATGGCGCATGTCGTTTCCATTCAATTTGGAACGCCATTGTCCGAACCCAGTAGCTCACCAGATGAGACTTAGCAGACTTCTGCAAATTATTTTTTGTCTCTTTTACTCCCCAATGGGCAAGAAGGGTGAAATTTATACTGCGCGCCCGCCTGCGCCCTGACCGGCGCACCAGCCAAAAAAAAAGCCGCCCAGGGGCGGCTTTTTTCCAGCGTGTGAAACGAGATTAACTTACTTGGCCTTTGCTGCGATCTCGATTTCGACGCGACGATTCGGTGCGTGGCAGTCTTTCAACGCCTGCTTGACCAAGGTTTTTTCGCATTGGACGACGGGTTGGTTGTCGCCCATGCCGCTGCTGATGATCACGGCCGGCTTGACGCCTTTGGCGATCAGATAGGATTTGACCGATCTGGCGCGGGCTTCCGATAGCTTGAGGTTGGCTGCGGCTTTGCCAGTCGGATCTGCATGGCCTACAACTCTGATCTGTTCGATGTCACCCAGCAGTTTGAGTTTTTCGATGACTTCGTTCAGGCGCGCTCTGCCTTCTGGCGACAAATCCCGAATGCCGGATTTGCCGGACTTGAACAGCGCATCGCCAGCCAAAGCCACTTTGCTCGTCATCACCGGGGCTGCCGGGGCGGCTGCCTGAACGGGGGCAACGGTAACGGGTGCTGCGACCACTGTCGGGGGTGTTGTGACCACAGGAGCTGCGACTTCGACAGGTTTGGTTGCTGCAGGCGCTTTCACTTCTGCGGCGGGCGCCACCTCGACCTTGGCTTCCTCAACCTTGGCGGCCTCTGCGACCTTCGGCACTTCGACTGGGGTCGGTGCCGCTGCGGGAGTTGCGACGGCCTTTGCAACGACTTCAGGCTGTGGCGTGGCTTCGACTTGCGGTGCAACCGGGGTGGTTGAAGCCGGTACGGGTGTGGCCTCTGCGACCTTCGGCACTTCGACTGGGGTCGGTGCCGCTGCGGGGGCTGCGACGGCCTTTGCAAAAACTTCAGGCTGTGGCGTGGCTTCGACTTGCGGTGCAACCGGGGTGGTTGAAGCCGGTGCGGGTGTGGCCGGTGTGGCCGGTGCGTCAGTCATCGGGGCTGTCTGGGCCGGCGCGGAGAATGTCGGCAGGGTCGGCAACGAGGGCAATGTCGGCAAGGATAATTGGTTCAGACCTGGTATCCAGCCGGACAGATTGCCCAGCATGGCGATGGGATCCCACATCGCGAAGCTGCCGGCGCCTTGGACGCTGGCTGGCGGCGTCCAGGTCAGCCAGCTATTGGCGCCCTGACCATAGGCATTCGGGTTGATCACGGCGCCTAGCATGCCGGTGTACAGCGCCGGATTCGCAACTGTTCCCATCAGGTTCCAGGCACGCGGGTCGAGTGCCGCCATGGGCCATCGAATATAGGTATTGGGATTCAGCGTATTGCCAAGCACGCCCCACAGCTTGGGATCCAGCGGTGCCATGCCCCAACGCATCAGTTTGCCCGGATCGGAAAGCTGAGCCAGAACGGCGGTCAGGAAATTGGGGTCGAGGCCGGCGGCAGTCCACTTCAGATAAATGGCGGGATCGGCAAAGGCGAGCAGATTACGCACGGCATCCGGGTGCGCGGCGGTGTTCATCATGTTCAACCAGCCCCCCGGATCCATCATGCCGTTGGCCATGGCAACGTAGAAACTGGGTTCGGTAATGGCGTTCGCCCAGGGCACGAAGGTCTTGGGATCTTTGAACGCAGAAAGGTTTTGCGAGAAGTCGGTCATCCGCGCCAGCCATTCTTCCGGCGTTGTTGGCGTTGCGGTTCTGGCGGCAGCTTTTGCTGCGGCCTGGCCAGCGAAGGTTGGGATATCCGTCGTGCCCATGGCGGCATAGGCTGGGGCATAGGCGAGAGCGATCGCAAGCGTGACAAGCTTCAGTTTCATTTCGGGCTCCTTATGTAAATACTTGAAAAATCTGGACATTTAATTTGCGCTGCATTCTATCAATGCAGCCATGCAGGCGCTAAGCACTGGCTGGCATGTGGCATGAATTGGCTCTGTCTGTGTTGTTGAAGTGATCTTCCGTTGCGCTATCAATGACTTCTATCCATGACTTGATTCCACGCTTGCCAAATAAGTGAACACTAATATTATTAGACTTGTTGGAATGACCCTAAGAATGACATTTCTTCTCTGGTAGAACCTCGCCCTGTTTTGTCGTTGCGGCAGACATCACGCGCTCTATCCCCAATCAAACAACCGTAATAGAGAAAAAAATGGAACAGATGGCAATGTGGGCTCCCGGCATCGGGATAGTTGGTCTGACAATGGCTTTTCTCATTTACGGCTATTTGCTCAAGCAGCCGATGGGCAACGAAAAAATGCGTGAAATCGCCGCCGCCATTCATGAAGGCGCGATGACGTTTCTGGTTTCGGAATACAAGATCATCGCCGTCTTCATGACCGCTTTGGTGCTCATCCTCGGTTTCTTCATCAACTGGCAAACTGCCGTCGCTTACATCTTTGGTGGTGCCAGTTCGATGCTGGCCGGCTGGATCGGCATGAATGCCGCCGTACAGGCCAACGTGCGCACCACCGAAGCGGCACGAACCCACGGCCAGGACAAGGCGTTGGTGATCGCCTTCTTCGGTGGTTCGGTGATGGGCTTGTCGGTGGCCAGCTTGGGCGTTCTTGGCGTCGGCGTGCTGTTCATGCTCTGGGCCAATGTCGACCCCAACTACATTTCCGGTTTCTCCATGGGCGCATCTTCCATCGCGCTGTTCGCCCGCGTCGGTGGCGGCATTTACACCAAGAGCGCCGACGTCGGCGCCGATCTGGTCGGCAAGGTGGAAGCCGGCATTCCAGAAGATGATCCGCGCAATCCGGCGGTGATCGCGGATAACGTCGGCGACAACGTCGGCGATGTCGCCGGCATGGGCGCTGATCTGTTCGAGTCCTACGTCGGCGCCATCATTTCCGCGATCATCCTGGCCATCGCCTTCCCGGAAGCCATCAAACAGCAGGCCATGCTGTTCCCGTTGCTGGCGGTGGTCGGCGGTTTGATCGCTTCGCTGCTCGGCATCGCCTCAATCAAGGTATTCGAGAAGATGAACCCGGCCGCCGCGCTGCGTTATTCCAGCTTCGTCGCCGCCGGTTTGTTCCTGGTCTTCAGCTACCTGCTCTGCGGTATGTTGGGTCTGGACAGCGGCGTGTTCTGGGCAGTGGCTGCAGGTACTGTCGGCGGCATCGCCATCGGTCTGGTCACCGAGTACTACACCTCAGCCAAACCGGTGCGCGATATTGCCGAAAACGCCAAGACCGGCGCCGCCACAGTGATGATCAAGGGGCTCGCAGTAGGCATGGAATCGACCATCGCGCCGGTGCTGTTGATCTGTGCTTCGATGGGTGTCGCTTCCTATGTCATGCCTGCTGGCATGGGCCTCTATGGCATCGCGATGGCGGCTGTGGGCATGCTGGGCACCATCGGCCTGGTGATGAGTGTCGATGCCTACGGCCCGATTGCCGACAATGCCGGCGGCATCGCCGAGATGTCGGAAGCCGGCCCCGAGGTCCGCAAAATCACCGATACGCTGGATTCCCTCGGCAATACCACCGCAGCCATGGGCAAAGGCTTTGCCATCGGCTCGGCGGCGTTAACCGCGCTGGCGCTGTATGCCGCCTTCACCACTACCATCAACGCCAAGTTGGCGGCACAGGGTTTGCCGCCGATGAACCTCAATCTGCTCGATGTGAAGGTGGTCATCGGAACCTTCATTGGCGGGCTGGTGCCGTTCCTGGTTGCTTCCCAGACGATGACCGCCGTTGGCCAGGCGGCGTTCGCGATGGTGGAGGAAGTCCGCCGCCAGTTCCGCGAAATTCCCGGCTTGCTGGAAGGCAGACCCGGCGTCAAAGCCGATTACAAACGTTGCGTTTCGATCGCCACCTTCGCGGCGCAAAAACACATGATCGCGCCGGCTCTGGTCGCACTCATCGTGCCGCCGCTGATCGGCTTCGGTCTTGGCCCGGAAGCCTTGGGCGGCGCGCTGGCCGGCGCCACCATCGTCGGCGTGATGTTGGCGATCATGATGGCAAATGCTGGCGGCGCCTGGGATAACGCCAAAAAGTACATCGAAGCGGGCAAGCTGGAAGGTTTTGCCAAGGGCTCTGACCCGCACAAAGCGGCGGTGGTTGGCGACACCGTCGGCGACCCGTTCAAGGACACCTCCGGGCCGGCGATGAACATCCTGATCAAGTTGATGTCGGTCGTTGCGCTGGTGCTGGCGCCGTTGTTTGTCTGAGCCAGCGTTTCACAGGCGGCCTCCGCATGGTCAGATAACACGGATACTCAAACCAACGATTTGTCAGCGATAATCAATCGTCGTTTTTCATCAACCCGAACGAAAAAGGAACACACATGCTGCATTGCGACCTGACCTTGGAGGAAAAGGAAGTCCTTCTGGAAGTCATCAATGACTACAACTCCGAACTGGGTTTGGAGATTGCTGACACCGATCGCAAAGCGTTGCGTGACAAGCTGAAGGCACAGCGCGATGTGCTCAGAAAGATTGCTGAAAGCCTGGGCCACACGATCGACGACGGCAAAGTCTGATTCCGCTTTACATTTAACCCAGCTCAAGTTGATGCGTTTAAATGGGCCGGGCTACGCGGCAGGAAACTCCTGCCGCGTAGCCCGGCCTAGTTTTTTTATGACTTCTAATACGCTCGGCGGCAACGTGATGTTAGCCAAAGGCAAAGGAACCCAAACATGAAACGAATCGGTGTAATGACCAGTGGTGGCGATGCCCCCGGCATGAATGCGGCGGTGCGCGCGGTAGTGCGCAGCGCGGTGTATCACGGGCTCGAAGTATTCGGCATCGAGCGCGGTTACAAGGGCATGATCGAAGGCGCGATCCACCCCATCGGCCCGCGCGACGTCAGCGGCATCGTGGGTCGTGGTGGCACGATTCTGCACACCGCGCGCTGTCTGGAATTCATGGAAAAGCCGGGACGTGACAAAGGTGCGGCAGAATTGGCCAAGCTGGGTATTGAAGGGCTGGTCGTCATCGGTGGCGACGGTTCGTACCACGGCGCGGAGAAACTGCACAAGGAGTTCGGCATCCGCTGCATTGGCCTGCCGGGCACCATCGACAACGACATTGGCGGTACCGATTTCACCATCGGTTTTGATACCGCGATCAACACCGCGATGGATGCCATTGACCGTATCCGCGACACGGCAGCTTCGCATGACCGCATTTTCTTCATCGAAGTGATGGGGCGCAGCAGCGGTTACGTTGCCATGATCAGCGGCATCGCCGGTGGCGCTGAGGACATCCTGGTGCCGGAAGCGAATAACGGCATCGACAGCCTGATCGAGCGCCTGCGTGAAGGCCACGCACGCGGCAAGAAATCCTCCATCGTCATTGTTGCCGAGGGGCACAAATCAGGCGGCGCAGCGGCAGTTGCGGAAAAGGTCGCTGCGCAATCGGAATTCCAGGACAACCGTGTCACTGTCATCGGTCACCTGCAACGTGGCGGCGCGCCCACTGCGTTTGATCGCGTCCTCGCCAGCCGCATGGGTTTGCGCGCGGTCGAAGCATTGCTGGAAGGTGAATCGGGCAAGATGGTCGGGGTCAGCGGGCAAAATATGCTGCTTCGACCGATCGCCGAAGCCTGGGAATTACGCACCATGTTCGATCCCGGCCTGCTCCGTGTCGCCCACGTGCTTGGCGTGTAACCCCCCGCCGTCGCAAACAAGCCTGAAACAAAACGGGCCGGCAAAGCCGGCCCGTTTCAATTGCTGCTGATGTTGGAAATCAAACCATCAGCGGCACGATCAGCAGCGCCACAATATTGATGATCTTGATCAACGGATTCACCGCCGGACCAGCGGTGTCCTTGTAGGGGTCGCCGACGGTATCGCCAGTGACCGCCGCCTTGTGCGCCATGCTGCCTTTGCCGCCGTGGGTGCCTTCCTCGATGTACTTCTTGGCGTTGTCCCAAGCGCCGCCACCGGTGGTCATCGAGATGGCAACGAAAATGCCGGTAATGATGGCGCCGACCAGCACACCACCCAGTGCTTGCGGGCCGAGGATGAGGCCGACCAGCACGGGAACCGCGACCGGCAGCAGGGAGGGAACCACCATTTCCTTGATCGCGGCCTTGGTCAGCATATCGACGCAGGTGCCATATTCCGGCTTCGCCGTGCCTTCCAGGATGCCTGGGATTTCCTTGAACTGACGACGAACTTCAACCACCACCGAACCGGCTGCGCGGCCGACCGCTTCCATGCCCATGGCGCCGAACAGGTAAGGCACCATGCCGCCGATGAACAGGCCAATGATGACCATGTGATTCGACAGGTCGAAGGCCATGGCCTGGGCGAGCGGATCGAGCAAAAGCGCCTGCGCATTGATGGCGTGTGTGTAATCGGCAAACAGAACCAGCGAGGCGAGACCGGCCGAGCCAATCGCGTACCCTTTGGTCACCGCTTTGGTGGTGTTGCCGACGGCGTCGAGCGGGTCGGTGATGTTGCGGATTTTCTCGTCGAGACCCGCCATTTCGGCGATGCCGCCGGCGTTGTCGGTAATCGGGCCGTAGGCGTCGAGGGCGACGATGATGCCGGCCATCGACAGCATCGAGGTGGCGGCAATCGCGATGCCATACAAGCCGGCCAGATCGTAGGCGCCCCAGATCGCGGCGCAGACCACCAGCACCGGCGCGGCGGTGGACTTCATCGACACGCCCAGACCGGCGATCACGTTGGTGCCGTGGCCAGTGGCGGAAGCCGCCGCGATGTGGCGCACTGGCGCATATTCGGTGGCGGTGTAGTACTCGGTGATCACCACCATGGCGGCGGTAAGGGCCAGACCAATCAGCGTCGCGTAATACAGATGCCGTGATGAAACCAAGGCACCATCGATCATCACGCCATCACCCAGCATCCAGGTCGTCAGCGGATAGAAAGCGACGGCGGCGAGGCCACCAGAAACAATCAGGCCGCGATAAAGCGCATTCATGATCTTGCCGCCTTCACGCGCCTTGACGAAGTAGGTGCCGACGATCGAAGCGATGATCGCGAAACCGCCCAGCACGAGCGGATAAATCACCGCTTCCGGCGAACCGGTAATCAACAGGCCGCCGAGCAGCATGGTGGCGATGATGGTGACCGCGTAGGTCTCGAACAGGTCGGCCGCCATGCCGGCGCAGTCACCGACGTTGTCACCGACGTTGTCGGCGATGACGGCCGGGTTGCGCGGGTCATCTTCCGGAATGCCGGCTTCAACCTTGCCGACCAGGTCAGCGCCGACGTCGGCGCCCTTGGTGAAGATGCCGCCACCGAGTCGGGCGAAGATGGAGATCAGCGAACTGCCGAAGGCCAGGCCAACCAGCGCATGCGTGGCATCGGCAGGGCTGGCGCCGAGCATCAGGGTGAGGAACGCGTAGTAGCCGGCGACGCCGAGCAGACCGAGGCCGACCACTAGCATGCCGGTGATGGCGCCGCCCTTGAACGCCACGTTGAGCGCGGCGTTCAGGCCATGGTTGGCGGCCTCGGCGGTACGAATATTGGCGCGCACCGAAACGTGCATGCCAATGTAGCCGGTAAGGCCTGAGAGGAAGGCGCCAAGAGCGAAGCCGATCGCGGTCTGCATGCCCAGAAAGGCGTAAATGGCGACCAGAAGAATTGCGCCAACGATGCCAATGGTGGTGTATTGCCGATTCAAATAGGCTTGCGCGCCCTCCTGCACCGCAGCGGCAATTTCCCGCATTCGATCATTGCCGGTCGGCAAACCCACAATCCATTTAATCGAAATCATCCCGTAAAGCAGGGCGAGCACTGCGGCTACGAGGGCAAACATCAAACCTTCATTCATCGCTTCATCTCCTCGAATAAGCACAATTTATCGTGAGTTCGCGACTTCGTTGCCGGATCTCGGCTGGCGGCATCGTTCACTCCTTGGCTGGAAAACGTAGATCGCACAGTCCTCCCCAAACTATGCGATTGATGTTTGATCCCGGCTTGTCACCGGACTCACTTTTTACCTTATTCCCGCGCAAGCGGTGGGTACTGAAATTAAATCTGCTTACCCAGAGCCAGCCCGCCTTCAAACCGGGTGCCCGGTTCAAAACCGAATATGGCATCCAGGCTCAATTCCATAATCAACCGATCCACCGCCAGCTGGCCATGTTCACGTTGCACTTCAGAAAGAATCAGCTTGGCTGAATTGGCATTGTAGAAACCGCCGAAATCGGCTTGAACCTTGAGAAGTTGGCGAGCGCGGTCGAGTGTCATGTAAGCAC
This sequence comes from Tepidiphilus sp. J10, assembly GCA_945897865.1. Lineage (GTDB taxonomy): Bacteria > Pseudomonadota > Gammaproteobacteria > Burkholderiales > Thiobacillaceae > PFJX01. The sequence continues at coordinate 19,959 of CAMDHJ010000067.1, forward strand.
CATTTCAAAGCCGTGATAATGAACAAGGGCGCGGGTTTTACAACCCGCGCCCTTGATTTCCGTTAAGAAATATTACAACTTGAATTCAGGCAGTTTCTTTTCCACTGCCACATTCTTCATCGTGACGTACTTCGGCAGACCGTTTTC
>CAMDHJ010000068.1 GCA_945897865.1 Tepidiphilus sp. J10
TGTCGGATCATCCGACCATCAAAATGCTCGCGCTGTCGTTCCTGGTCGTGGTCGGCGTGGTGTTGATCGCCGACGGCTTCGGCCATCATGTGCCCAAGGGTTACATCTACTTTGCCATGGCGTTTTCGGTGGGTGTCGAAATGCTCAACATCCGCATGCGCAAGCGGGCGAAGCAACCGGTTGTGCTGCACGAGCCTTATGTTGGTGAGCCCCATGTCAGAGACTCGTAAAACAAAGATGCCGTCACGCTGAATTACGCTCGCGCCACCTTCGGTTGCGCCAGCAGGTAGATCGACGGGATCAGCAAGAGTGTGACGAACATCGAGAACAGCAGGCCGAACACCATGCAGACGGCGAGCGGGCGCAGCATTTCGGAGCCTTCGCCAAAGCCGAACGCCAGCGGCGCCATGCCGACCACCGTGGTCAGTGTGGTCATCAGAATCGGGCGTAGGCGCAGGCGGGCGGCTTCCAGAATCGCATCCAGCGCGTTGGCGCCGCGCTGCCGGGTGAGTTCGATATATTCAATCAGCACAATGGCATTGTTCACCACGACGCCGATCAGCATGATGACGCCGAGCCAGACCGGCATCGAAATCGGCAATTCGGTAATCATCAGGCCGATCACCACTCCGACCAGTGCGAACGGCACGCCGAGCATGATCACTACTGGATTACGCAGCGATTCGTACTGCACTGCCATCACCACAAACACCAGGAACAGCGCCAGCCCGGCTAGCGTCAGTACCAGTTGATTGCCACGTTGCAGGCTGTCGAAAGCGCCGCCGTAGTACAGCGTATAGCCGGTCGGCAGCTGGAAATCCTTGAGGTCATCACGCAGTGCCAGCAAGACTTCGCCGAGCGGCAGGTCGCCGGTCAAGGCGGCGCTGACTTCGACGATGCGGCCCTGGTTCTGGCGGCGGATCTCGGTTGGCGCCACCACCATTTCAATCGTTGCGATATCACCCAGATACACCGCCGGACGTTCCGGCGTGGCGCCGAACAGCGGCAATGCGGCCAGCGCGGCCGGGCTGTCGATGTGGTCTTGCGGCAGCCGCACGCGCACATCGTAGGCGCGGTCGCCTTCCAGATAATCGCCGATCAACAGGCCATCGAGCGCGATGCGCAGGGCGCGGCCGATCTGTTCAGCATCAACATTGAGTTCCGCCGCCCGCACGCGATCTGGGCGGACGGAAAACTCCTGCCGTTTCTCCTCGGCTGAATGCTGCACATTGCGCAAACCCGGACGGCCGCGCAGACGTTCGACCAGACGGTCGCCGAGGCTGGCCAGGGTATCCAGATCGGCGCCACGGATGCGGATGCTGACATCCTCGTCGGCGCTGGAGACGCGCACGCCACGCAGGCCAGCGGCGCGGGCGCGGACTTTGACGCCGGCCATTTCCGCCGCCGCCACCGCTTTGGTGAATTGTGCCACCCAGGCTTCGATGCTGCGTCCACGCTCCAGCAACGGTTTCAGTTCGATGTTCAAGGAACTGCGGTTGGGGCGTTCACGCTGGCTGCGGCCGAATACTGACCCGCCGGCGACCACCGAGATGCCGGCCACATCGCCCACCTCGCGGGCAATTGCTTCCAGTCGTCGCACGCTGCGGTCCATGTCTTCCAGCGAGCCGCCTGGATCGGTCGAGATGTTGACCTGTACGCGGCCATCATCCATGGTCGGCAGGAATTCCTGCTTGCCGGTGATTTCCATGAACTGCACGCTGAAGCCGCCGAACACCAGCATTGCTACCGCTACCGCCAGCCAGGGTGCTTTCAGCGTGGCCTGCAACGCTGGCAGGTAGAGGCGGAGCGTAGCCGCGATGAATCCTTGCGCCAGCCGGGTGATGCGAGAGGGTTGCGGCGGCCGTCCGCGCGCGGCCAGCGTTGGCACCAGAGTCAGCGCCACCACCAGCGAAGCCACGATGGCGGCGCTGATGGTGAAGATCAGTTCGCGGAACAGCAGACCGGCGAGGCCACTGATGAACAGAAACGGCAGTACAGCAGCCAGGTTGGTCGTGGTGGAAGCAACGATCGGGCTGTTCACCTCGGCGGCGGCATTCTCGGCCGCCAGCATGCCGCATTCGCCTTCGCGCTGATGCCGCTCGATGTTCTCCAGCATGACGATGGTGTTGTCGACCAGCATGCCGATGCCGAGCGCCAACCCGCCCAGCGTCATCAGGTTCAGCGAAAGACCGCCGAGCGCCATGATGGCGAAGGTGATCATGATCGAAATCGGAATCGCGCTACCGATGATCAGCGTGCCGCGCACGCTGCCGAGAAACAGATACACCACCAACATCGCTAGTAGCGCGCCGCTGATCGCCGCCATTGAGGCGTTGTTGAGCGACTGCCGAACATAGATCGCCTGATTGGATACGGTATCGACTTCGACATCCTCCGCGATCAGGTTCTGCGCCCGCAGCTCGGCCAGGCGCGCGGTCACCGCGTCGGCCACATCGACGGTATTGGCGCTGGGTTGTTTCTGTACCGAGATGCGTACCCCAGGCATGCCGTTGAAGCGCACCCGCACGCGTTCGTCCTGTTGCGCATCGACCACTTCGGCAAGTTCCGACAGCGGCCGTGTTTCGCCGCTCGGCAAGCGGATCGGTAGCGCACCCAGTGCGGCGACGCTGTCGAATCTGCCCGTCGTGCGGCTGGCATATTCGCGTTCGCCCATGCGCAGGCGGCCGCCGGGCGTATCCAGATTGCCGCGCTCAATGGCGCTGGTGATGTCATCCAGCGTCAGGCCGAGTGCCGCCAGCCGGCGCGGGTCGGGCCGCACATGCACTTCGCGCAGCACGCCGCCGCCGACCTCGACCGCCGCAACGCCGGGCAGATTGAGGAAATACTTGGCGAACACGTCATCGGTCCAGCTGCGCAGATTGGTCATGTCGCGCAGAGATGAACTGACGACGAACTCCATCACCGGAATCTGCGACGGATCGCGCTTGAAGATGATCGGCGGATCGATGCTGGCGGGCAGGATGCGTTTGGCGCGGTCGAGCCGGGTACTGGCATCGCGCAGCGCGATGTCGATGTCCTTACCGTAATCGAAGAACAGCTCGATTTCGCTGGTGCCCTCGAAGGTCGTCGACTCGATGCCGACCGCGTCTTCGGTGATCGCCAGTTGCTCCTCGATCTGGCGGGTGACGCGGTCTTCCATGATGTTCGCCGGCACCGCCGGATCGATGATGCGAACGCCGATTTCCGGGTAAATCAATTGCGGCAACAGATCGACCGGCAAACGGGTGAGCGCGAACAGGCCGAGCACGATGGCGGTCAGCATCAGCATCAGCGTGCTGACCGGATGGTAAATACACCAGCCCGCGATGCCGCCGCCGTGCCGTGTCATTGCATGCCAGCCGGCTTGGTTTCGATCGGCTTCACCTTGCGGCCGGCGGCGAGTTCAAGAAAGCCTTTGACGACCACGCGGGCATCGGCTTCCAGGCCGCTCAGGATTTCCACCCGGTCGGCCAGACGCAGGCCGCTGCGCACGCCGACGCGGTGGACCTTGCCATCGTCGCGATAGACAAACACAAACTCGCCCGCCGTATCGCGTTGCAGCGCCGCCAGCGGCACCACCAGGTGTTTCCGGGCGCCGGCGGAGAAGGTGACGCGGCAGAACTGGCCCGGCCGCGCGCCCGGTGGCAGGGGTTGCAACACAACCTCGACGCGGCCGCTGCGGGTAGTCGGGTCGAGGGTCGGATGAATCCGCAGAATGCGGCCCGGATGGCTGTCCGCACCGAGCGCATCGATGCGCACCTGGGCGGTATCGCCGACATGCAGATTCGGCAGCGCCAATTCGGAAACATCGACATCGGTGACCAAACGCGTCGGGTCGATCAAGGTCAGCAGATGCGCGTGTTTCGGTGTCGCGTCGCCAGCCTCAACCAGACGTTGCGAGACCAGGCCGGCAATCGGCGCAGTCAGCGTCATCTGTTGCAGCCGTGTGCGCAACAAACTGGCATCGGCGCGCGCGGTGTCACGCGTCGTCGCGGCGCGGGTCATCGCCTCGCGGCTGAGAAAACCCTCGCTGACCAGCCGTTCGGCGCGCTCGAAATCTGCCTCCGCCTGCGCCAGAATCGCCAGCGCCTTGTCGAGTTCGGCGCGCGCGATGCGGTCGTCATAGCGTGCCAGCACCTGTCCGGCACTGACGTGATCGCCTTCGCGCACGTTCAAAGCGAGCAACTGCCCTTCCGCCTGATTGACGATCTTGACCTCGTTCAATGCGCGCAGACTGCCGGCGCGGTCGGCGGCATGGCTCAGGCTTTCCTGGCTGACACGGGCGAGTTCGACCAGATGCGGCCGCGGTGCTTTGTCCTTGGCGGTGCCGGAATTTTTTTCCGGTTCATCCCCGCATCCCGTCAACCCGGACAACAGCAGCGCAACGAAGCAGCTAAACAAGCAACGGTTCAGGCGGTTTGGCATGGATGTAATCGGGCGGCGACAGGAGTGAAGGGGAGAATACGCGAACTGGTCGAATGAGATGAATGCGAGTCAAGCGTGGTGACTTCGTTCAACCGCGCAATCAAGGTTCAAGGTTCAAGGACAAATTTCATGTCCGCCGCGCCCGCACCCATGCAGCCAGCAGCAGTGTGGCAACCAGCGCCAGAAATCCCCAGTTGCCCCAGCGCATGAACGGCGTCACGCCCTGCCGGCCTTGCGCCGTGCCGGTCAAAGTGGCGTCGGTGAAGGGTTTGATCAGCGCCTGCACGCGGCCGTGCTGATCCAGGATGGCGGTGACACCGGTATTGTTGGCGCGCAATTGCCAGCGCTGGGTTTCCAGCGAGCGCATGGCGCCGATCTGCAAATGCTGCCAGGGCGCCCAACTATCGCCGAACCACGCATCGTTGCTGATGTTGATCAACAACGATGCGTCGCGTGCGGCATGGATGCGTTCCTCGCCGAACACATCCTCATAGCAGATATTCACCGCCAGCTTCTCGCCGGCTGCCGCAATCGGCGGCTGATCGACATGGCCCCGGGTGAAGTCGCCAAGCGGGATCGACATCAGGTTGACCGCCCAGCGAAAGCCGAACGGCACAAACTCGCCAAACGGCACCAGATGCGTTTTGCGATAGCTTTGCTCGGGCGAGGCGCCCAGGCTGATGATGCTGTTGAAATAACGCAGTTGGCCATTCGCATCCTCGCCATCCGTTTCCGGAATGCCCAGCAACACATCGCCGCCGCGCCCCCTGGCGTGATCGCCCAACAGATTCAGGTATTCGGGCGAAATATCGGAGCGGAACACGGGTATCGCGGTTTCCGGCAGCACGATCAGTTTCGCCTCGCTGGCCAGCACCGCGCGGGCATAGTGGCGTAGCGTCGCATCCAGTTTTTCCGGGCGGAACTTCATTTCCTGCGCGATGTTGCCTTGCAGCAGGGCGACCGTCACCGGTGCACCCACCGGCTGCGTCCAGTTGACCTGTTGCAGCCCCCAGCCGCCAAGCCAGAGCGCGGCGAGAAAACCCAGTGCCGATTTCGGGCGCCGGCTGAGCAGCGCCAATGCGCCGGCCGACATCGCCGCCAGCAGGCTGACGCCATAGACGCCAAGCACCGGCGCGTAACCCGCCAGCGGGCTGACCGGCGCTTGCGAGTAACCCAGCGCCAGCCAGGGAAAGCCGGTGAAAATCCAGCCCCGCGTCCATTCCAGTAAGGCCCAGGCAGCAGGCAGCGCGAGCGCCAGGCGCAGTTCCGGCGCTGCAATCAAGCGTGCCGCCAAGGCCAGCGCCGCGCCGGGCATCAAGGCGATGAAGGCGCAGAACAACAGCGTCGCCAGGGCCGCCAGCGGCGCCGGCATACCGCCATAAGTCGAAATGCTGACAAAAATCCACGCCACGCCGAACAGAAACATGCCCAGCCCAAACGCCCAGCCGAGCCGAAAAGCCTCGCCTGGCCGGGCCTCGCGGACCAACCAGAACAGCCCCGCCAGACTCAGAATCGGAATAGGAAACCAGCTGATCGGCGCGAAGCCGAGTGGCGTCAACGCGCCGAGCAGCGCGGCAAGTAATAAAAGATTGATGGAGCGCATGCGTCAGATGATCCGTCACCCCGGCATTCGCCGACGTGACGAGAACAATCAATTCATCTGAAACGCAACAAAAGCGATTTCATCGCCGCCCTTGACCGGGGTCTCGAACTCCGCGAACTGCTTGTTGACGGTGATCTTCATCGTCTCGCGCGGTGTTTCGAATACCTGCGTCCATTCATCGCCGCGTCGTGCCAGATGTGCCATCAGGCCTTTGACGTCGCTGATGGTGCGCGGCAGAAACATGAATTCGCTTTCGCGGTGGAGCATTTCGACCAGATGGCCAAAGTAAAGGATGGAAATTTGCTGACTCATGATCGACCTGCCTCGATTTCAAAAATGGCTGCGATTCTACGACGCCTATAATCGTTCCCTATGACCGACATCCTCAGCAGCCTCAATCCAGACCAACTCGCCGCCGTCACTGCCCCTGCCTCCGCCCTGGTTCTCGCCGGCGCCGGTTCCGGCAAGACCCGCGTTCTCACCACCCGCATCGCCTGGCTGATCCAGACCAATCAGGTCTCACCGCTGGGTTTGATGGCGGTGACCTTCACCAACAAGGCAGCAAAGGAAATGCTCACCCGCCTGACTTCCATGCTGCCGATCAACACGCGCGGCATGTGGATCGGTACCTTCCACGGCCTGTGCAACCGGTTGCTGCGCACGCATCACCGCGAAGCCGGCCTGCCGCAACTGTTCACCATCCTCGATTCATCCGACCAGCTTTCCGCCGTCAAGCGCGTGCTGCGCGGCTTGAATGTAGATACCGAGAAATACGACCCGCGCAAGGTGCAGAGCTTCATCAACCAGAACAAGGAAGCCGGCCTGCGTGCCGACAAGGTGGAAGCCTGGGATCCCTACAGCCGGCATCTGGTTGAGTATTACGCCGAATACGACCGCCAGTTGAACCGCGAAGGCGCCGTCGATTTCGCTGAACTGATGCTGCGAGCCTACGAGTTGCTGACGCGCAATGCACTGCTGCGCGAGCATTACCAGGAACGCTTTCGCCACATCCTGGTGGACGAATTCCAGGACACCAGCCGGTTGCAATATCTCTGGCTGAAACTGCTGAAAGGCGAGGTTGGCAAAAACGGCAGTGCGCTGTTCGCGGTCGGCGACGACGACCAGTCGATCTACGCTTTCCGTGGCGCCAACGTCGGCAACATGCGCCAGTTGATGGACGACCTGCACATTGCCGAACCGATCAAGCTGACCCGCAATTACCGTTCCGTGTCGGTGATCCTCGACGCCGCCAACGCGGTCATCAGCCGCAACGAAGACCGACTCGGCAAGGATTTGTGGACCGACGTCGGCAAGGGCGAATTGATCCGCCACTTCCAGGCCGCCGACGACAACGAGGAAGCGCGCTTTCTGGTCGAAGAAATCCAGGCCCGCCGACGCGAAGGCGATGCCTACATCGACCAGGCCGTGCTGTACCGTTCCAACGCCCAATCACGCAGCATCGAACACGCCCTGTTCACCGCCGGCATTCCCTATCGCGTCTATGGCGGCCTGCGCTTCTTTGAACGCGCCGAAATCAAGCACGCCCTGGCCTATCTGCGTCTTGCCGCCTTTCCGGAGGACGACAACGCCTTCCTGCGCGTGGTCAATTTCCCGGCGCGCGGCATCGGCGCACGCGGCCTCGAAGTGCTCGATGACGAAGCGCGCGCCGCCGGCGTCAGCCTGTGGGCATCCGCCTGCAAATCAGGCAAGAAATTCGCCACTTTCGTGACCCTGATCGAAGGCATGAAGAACGAAATCGTCGGCCTGCCGCTGATGGAGCAGGTCGAACACGTCGTCGCCCGTTCCGGTCTGCTGGAGTATTACCAGAACGAAAAGGACGGCGAAGACCGCGTCGAAAACCTGAACGAACTCGCCAACGCCGCCGCCGGCTTTGCCGCCGACAGCGACGAACCGACGCTGGAAGCCTTCCTCGGCCATGCCGCGCTGGAAGCCGGCGAACATGCCGCCGCCCAGGGCCAGGACGCGGTGCAACTGATGAGCGTGCATTCCGCCAAGGGCCTGGAGTTCCAGACCGTGTTCATCACCGGCCTGGAAGAAGGATTGTTCCCGCACGAAAACGCGCGCAACGAAGCCGATGGCCTGGAAGAGGAACGCCGCCTGATGTATGTCGCCATCACCCGCGCCCGCCGTCAGCTCTACCTCACGCACGCCCAGCAACGTATGCTGCACGGCCAGATCCGCTACAACCTGCCCTCGCAGTTTCTGAGCGAAGTCCCCGACAACCTGGTTCGCTCGCTGTCATACCGCACCGCCAAAGCGGCACCGGCACCAGCGCGCACCATGAACACCCGCGCCGAAAACTACCACCCGCGCCCGGTGCCCCGTCGCGAAGCCAATCTGCCCTACAAGGTCGGCGCCCGCGTGGTTCACCCCAAGTACGGCGAAGGCGTCGTCGCCGCCTATCAAGGGCAGGGTGCCGAATCCGAGATCAAGGTGATTTTTCCGAAAGTCGGCGACAAGTGGTTCATTCTGGAATATGCCCGTCTGACAGCAGTGGGCTGATCAACTCAACATTGCGGGGGGCGCCATGTTTTCCTTGTACGGACTCTCAGGCCAGAATTTTCGCGGCACCCTGGAACAGATCGCCGCACTGCCCGGCGTAACCCGGCCTCGCCATGCGCGCGCCATCGCGCAGGAAGGCGAGGAACCCACCCCCACATTCATCGCCCGTCTGGAAGGCGCGCCAACCGGAAACCACCCCGGCGGACATGAATCCGCCGCCCAGCCCTACCAGGACATGCTGGAACTGGAGCAGCCCCGCGCCGCGTTGCAGCAGGCCTACCAGATCATGACCCACAATGTCGTCACCCTCGCCCCGGATATTTCCGCCGCCACCGCCTGGCGCGCCCTGCTCGGCCAACGTCTGCGCCAAGCGCCCGTGGTGGATGCCACGCATAACGTGATCGGCCTGGTCACCGAACGCGATCTGCTGACCACCTTCAATCTGGAACGCAAACAAGCGCGCACCCCGCTGACCCACCATGTGCGCGACGTCATGATCACCCCCGTGGTCTGCGCCGACCCGGAAACCGACCTCCGCCGCATCGCCCGCGCCATGCTCGAACTCGACCTGCCCTGCATCCCAGTGGTCAACGAAAGCAGCACCCTGCTGGGCCTGGTCAGCCGAGGCGACATCCTGCGCGCCGTGATTGCGGACCCGCCGCTGAGCTTGTGGGCGTAAGGCGATCACGCTGCGGCGGCCTGTGGCATCGCTGATTGAACCAACCGTATATTTCTGGTTGTCACCTGAACCCACTCCGTAGGATGGGCGAAGCGCAGCGCGCCCATCATTCCAGCGTTGGATGATGGTGGGCGCGCCTACTGCTTCGCCCCTGATGCCCATCAAACCTGAGCACTACGCATCTTCGGGAAGATCCCATTCCCGCCACGCAGTCGCATTGATGGTTTTCTGCGCGGTGTCCTTCAACATCCACAAGAAATTGTCAGCATTCTCGAATTCGCCGGAAATGCAGCCGGAAACAAACTGGTGGCAATTGTCGAGCAGCAGGTTGTAGTCCCTGCTCCTGCCCACAGCAGCGCGAGCCCGTAGAGCGATAGCTTCCGAACCAACCGCGCCATCTTCATCGGATGAAACGTAAATGCTCATTGCAGGGTTCCAACCGCCGAGTCGTTTCAAAAACGTCTTGGTCATAACGATCTCGACGCGATCCGAACCATCAAGGTGCGCAATTTTGCCGCCTCCCAGATAGACGCCGCTATGTTCGGCGATCATCGCCAAGTCCCCTCGCTCGCAGGCGGGAGAGGGGCTGGGAGAGAGGGCGATTGCTGGACGAACGAGGCCATCACCGCGCTGTTTGGCCTGGAAAGCGATGACCACCAGAAGGATCACTGGCCCGGCGCGCTTACCTTCTGGGACGCTCTGCCCAAGCCCGCGAAAAACAGCCTGGGCATGGAAGTGATGACGCCGCATTACGGCGACTACTACAAAGGAGAAGCCACGCCACACGATGCCGGCCAGCCCAACCCCATCGTCTTTCTGGTCGTTCCCGCCGATAGCGAATTCACTTTCCACCTCACCTGCGATACGCACCGGCTTCCTGAACCGCTGGCCGCCACCTGGCAAGCCCTGATGCGCCAGGCCTACACGCACGCCTTCGACTGGCTCGGTTTCGGCGCCAAGGCAGCAGTGGGCTATGGGGCGATGGAATGGGACGAGCCACGCGAGGCGGCGATACGCAAAGAACGGGATGATCGCGCCCATCAAGCCTTGAAGGCAGCGGAAGCCAAGCTTCAGGAAGAGTCGAAGAAAGCCGCACGCGCTGTCATGAACCCTGCCGAAGGTGCCATTCAAGACTTTCTGGATAACCGAAATGACAAGAGCGCGCCGGATATTTCCGCTGTTCTGGGGGCGCTCAAGCAAGGGCTCATGACGGAACACAAAACGGCCGTCGCCGAATGGCTCAAGGCCAGGATGCAAGCGGAGAAAGGCCAATGGAAGGAAACCAGCCAGGCCAAAAAGCCCGACAAAGACCGCGAGTACCAAAACACCTTATTGGTGTTGGCTTGGCTGCAAGGCAAGTAGGCCGAGGAATGCAAGTGGTTGCATTTTTTGCAACAACTCGATACACCCTATTTTTTGTATAAGACCTGCCAACTGACGAGGATTCCTCGGTGGTTGGCGAGACAAGCCCCCCGTTTTAGTTAACTGAAGAGCAATGTGCATTTTTTGCACATACTGCCCAGAATCCCCGAGTCCCCTCAACCTTAGCGAGCCATCAAGCATGATCGCCAGCTTCCAACCCGCCCTGCAAACTCTGATCGAAGCCGCCCACCCCGAGCGCATCATCCTGTTCGGCTCGCATGCGCGCGGCGATGCACGGGAGGATTCCGACCTGGATTTTCTGGTCATCGAAGCCCAGGTTGAGGACCGTGCCAAGGAAATGGTTCGCCTGCGCCGCGCGTTGCGACCCTTGCGCATTCCCGTCGACGTGCTGGTCTATTCCACAGAAGACGTTGCGCGTTGGGGCGATCAACCCGGTAGCGCGCTCTATTCGGCCCTTCGGGAAGGCAAGGTGGTCTATGGCTGAGCCCACTCTGGCGGACATCCTGCTTGCTCTTGCGCGGCAAGATGTCCTTGCCTTCCGCAAACTGGCTGGCGACATGGAGATTGGTGATGCTCTGTTGGGGTTTCACGCCCAGCAGGCGGTGGAAAAGTCGCTCAAGGCCGTGCTTGCCCATGCTGGAATTGTGTTTCGGCGCACTCACGACATCGCCGAGTTGCTCGATCTTTTGGCGGATTCTGGCTTGCGTGTGCCACCCCATTCCGATCTGCTGGACGAGCTCAACCCCTATGCCGTGGAAATGCGATATGGCCTGGTGCAGCCTTCGGGGCTTGATCGAACTGCGACCCTTTCGATATTGGATGCTGTCCTGGAATGGGCGCAAATCTCGCTTTTTCAGCCATGACCACCTACCTCATCACCCGCCACCCCGGCGCTATCGAATGGGCGGCACAGCAGGGCGTGCGGGTAGATAAGCTTATTGCACATCTCGATCCGGAATTGATCCAACCCGGTGATGTGGTCATCGGCACTTTGCCAGTTCAACTCGCTGCGGATGTCTGCGCGCGTGGCGGTCGATTCTTCAATCTGACTCTGGATGTGCCGCCGCAATTTCGCGGTCGTGAGCTTTCCGCCGATAACTTGGAGGCGTTCGGGGCGCGTTTGCAGGCGTTTGAGGTGCGGCTGATCGCCAGTCAGGTGAGTGAATAAATACGGGGTTGCCTCAAGTTGATTTGCCGGATGCCGATAAGTTGGCACTTCTTGAGGAGTCATCATGCTCATACAACAAACTGTTGTGACCCGGCTGGATACGGGTTTATTGGGTCCATTGAGGGATATTGCGCCGAGTCTGGTTCTGGTTTTCGCGGCCCCGCGCTTTTTCTCCGACCCTGATTTCGTGCAGAAACTTTCGGAGGCCTTTCCCGATGCCCGGCGGATTGCAGTGTCTACCGCCGGTGAGATATCCAATCAGGGGGTCAGCGAAGACAGTGCGGTAGTTACCGCGATTCGATTTGAACGTACGCCGTTCAAACTCGCCGCCACTGATATTGCCGGTATGGATGATTCGCTGGGTGCGGGGCAACGTCTGGCTGAGCAATTGCAAGCGCCGGATTTGAAGGCGGTGATGTTGTTTTCGCAGGGCGTGGCGGTGAATGGCAGTGAGTTGATTACCGGCATGGTTGGCGTGATCGGCAAACAGATTCCGCTCACCGGCGGTCTGGCTGGCGACAACGGGGCGTTCAGTCAGACCTGGACCCTGCTCGACGATAAGGTGTCGGCCAAGATGATGCTGGCCATCGGCTTGTATGGCGATGACTTCACGTTTGCGCATGGTTCGTTTGGCGGTTGGCAGAGTTTTGGTCCGGCTAGGCTCGCAACCAAAGCGATCGGCAATGTGTTGTATGAACTTGATGGCGAACCGGCGCTGGATATTTATCGCCGCTATCTGGGGGAATACGCCTCCGGTTTGCCGGCTTCCGGACTGTTGTTTCCGTTTGCGATTCTGGCCGACGATCGGCAGGAAACCGGCTTGCTGCGGACGCTGTTGGGGATCGATGAAACGGTGGGTAGCCTGACTTTGGCGGGCGATATTCCGGCCGGCGGTTATCTCAAGCTGATGCATGCCTCGACCGATGCCCTGATCGATGGGGCTGAGGCGGCAGCCGAAGCCACGCTTGCCATGATGAATGCGACCGGCCCAGGGCTGGCGCTGCTGGTTTCGTGTATTGGCCGCAAGCTGGTGATGGGCGATCGGGTGGATGAAGAGGTTGAGGCGGTGGCTGCGGTGTTCGGTCAGCATTGCACGCTGTCCGGCTTTTATTCCTACGGTGAAATCAGTCCGTTCAACGAAACTACGGAATGCAAGCTGCACAACCAGACCATGACCATCACTTATTTGAGTGAAAAAGGTTGACCTTGAAATGGAAGTTGACCGCTTCTTAGCCCTCGTGAGGTCTCATGCAGACTGATGTTATCCACTTCGATGGCGCTCACCATTTGGGTGAGACCGCTACCCGCCCGCTGTCGGGGTGGAGAAGTCGTCTGGCCGCGTTGCTTATCCTCGCCATGCCATGGCATGACTCGTCTTTGCGCCTTGCCAGCCGGCTTCTCTACCCCGCCATCGGACGGCTTCATCTGCTGTTTCAAGGTTGAGCGCAATCACACATCGCATGCTGGAACGCCAGATCAAGCGTGCGTTTGGTCTGGATGCCGAGGCATGGGCTGGTTTGGCGCAACAGTTGGCGACCTTGTCCGCAGCGGGGGGCGATGCCAGGCCGCCTGAACTCGCTCCGGTATGGGTCAACATCTTGTCTGGTCTGCCGGCGTTGTTGGGGCGCGTGGCGGAGACTTATGCCCAGCAGGAGCGTGATCTTGCGTTGATTCGACGCAGCCTGGAGCTGTCCTCGGATGAGCTTTCCAGCGCCAATCAGAAATTTCGCGATGAGGCGCATGCCAGCGCCCAGGCCTTGGTTGCCTTGCAAAGCGCCTTTGATGCGATGCGCAAGGAGAGTGGGCAGGGTGGCGAAAGCCAGTTTGCGGATTTGGTCATCCTGGCTGATCAACTCGCCAGCTTGACGCGTGACCGGGAACGCATTCGCAGTGCGTTGGCGAAAAGCGAGGAACGCTTTGATCTCGCCATGCGCGGTGCCAATGATGGCCTCTGGGACTGGGATTTGGCGAGCGACACGGTGTATTTTTCGCCACGCTGGAAAGCCATGCTGGGCCACGAAGAAGATGAAATCGGGCCGTCGTTGAACGAATGGTCGAGCCGTTTGCACCCCGAAGACCAGCCCGCTACGCTGGATGCACTCAACGCGCATATGAGCGGAGAGACGAGGCATTTCGAGGCCACCTTCCGCTTTCGCCACAGGGATGGTCACTATCTCTGGATGCTGTCGCGCGGGATGGCGGTACGTGATGCCGAAGGCAAACCGGTTCGCATGGTCGGTACGCATACCGATGTCAGCGCTCAGAAGCAGGCCGAGGAAGCGTTGATTCATGCCAAGGAGGCTGCCGAGGCGGGAAGTCGCGCCAAGAGTGAATTCCTTGCCAACATGAGCCACGAGATTCGCACGCCGATGAACGGCGTGCTTGGCATGATCAACCTGACGCTGGAGACCGAGCTGACGGATGAACAGCGGGACTATCTCGGTATGGCGAATTCCTCTGCCAATGCGCTGTTGCACATCATCAATGACATTCTGGATTTTTCGAAAATCGAGGCTGGGCGGCTGGATGTTCATCCAGAACCGACGGATATCCGGCTGATGGCGGAAGAATTGTTCCGTCTGTACAAGCATCGTTGCGATGAAAAGGGGTTGGCTTTTGCGCAGCAGGTTGATGTCGCGCTGCCCGTACTGTTGCTGCTCGACCCGGTGCGAGTCAGACAGGTGCTGATCAATCTGCTCGGCAATGCGATCAAGTTCACCCACACCGGCGGCATTACCCTCGAAATCAAGCGGGTAGGGCAGGGCGTACGTTTTGGCGTCCGGGATACCGGCATTGGCATCCAGAAGGACAATCAAGCCACAGTATTCCAGGCGTTTACCCAGGCCGATAGTTCGATCACGCGGCGTTTTGGCGGCACGGGTCTGGGCTTGTCGATTTCATCGCGACTGGTGGGGTTGATGGGCGGCTTGATCGGGCTGCAAAGCGAACTCGGCCAGGGCAGCGAGTTTTACTTCATGTTGCCGATTGAAGAACCGCGTCAGAGTCAGGCAGCCCAGGCCAGCTCGACTGAAAATGCCTTGCCGCTGGTGCGTCAACTCAACATCTTGCTGGCGGAAGACAATCCGATCAATCAGAAACTCGCGGTGACCTTGTTGGCGCGGGAAGGGCATCGCGTCAGCGTAGTCGATGATGGTGAAGCCGCTGTGCAAGCGGTGGCGCAGGGGCATTTCGATCTGGTGTTGATGGATATGCAGATGCCGCGAATGTCCGGTTTGGAGGCGACACGTCAGATTCGTGCCGATGAGGCTGCCCGCTTAGAGCCCAGGATTCCGATCATGGCGTTGACCGCGAATGCTTATGACGAAGACCGCGATGCTTGTCTTGCTGCCGGCATGGATGCCTTCATCAGCAAACCAATCCGGCGCGATACTTTGATTGCTACCATCGCGACGATCGTATCGGCGTCGGATTGATGTGGTTGTGAATATCCTTGAAACAGCAGTTGACCGCTTCATCTCCCTCGTGATGCCTCATGCAGGCTGATGTTTTGCGCTTCGATGAGATTCACCCATTGGGTGAGCCCGCTACCCGGCCGCTGTCGGGGTGGAGAAGCTGTCTGGCGGCGTTGCTCCTTCTCGCCATGCCTCGGCATGACTCGTCGTCGCGCCTTGCCAGTCACCTTCTCCACCCCGCCCACGGCCGGGTTCAACTGCTGTTTCAAGGATTACTTGCGCCAGAACGCCGGCGTCAGTACGACCAGAAAGGTGAACAGTTCCAGCCGGCCAAGTACCATGGCGAAGGTGCAAACCCAGGTCTGGAAATCAGTTAGTACGGCGTAGGTTGTTGAAGGCCCCACCTGGCCCAGGCCGGGGCCGGTGTTGTTGATGCAGGCAACTATGGCCGAGAACGCGGTGAGTACATCCAGCCCGGTAAACGAGAGCAGGAAACTCAACGAGACGATGGATGACACATAGACGAAGAAAAAAACCAGCACGGCGTAAATCACCCTGTCTGGCACCATTTGCTCACCCAGGCGGATGTTGATTTGCGCATGCGGGTGAATCAGATGCTGCAGTTCGCGGTACACCTGCTTGTAAAGCAGCACGGCGCGCAACATCTTGATGCCGCCGCCGGTGGAGCCGGCGCTGGTCGAGAAGCTGCACAGGAAGAGCAGCCACAGCCCGGCAAAAAACGGCCAGGCGCCGAAATCGGCGGTGGATAAACCCAGTGTGGTGGCCATTGAAATGACACTGAAGCTGGCATCGCGCAACGCGCTCGGAAAATCCAGATAAATTCCGCGCGCCCAAAGCAGGATGCCAAGCATCAGGCAACTACCCAGCACATAGGCGAAAAACCAGCGGATTTCTGGATCGTGCAGATACGGCGCCAGCGTTCGACCGCGAAGCGCCATGAAATGCATGGCGAAATTCAGGCCGGCAAGGAGCGCAAAGATTTCGGTGATGACTTCCAGCGGCAAGGAATGAAAAAAGCCGAAGCTGGCATCATGTGAGGAAAACCCGCCCAGACCCATCACCGAGAAGGCATGCATCAACGCATCGCTTGCCGTCATGCCGAAAAGCCAATACAGCGCGATCAGAATGACGGTCAGCTGGATGTATACCTTCCACAAACCCTTGGCGGTTTCCGCCATGCGCGGCGTTAGCTTGTCGTCCTTCATCGGACCCGGTGTTTCCGCTTTGTATAACTGGCGGCCGCCGACGCCGAGCAGCGGCAGTACAGCCACCACCAGCACGATGACGCCAAGACCGCCTAGCCAATGCAACTGGCCGCGCCAGATGTTGATCGAGGCGGGCAGTTTGTCGAGACCGGCCAGCACCGTCGCGCCGGTGGTGGTCAGCCCCGACATGGTTTCGAAGTAGGCATCGGTGAAGCTCAGGTCAGGCAGGAAAAGCATCAGCGGCAGCGCGGCGAATAGCGGCGTCAGCAACCAGGTCAGCACTACCAGCAGGATGCCGTCGCGCGCTTTCAGTTCACGCTTCCAGTAACGGCCAAGCAACCAAAGCAGGACGCCGCTACCCAGGGTGACCAGCACCGCCTCGTCATAGGCGCGTTGTGCTGCATCGTCCGACCATTCCGAGATGATCAGCGGCAGCAGCATCGACAAGCCAAAGACGCCGATGATCATGCCAAGTACATGCAGGATCGGAAACAAGCGATCAAATAGTCGCGCCCTGATTGCCATCGTCTTATTTGCGCCAGAACGCTGGCGTCAACACCACCAGCAAGGTGAACAACTCCAGCCGCCCGAGCAGCATGGCAAAAGTACAGACCGAGGTCTGGAAATCGTTGAACACGGCATAGGTGCTGGCCGGGCCGACCTGGCCGAGACCGGGGCCAGTGTTGTTGATGCAGGCGACGATGGCGGAAAACGAGGTCAGCACATCAAGCCCGGTGAACGACAGTACGAACGAGAGAGAGACGATTGACGCGACATAGATGAACAAAAAGGCCAGCACGGCATAAACCACCTTGTTCGGCACGATATCGTTGCCTAGACGTAGCGGAATCTGGGCGTTCGGGTGGATCAGCTTCTTCAGTTCGCGGTACACCTGCTTGTAGAGCAGGATGGCGCGCATCATCTTGATGCCGCCACCGGTGGAGCCGGCTCCGGTAGAAAAACTGCACAGAAACAGCAGCCAAAGGCCGGCAAAGAACGGCCACTGGCCGTAATCGGTGGTCGCGAAGCCGAGTGTGGTGGCGACAGAGATGGTGTTGAACACGGCGTAGCGCAAGGCACTGGGGAAATCGAGGAAGACATCACGCTGCCACAGCAGGAAGGCGAGCACGACGCCACTGGTCAGCACGAAGCCAAGGAACCATCGCAGTTCCGGGTCGTTCCAGTAATAGCTGAAGCGGCGGCCACGCCAAAAGGCGAAATGGGTGGCGAAGTTGACCCCAGCGATCAGTGCAAAGATGCCGACGGCAATTTCCAGTTGCAGCGAATCGAAGTAACCCAGGCTGGCATCATGCGAAGAAAAGCCGCCGAGTCCCATTACCGAGAAGGCGTGCACGACAGCATCGAAGAACGACATGCCGAGCGCCCACAGTACACTGATGCAGATCGTGGTCAGGATGACATAGACCACCCAAAGCCCCTTTGCAGTTTCCGCCATTCGCGGGGTGAGTTTCTGGTCTTTCATCGGCGTCGGCGTCTCCGCCTTGAACATCTGTCGACCGCCGACGCCCAGCAAGGGCAGCACGGCGGTGACCAGCACGATGACGCCGAGGCCGCCGATCCAGTGCAGTTGCGCGCGCCAGAGGTTGATCGATTGCGGCAGGTCATCCAGACCGGAGAGAACGGTGGCGCCGGTGGCGGTGAGGCCGGACATGGCCTCGAAATAGGCGTCGGCCAGCGTCAGATCGGGCATATAGATCAGCAATGGCAACGCGGCGAAGCCGGGCAGCAGGGTCCAGGTCAAAACTACCAGCAGGATGCCGTCGCGCGTTTTCAGTTCCCGCCGCCAATGGCGCCCGATCAGCCACATGGACAAACCGGATCCGACCGTGATCAGGGCAGCCCAGTCATAGGCGCGCTGGGCACCGTCGCGGGTCAATTCGGACAACAACAGCGGCACCAGCATCGACAGGCCGAACACCAGAATGATCATGCCGAGCACGTGCAGGATGGGGAAAAAACGTCGCAGCATGGGTTCGATCCGGTGGAATCAGAAGAAGCCGAGACCGACCTGGAACAGCTTTTCCACTTTCGGGATCAGACGCTTGTTGGGTACAAACAGGATCAGATGGTCATCCGTCTCGATCACGTTGTCGTGGTGGGCAATGATCACTTTTTCGCCGCGCAGGATGGCGCCGATGGAAACGCCTTCCGGCAGCTCGACTTGCTCGATTCGCCGACCAACCAGCTTGGACGACTTGGCATCACCATGCACCACGGCTTCCAGCGCTTCCGCCGCGCCGCGCCGTAGCGAGTGCACCACTGCCATGTGGCCGCGCCGGATGTGGGTCAGCAACGGACCGATGGTGGCTTGCGCCGGCGACAGCGCAATGTCGATCTCGCCACCTTGCAGCAGATCGACATAGGTTGAGCGGTTGATCAGCGCGATCACCTTCTTGGCGCCGAGTTGTTTCGCCAGCAACGACGACATGATGTTGTCCTCGTCGTCATTGGTCAGCGCGCAGAACACATCCATGTCCTCGATGTTTTCTTCCAGCAACAGATCTTCATCGGTGGCGTCGCCGGTGAGCACCAGGGTGTTGTGCAACACGCTGGCCAGCCGCTCGGTATTCTTCTTGTTGCGGTCGATGATTTTGACCTCGTAATCGGACTCCAGACTCTTCGCCAGACGTTGGCCGATGTTGCCGCCGCCGGCGATCATCACGCGGCGCACGCTCTTGTCGCCACGGCGCATTTCCTTCATCACGGCGCGGATGTTTTCGGTGGCGGCGATGAAGAAGATTTCGTCGCGATCCTGGATTACCGTGCGGCCTTCCGGCACCAGCGTGCGGTCGCGCCGGAAAATGGCAGCGACGCGGGCGTCGAGGCCGGGCAGGTGCTTCTGCAGGTCGCGCAGTTCATGGCCGACAAGCGGGCCGCCGGCGCGCGCTTTCATCGCCACCAGGCGCGCCCGGCCGCCGCCGAAATCAACTACCTGCAGCGCTTCCGGATAGTCGATCAACTTGCGCAGGTAGTCGGTGATTTCCTGTTCCGGCGCAATGACGTGATCGACACCAAACACCGCCGGCCCGAACAGTTGTGGGTACTTCATGTATTCGATGGCGCGGATGCGGGCGATCTTGGTCGGGATGTTGAACAGCGTGCCACCCAGTTTGCAGGCGACCATATTGGTTTCATCGTTCAACGTCACCGCCACCAGCATGTCGGCATCGTCGGCTCCCGCCGCTTTCAGGATCGCCGGGTTGGAGGCCTGGCCGCAGACGGTGCGCAGATCGAAGCGATCCTGCAGGGCGGCGAGCTTATCTGCGTCGAGATCGACCACGGTCAGGTCGTTGCCTTCACGGACCAGGTGTTCGGCCAGGTTGGAGCCGACCTGGCCGGCGCCGAGAATGATGATTTTCATGGTGATGTTTCCAGTGTCTGGCTGGCGTGGGTGCGCGATTCTATGCCCGTGATGTCGTCAAGGAATAGGCGCGCGCCCTGCTGTTCGGCTGTTTCTTGCGCCAGGTTGAGAAATCGGCTGGCTTCGC
>CAMDHJ010000069.1 GCA_945897865.1 Tepidiphilus sp. J10
CGAAGAAAACTGGAAGTGTTTCGGCAACTCCATCTATGACAAGACCACGCAGAAGTGGACCAACTTCAAGCGCGCGCACTTCGATCTGGTGGACAAGTCCAAGCTGTTCAAAGCAGCCGCCCCCCACTAATCGGGCGCTGTAAGTAAAAAAACCGGGCGCTCACAAGGCGCCCGTTTTTTTTGCCAGGCCTTTTTTTGAATCGTGATTCGCAAGAGGCCACACTTGCGAATGACGCTTTACCCCCCAATATTCACCCTTCATTCCGTTTCGCAAATTTCGAGGTCGATCATGGACGAAAGCCAATTCAAGAATCTTGCCGATGAGGCTCCCTTCGAGCTCAGCCCGGTCAGCCCCAACATGCTGAGTGGCAACAAGGTGATCCAGTTTCGCTGCCACAAGGACGTCGGCTGCTGGAATGCCTGTTGCGCCAATATCGACATCACCTTGACCCCGTATGACATCCTGCGTTTGAAAAACCGCCTGGAGATGTCCTCGGGTGAGTTTCTCAAGGCTTACACCGTGCCTTACGAGATGGATCAGGACGGCATGCCGGGCGTCAAATTCCGCCCGGTCGATGGTGGCACAGCCTGCCAGTTCATGCGTCCAGAAGGCTGCGCTGTCTATGAAGACCGGCCGACCGCTTGCCGCTATTACCCGGTTGCGCTTTTGTCGATGCGCAATCAGGAAGAATTCGTCGATCGCACGTCCTATGCGTTGGTTGAAGAAAAGCATTGCCTCGGCCACAAGGAACCGCGGTCGTTGACTATCGACGAGTATCGTCAGGAACAAGGTGTCGATGTCTACGACGAAAAGGGACGCGGCTGGCGCCAGATGGTGCTGAAACGCAAATCCGCTGGTCCTGGCATCGGCAAACCGCCGGAGATTTCCAATCAACTGTTCTTCATGGCCAGCTATGACGTTGACCGTTTCCGCGCGTTTGTCGCCAGCGATTCGTTCAACCGTACCTACGATGTGCCGGTCGAAGTGATGAGCGTGCTATTGACCGACGATGAAGCGCTGATTGAATTTGGTTATAACTTCCTAAAACATGTTTTGTTCAACGAGAAATTCCTGGAGGAGCGTGATGGCGCCTACGAGGAGCGCATGGAGCGTCTGAAGGCGCGCGCCGAAGTTATGAAAGCCGAATATCTAGCCAACCGCGACAAACTGGAAGAAGAAAAGTATTCCGACACGCCGCGTGCCGGTGACTGCGCTTGCGGCAGCAAGGACTAGACGGATGGGCAGCGCGGGAACGCCAACCAGTGCCTCGGCGCCTGCGCTGCTGGTGCTGTTTACCGACTATGGCTGGCATGATCCCTATGTCGGACAGATCAAGGCGGTCATGGCGCAGGAAGCTCCGGGAGCCACTGTAATCGACCTGCTGCATGCCGTGCCTGATTTCAACCCGCATGCCGGCGCTCAATTACTGGCCGGTTTGGCGACCTCGTTTCCAGTTGGCAGCGTATTTTTCTGTGTCGTGGATCCTGGCGTGGGTGGGGTGCGTGAAGCGTTGGTGGTCGAAGCCGATGGCCGCTGGTTCATCGGTCCTGACAATGGCCTGCTGTCGATCGTTGCGGCGCGCGCTCAACAGCATCGCAGTTGGCATATCCATTGGCGCCCAGAAGGTTTATCGGCAACGTTTCAGGGACGTGACCTGTTCGCGCCTATCGCTGCCTGGATTGCTGCGGGCCAATTCCCGGCGGATAAGCTGACCTTGATCGTCGAACCGAATATCCAGTTCGATGCCTCCGATCTACCCCGCATTCTTTATATCGATCACTATGGCAACGCCTGGACCGGCATCCGTGGTGGGCTCGCCGATGCCGCATCGCAGCTTGAGGTGAAAGGCAAAGTGCTGTCTTGGCGGCGCGTCTTTTCCGAGGCGGGCAAGGGTGAAGTTTTCTGGTATCAGAACAGCGCCGGTTTGATCGAAATTGCCGCAAATCGAGCCAATGCTGCTGCATTTCTTGACTTGAAAGTGGGTGACCTGGTCAGGTTGTCGAGCACCAGCCACGGGCTGGCGCACTGAGCTTTCGTGTCAATATACCGGCTGGGCAGGATGATTACGCGGGATCGTTGCGCCGCTTGCGAGGTTCGTAATGCACGATGGCGCGCATGATTTCCGAATAGGGGAAGTCGGCGATATCGCCAAAGTGAGTCAGCCCCACATTCACAAGATGCGATATATCGCTACCGGGATCGAATTCCGGTGTCGTCATGATCTCGCGCAAACCGAGGATGCCGCCGCACTGGGCTCGGATTTCCTTGCCGAAAGGCCAGGCTTGGCTTGGGTCGATGTGCAGCGCAAAGCGGGCGTTGGTGTGCAATGCATCATGAAATTCGAGGCACTGTGAATTGGCGCGCTGTTCCGTGCAGGTAATCGCTTCCCGCTCCGCCAGCAGCAGCTTCCTTGACTTGCTGCAACCCGCGCAAAGCGACAGCAATGCACGTTCAAACGGGCAAGGCAGCGCAATCGCGGTATCGCGGGCTTGCTTGTAGGCGGATTCGTTGTAGCCGGACATGACGTTTCAACAATGTAGGTTCAGTAGTCATCCCCGATCAGCCCCACTTCGCCTTCTCGCGGTTGGGAAAGCACATCCTCCGCCGCGAGTTCATTTTCGGCAAAGGTCATCTTCACCGTCTGGCCACTGTTTGGCAGCAGTTTTTTACGATGCTCGTTGGCCAGGCTTTTAGCTTCCTTGAAGTTCTCTGCAATTCCCAGTTTTTCCAGGATATTAAGCGGGCCGATCTTGTAAACGTAATAGGGCATGGGAACTCCGGTCCGGGGGTCAGGCCAGTTTACCGTGACAGTGCTTGTATTTCTTGCCTGAGCCACACGGACAAAGATCGTTGCGACCGACTTTGGCGTACTGACGTTCGATCGGTTGCTGGCCGGCTGGCGCTTCGGCTCCAGCATCTGGGGCCAGCGCTGCTTCATAGTCGGCATGCTGGTAGCGCACGTTGGACAGGTTTTCCTGCGGTTCGACGGCTTCGACATCGGCTTCGCTACGAATCTGCACGGTCATGGTGACCTGGGTGATTTCGTGCGCAATGGTTTCCAGCATGCGTTCGAACAGCTCAAACGCCTCGCGCTTGTATTCCTGCTTCGGGTTTTTCGCCGCGTAGCCACGCAGATGGATGCCCTGGCGCAGATGATCCATTGCCGCCAGGTGTTCACGCCAATGGCTATCCAGGCTTTGCAACAGCATGGAACGCTCGAACTGGCGCATGTTGTCATTGCCGGCCAATTGCACTTTGGCGGCATAGGCCAGATTGGCGGCTTCGACGATGCGATCACGCAGGCCGTGTTCATCCAGCCGCTCATCAGCCTCCAGCCATTGCTGGAGCGAGCACTCAAGCAGGAATTCGCTGGCCAGCGCCTGTTCGAGTCCGCTGATGTCCCACTGCTCGGCCATGCTGCCGGGATGAATGTGTTCGTTGATGGCCAGGTTCAGAACCTGGGCGCGCATGCCGGTGATGCCATCCGAAACATTGTCGGTCTCAAGAAGTTCATTGCGTTGCTGGTAAATCACCTTGCGTTGATCATTGGCAACGTCATCGTATTCGAGCAATTGTTTGCGAATGTCGAAGTTGCGCTGTTCGACCTTGCGTTGCGCCGACTCCAGCGAGCGATTCACCATGGTGTGCTCAATGGCTTCGCCTTCAGGCATCTTCAGTTTTTCCATGATCATCTTCAGGCGATCACCGCCGAAGATGCGCAGCAGCGAGTCGTCAAGCGACAGATAAAAACGTGAAGAACCCGGGTCGCCCTGACGGCCGGATCGGCCGCGCAACTGATTGTCGACGCGACGTGACTCATGTCGTTCGGTTCCGATGATATGCAGGCCACCGGCAGCAATTACGGTCGCATGCAACGGTGCCCATTGCGTTTTGATGGCGGCGATGCTGGCGGCTTTTTCTTCTGCGCTGAGACGCTCATCGGCATGCACAGCATTGAGTTCCTTGGCGATGCTGCCACCAAGCACAATGTCGGTACCGCGACCAGCCATGTTGGTGGCGATGGTGACGCCGCCGGGCAAACCGGCCTGTGCGACAACCTGCGCTTCCAGCGCATGCTGCTTGGCATTCAATACTTGATGCGGCAGCTTCTCCTTGCTCAGCAGCGCGGACAGGAATTCGTTGATTTCAATCGACGTGGTGCCGACCAACACCGGTTGGCCACGCTGGTGGCAATCGCGGATGTCTTCGATCACCGCCTTCCATTTCTCGTCGGCGGTGCGATAGACGCGGTCGGAGTGGTCGATCCGGATCATCGGTTTGTTGGTTGGGATGATCACCGTTTCCAGGCCGTAGATCTGCTGGAATTCATAGGCTTCGGTATCTGCCGTGCCGGTCATGCCGGACAGCTTCCTGTACATCCGGAAGTAGTTCTGGAAAGTGATCGAGGCGAGCGTCTGGTTCTCGCGCTGAATGTTTGCGCCTTCTTTTGCTTCCACCGCTTGATGCAGGCCATCCGACCAGCGCCGGCCATGCATCAAACGACCGGTGAATTCATCGACGATGATGACTTCACCTTCCTGCACCACGTAATGCTGATCCTTGTGATACAGCACATGCGCACGCAGTGCGGCGTAGATGTGGTGCATCAGCGAGATGTTGGCGGCGTCGTACAGGCTGGAGCCGGGGGCCAGGATGCCGAGTTCGGTCAATATCAGTTCGACTTTCTCGTGGCCGGCCTCGGACAGAAGCACCTGATGCGCTTTCTCATCCACCGAGTAGTCGCCGGGCGGCGGCGGTTCGTCAATTTTCGGCTCGTGTTCCATCCGCGTCAGGCGCGGCGGGATCTGGTTGATTTGCTGGTACATGGCGACGTTGTCGTCAGCCTGACCAGAGATGATCAGCGGCGTGCGGGCTTCATCGATCAGGATCGAATCGACTTCGTCGACGATGGCGTAGTTCAGTTTGCGTTGTACGCGTTGCGACGGCTGAAACACCATGTTGTCGCGCAGATAGTCGAAACCGAATTCGTTGTTGGTGCCGTAGGTGATATCGGCGGCGTAGGCGGCCTGTTTTTCCTCGTGCGACATTTGCGAAAGATTGCAGCCGACGCTGACGCCGAGAAAGTTGTAGATGCGGCCCATCTGATCCGCATCTCGACTAGCCAGGTAATCATTGACGGTAATGATGTGGACACCATTGCCAGACAGCGCATTCAAATAGGCGGGCAGGGTTGACATCAGCGTCTTGCCCTCGCCGGTCCGCATTTCCGCGATCTTGCCCTGATGCAGCGCCATGCCGCCGATCATCTGGACGTCAAAATGGCGCATGCCATGCACCCTCACGGCGGCTTCACGGACTACGGCGAAGGCTTCAGGCAACAGGGCGTCCGGAGTTTCGCCCTTTGCGATGCGGGCTTTGAATTCATCGGTTTTTGCGCGCAATTGCACGTCGTCAAGTTGCTGGTAAGCTGGTTCAAGCGCGTTGATTTTGTTGACCGCGCTGCGCAACTGCTTCAGCAGACGATCATTGCGGCTGCCGAAGATTTTTTTCAGGATGTTGGGAATCATGGGGAAGGTGACGGAAGACGAGGCGTAAATGAGGACGAAATCAAACCGAGTTCGCGAATGTGCTGAATGCTACCATGCCGCCGTTTAGGCCCTATTGACCTCGGTTTCCGCTTTTTTCATGCGTCCCTTTTCGTTGTTGCGAGTTCGCGGTTTGTTGCGGGCGGAACCGCAGTTCGCGGTGGCCTTGCCAGAGGCTGAGCGGCTGTTCGGGCTCAATCGTCGCTTTGCCGGCATCGTTCCCGCTGCAGTGGCACGCGCTTGCCGGATCGCGGCGGTGCAAGCCGATGTGGCGGTGATTTTTTGCGCCAACGGAGCCGCTGCCAGCCGGGTGCGCGCGCAGGCCAAAGGTGTGGCCAGCGTGCTTAGCCGCCCTGATGCGCCGGTCAATAGCATCAAGGTCAAGATTCGGGCCGACTGGAGCCTGCCTCCAACGCCGGAAAAGCACGACATCCCGGTGGCTGGGCTGAATGCCTTCAAGGCGCTGGAAACCAGTCTGCCCGAGGGCGAGCTGAAGGACGCGCTGGAACGCCTGTTGAACCGGCGGCGCGCGCGCTGAGCAGCCGGTTTTATCGGGTCAAAGCAGGCCGGTTACAATTTCGCCATGATTCCAAGTTGCAACATCTTTCTGGTTGGCCTGATGGGTTCGGGCAAGACCACTATCGGCAAGATTCTGTCGCGCCATCGCGGCCTCGATTTTTTCGATTCCGACCATGAGATCGTCGCCCGTTGCGGCGTTTCGATTCCGACCATTTTCGAGATTGAGGGCGAAGCCGGGTTTCGTCGTCGCGAGGTCTGCATCATCGATGAATTGAGCCAATTGCACGGTGTCGTACTGGCTACCGGCGGTGGCGCGATTCTGGCGCCGGAAAACCGCGCCGTGCTGAAAGCACGCGGTACCGTGGTGTATCTGCGCTGCCGGCCGCAAGAACTGTATATGCGGACGCGGCATGACAAGAACCGTCCACTGCTGCAGACCGATGATCCCCTGGGCAAGCTGCGGGAACTCTATGCGGTGCGGCATGCGCTCTATATGGATACGGCGGACATCGTGCTGGATTCCGGCCGCCAGAGCACGCATGCGCTGGTACGCCGGTTGGAAAACAGTTTGTCGTTGGCGGCAATCGGAAGTCGCAAGCCATGCCCGGTAACGGTGCCAGGGTGAAACGCGGGCTAGTCGCTGGTTTGCTGTGCTGCGCCGGCGGTCTGTCTGGCATCGCTGCGGCGGCAGACTTTATCGCCGGGCCAAACGACTACCGGAACTTCTTGCCACGCCTGACCGCCGGCGATCGCTTGTTGTTGCGCGCCGGCGATTATCAACGCGGCCTGCCCTTGCGCGGGCTGAGCGGCGAGCCCGGACGCCCGATCGTCATTGCCGGCCCTGCGAAGGGTCCGCGCGCACGCTTCATCGCTCGCGACGATGCAAACAGCATCAGTCTGGTCGATGTACGGCATATTCATATTCAGCACCTGGAACTGGATGGCGGCGGCAAGTCGGTGGATGCGGTGAAGGCGGAAGGCCACGCCGCTTACGCGCATTTCGTGACGCTGGAGAACCTGTATATCCACGACCATGCGGCCTCACAGCAGAACGTCGGCATTTCCACCAAATGCCCTGCGTTCGGCTGGGTGGTGCGGGGCAACCGTATCGAACGCGTCGGCACCGGCATGTATTTTGGCGATTCAGACGGCTCTGACCCCTTTGTTGCCGGGCTGATCGAAAACAACCGGATCAGCGACACGCTCGGCTACAACCTTCAGATCAAGCATCAGACCGCGCGCCCTGCTGATCTGCCTGAAGCGAAGATGCAGCATGACACCATCATCCGGCACAACCTGTTCAGCAAGGCCGATGCAGGCCCACCGGGCCCGATGGCGCGGCCGAATGTATTGATCGGGCATCCGCCTGGGCAGGGTCAGGGTGTCGACGACCGCGTCCTCGTTTATGCAAATCTGTTCTGGCAGAACGCAAGTGAATCGTTGTTTCAAGGCGAGGGCAACCTTGAAATCCACAGTAATATTTTTGTGAATGCAAATGGTTCTGCAATTCGCATCCAGCCCCACAATGGCTCGCCGCGATGTGTTTCGGTGCTGAACAACACCGTGTTGGCCCAAGACCAGGGGGTTTATCTGCGCAATCAGGAAACTGGCAGGGCTTGTGAACAACGAGTGGAGTGCAATTTGATTTTTGCTGGTCGTCCACTCGCGGGTGAAGCTGCTGGTCAGAACTTTGTTGCTGCTTCGGATCAGGTTGCGCGTTATCTGGTGCGGCCGAGTGGAGAACTCATGGATTTTGATGCAACCCCGAGGTTACCTGTGCGGCTCGAGCACTGCACATCTGGCTTGAAGGATTATTTTGGTGCGCCACATGGTGCGGTGATGGGGGCGGTGGCAGGGGCGAATTCCGGTCCGGCATACGGCCGCTGGCTGGATATGGACAGGGATATGGACATGGATACGGACAGGCATGGCAAATAGTCATCGACAAGCCGCGCTGCCCGCCGGGGCCATGCAACGACAAGCGTCTTTGCCGGTCTGGCTTGCTCTGGCCTGGTTGGTTTTTCTGGTTTACGGCAGTTTGGTGCCTCTCGATTACCAGCCGCGTCCGTGGGCGGAGGCTTTAAGCGTTTTTTCGCGGATTCCCTGGTTATCGCTGGGGGTTGCGTCAAGAGCCGACTGGGTTGCCAATATATTGCTGTATCTACCGATGGGGTTTTTGGCGTCGGCCTGGTTGGCCGGCGAGGGCCGTACCACATCAGCGCGTATCTCCGCAGTGTTCATGGCGGTTCCTCTTTGCCTGCTGTTGGCGCTTTTTGTGGAATTCCTCCAGATTTACTTCCCGCCGCGTACCGTTTCCTTGAATGACTTACTGGCGGAATCCATGGGTACAGTCGCGGGTGCGCTGCTCTACCTCGGTGCGGGCAAGCATGTTCAGCGCCTATGGGTGCACTTGCTTGGCGGCGGCGTTCACGCCATGCGCGCCCTGGTTTTTGCTTATCTTGGGATATACCTGTTCCTGAACCTGTTTCCCTTCGATTTCCTGCTCAATGCTGCTGAACTCAGCGTCAAGTGGTCGGGCGATACGGTGGCTTGGTTGCTTGCCGGTTCGGGTTGCGAAGATCCGGCATTGTGTCTCTTCAAGCTGGTTATCGAGTCGCTCCTGGTTGCGCCGTTAGGGGCTTTTCTGGCCCATTATGGACATGCCGGGCGGAGCCGGTGGGGGCTTGCGGCGCTCCTCGGCTTGGCGTTGGGATTGATGTTGGAGTCGCTGCAGCTGATTGTGGCATCCAGCGTGGTCCAGGGTGCATCCGTGCTGACGCGCACCATCGGCATGACTCTCGGCTATCTGATCTACCGACATTTTGCCAAGACTGGTGCACGTCCTGCGCCGGGCTGGGCGATGATCCTGGCCGCGCTTGTCTGGCTGTTCCTGCTGGCCTGGCTTAACCGTTGGTTTTCGCAAGAATGGTTGCCAATGGATCAAGCCTTGGCGCGTCTGGCTACGATCCGGTTCATGCCTTTTTATTATCACTACTACACCACGGAGACGGCTGCTCTGGTCAGCTTGCTTGCCGTTTCGGGCATGTATGCCCCGGCCGGGGCATTATTCTGGCTGTCGGAACGAACCCGGCCGCAGGCCGCAGGCTTGGCCGCCATGAGTGCGGCGGTGCTCTGCGGTGCCATGGAGGTCGGCCGCCTATTCCTGCCCGGTACGCATCCAGATCCGAGCAATGTTTTCATCGCAACCCTTGCCGCAGCCGGCACGGTCAGACTTCTGGAGTTGGCCAGGCGGTGGTCATTGCAGCACTTGTTGATGGCTGATGCCCAGTCGCAGCCCATCTCGCGAACTCGCCGCCACAGTCGTTCAGCGCAGTTTCTGGCGGTTCTGATGCTGGCCGGGCTGGTAGTGGCTTTGTTGGCTTATCCGCTGAATGTGGCGATCCTGACGACAGGGTTGATGGCGTATGCCTGGGCGCTTTGGCGGCGCCCGACACACTGGCTGTTCTGGATTCCCCTGTTACTGCCCGCCCTGAATCTAAATCCACTGTCTGGCAGCTTGTTGTTCGACGAGCTTGATGCCGTATTGCTGGTCACGGTAGTCATTTTGTATCTGCGTATGCCAGGGCCGGATCGAGCGGCAAATTCCTGGGCACCGTTTGTACTGCTGGGCGCTTCTACGTTGATCAGCATGGCGGTGGGGATTTGGCCCATGCCCACCCTGGATGCCAATGCCTTTTCGAGTTATTTCAGCGCCTACAACGCCTTGCGTTTGGGGAAGGGGATTTTATGGGCGCTGTTATTGGGATTCTGGATACATCGTACTCGCCTCCGCATGGAACACATGGTCATCCCTTTTGCCCGTGGCATGACCTGGGGCCTCCTGTTTGCCGCAGGCTGGGTGGTTTGGGAACGCGCCGTATATCCTGGCCTGTTCAATTTCGAGGCTGATTTCCGTGTCACTGGCCCATTCGTGGAGATGCATACCGGCGGCGGTGCGATCGAGTCTTATCTGGTCGCAGCCTTACCGTTTGCATTCCTGACCTGGCGGCGATCGCCTTCATTGGCGGGGCGTTGGCCGGCTGGTCTGGCAATGTTGTTAGGCTGTTATGCCTTGGGTGTGACTTACGCGCGTGCCGGATATCTTGGACTGTCGGTCATGGTGGCGGTGCTGTTGTTTGGAATCGGCTGGCGTCTGTTCAACCATCTTTGGCGTGGCCGTTCCCCAATGGTACTGACACTGCTGGTTATCCTGGCGGCAGCCATTACCACCCTGCCACTCTGGTTGGGCAACTACATGCCAAACCGGTTCGCACAGGTTGATCGAGATATTGGCATTCGCGACGTGCACTGGCGAGACTCTCTCGCCATGCTTGATAGCAGCGACTGGATTGCCGGGGCGGGCTTGGGAAGCTATCCGCGTACCTACCTGTGGCGTAACGCGGAGGGAAAAATTCCAGCTCATTACCGATTCAAGCAAGAACAAGGCAATAACTGGCTGCACTTGACTGCTGGGCTGCCACTGTATTTTGAACAGATTGTCGATCTGCAGCCGGGATGGAACTATCGGCTTGCCTTGGATGCACGCGTATCCCCAGGCGTGAAACTATTCGTGTTGATTTGCGAGAAGGCCATGCTTTACAGCACACGCTGTATTGAGCTGCCGGTTCCGGCGGAAGCGCAGTGGCAGCACAAAGTGATCGAACTGAATTCGGGTGAGCTGGGAGAAGGCGCTTGGTTTGAGCGACGCGTGGTTAAGCTTGCGCTCCTTGCTTCCGGCCAGGAGGGCTATGCCGAGGTGGACAACCTGCAGTTGATCGATCTCGCAGGAAGCGATCTTGTCCGCAACGGTGATTTCAAGGCGGGCATGGCCTATTGGAGTTTTGCCACCGACAACCATTTACCCTGGCATGTAAAAAATCTCGGGCTGCATATACTTTTTGAACAGGGCATTCTGGGGGTGATCACATGGCTCACCGTGTTGTTATTGGCGGTGACCCGGCTGACTCGCTTCGCCCGGCGTGGTGATTTGCCAGCCCTGGCTCTGCTGGCCTCCTTGCTAGGCATGCTGGTGATCGGCTTGTTTGATAGCGTGCTCGACGTGCCGCGCTTGACGCTGCTCCTTTTGCTGATATGTATGTTTGCGATGTCACGCGTTTCGTCACACCGGCCTTTGCGGCATGGTCGATGACTGGTCGCAAGCGAAATCAAGGCCATGCCGCACTAGCAGCCTTTCGGACTTTGGAATCGTCGGTTGCAAACCGGCAGCGACGGCCACTTTTTCGCCGCCTTCTTACCCCTTTGTCACTTTCCAGCGAACTGCTTGTCAGCGGCGCGGCTGATAAGAAGCAAGCATCACCAGTGCCAGGAAAGGCCACAGAAACGCAACCGCTTTTGCCAGGCCGACAATATTCAGCACGCTGACTGATGGCCATAGCTGAAAATCGGCCAACCACAGGCGAACCAGCAGCGTCAGCCCCAGCATGGTCATGGCGAAGCGCATTCTGTGCCGGGAGACGATCGGGGTGAGCAGCAGCCAGAATGCCAACAGAAAACCGGCCAGGGTTTCCAATGAAAGAACGCCACCTACCACTTTCAGCTTAAGCAGAATCGTGGCGGCCAGCAGCTTCATGGCGAAGGCGAGAGCGACCAGCAGAAGCATGCCACTGACATAACGGCCCGGCCGTAACAGATTGGCGGCAAAGGCACCCAGCGTTGCCATTTCCAGCACGACAGCGAAGAACCAGGGGAAGTTGATCTGACCGAGTCCACCCGGCGGCGTGTCAATCGGGCGCAGATGCAGATCCAGCCAACCCATGCCTGGATAGGGCAGCAAGGCAAATTGGGTGAGAAACCAAAGTGATAACAGTGTCAACCCGACATGGGTGGACAGGCCGGCATAAAACCAGCGATCACGCCAACGATGCAGCGCCCGCCCGGCACGCAGCCAGCGGCCATGGTGCAAAGTCAGCAAGGCGCCGGTCAGTGCGCCCAGGCCATTGACCAGCATGTCGAGATTCGATGCGATGCGTCCCGGCAGCAATTGCTGGCCACTTTCCATAAGCAGACTGACCAGCAGGCTACATGCCACGCCGGTGATGACACCGTGTCCAGAATGGCTGGGGCGGGTGAACCAGCGCGCCAAGGCGTAGCCGAGCGGAACGTAAATCAGCAGATTGGTGGCCAGGTCGGTGCGGGTGATGTATCGCGGCCAGGGGTCGCCGAGAAAGCCGATCGACCAATTGGAGAGGGGTAGCCAGTCGGCAAACGGATACAGGCTGCCAACGGTCAAGAACACGATATAGAAGGCAAGAAAGCCGTTCAGACGAGTCTTGTTTGCGGCGGACTCGGTCATCGCTACTTGCTCATCCGCAGTGCGGTCAGGGTTTTGTTCCTATTGCGTCGGGGAGCTTGGCATCAGTTTGTGCACTTGCTTCCTGGGCGCGGTGAAGTTCTTGCGAACTCATTGCGGCGGCCAGCTTGTCGCGATAAAGCAGTGCATCTTCATGCCCGCGTGCGGCGGCGATATTCAGCCACAGGTAAGCGGTTTCCTTGTTTGGCGGCGTCGCAAGGCCATCCCTATAAAGCAGGCCCAAGCGATATTCGGCTTCCATGTGGCCAAGTTCGGCAGCCTTGGTGAAGTATTCCAGCGCTGAGCGATAGTTTTGCAGGGTGCCCAGTCCGCTCAAATATGCCAGGCCAACCAGATAGGTCGCTTCGATATGACCCTGGTTGGCGGCCGCTTTCAGCAACGGAAAGGCTTGCTGGTATTCGGCATTCAGCCAGTGCGTGCGGCCAAGTTCATATTGCGCCTGTGCATCCCCCTTTTTGACTTCTTTCTTCAGGGCAGCCAATTGGTCTTGTTTGGCGTGTTCAATCTCTGCCTTGAACGGCACATCGGCCGGACGGTTACTGAGCAGGCTGATGCCGATGGCGAGGGCCACCAGGGCGAGAACGCCACCAGCGATCAACCATGGCTTCATGCCAAGTCTGCCGGTGCCGATGCGGAAATGTTTCTTGCACGCTTGGCAACGGTAGGTGATGCGTGTGTCTTTGCCGGATGATTTGTGCGAAGGGCGCACTTGCGTGCTGCCGCAATACTTGCACTTGATGGCTACTGGTTCAGACGAAAGAGTGGGGAGCGGGATTTTTATCATTACGGTGGAAACCGGGGCTTGTGTAGGTTCTGTGTAATGGTGTTGTGTAAGAGGGAGCTGGCAAAGGTGTTGTGTTATTTCTGCTTGATTTTGACATTCAAATCTGTCGTTGGGCGGGAATTAAGGAGCCCACGATCATGCCTGCGCCGGCCATCAGGAAACCGGCGAACTGCGGCGGCATCAAAGCTTCGCCCTCCGGTAGCCAGAGTTCCATCGGAATCCAGGTCAGCAAGCCGCAACCGATCGCCAGATAAGCGCCCAGGGTGTTGGCGCGGCGCCAGTACAAACCGGCGACCAGCGGCACGAAAGCTACCACCAGCGTCACCTTGTAGGCGTTCTCCACCATCTGATGAATGCCGGTTTCCTCGCCTAGCGCCCACAGCGCGTAGAGCGTCACGCAGACCGCGAAAATACCGACGATCCAGCGTGTGGTTTGCAGCAGCTTTTTGTCCGACAGGTGTTTGTGGTGGGTGAAGAAGCGTTTCAGCACGTTTTCCGACAGCGTCACCGACGGTGCCAGCAGGGTACCGGACGCGGTGGACATGATCACCGACAGCAGCGCGCCGTAGAAAATCACCTGCGCGAACAAGGGCAGATGGCCGCGCACCAGTTCCGGCAACAGCTTCTGGCTGTCCTCAGCCAGCCAGCGGGTGACCAGGGCGGGGTCGATCAGGTTGGCGGAATAAGCCAGAAACAGCGGCACGGCGGCGAACAGGAAGTAGGCGATGCCGCCCAGCACGGTGCCCCAGACCGCGACGTTTTCGTTCTTCGACGCATTGGCGCGCTGGAACACGTCCTGCTGTGGAATCGAGCCGAAGCCCATGGTAATCAGGCCGGAAACGAAGGCGATCAGCGCCACCGTATTCAACTCCGGCCAGAAATTGAATTTCTCGTTGGCAGCGGCATGCTCAATCACCGGCATCACGCCGCCGGTCAGGTCGGACACCAGCCAGGCGATGTAAATCAGGCCGAGCACGATGACGATCATCTGGAAGAAGGTGGTCAGCGCCACCGACCACATACCGCCATATAGCGTGTACATCAGCACCACGGCGGCCCCGATCATGATGCCTTGCACCTGCGTGATCTGGCCGTCGGAGAGTATGTTGAACACCAGGCCCAGCGCGGTGATCTGCGCCGAAACCCAGCCTAGATAGGACAGCACGATGGCGATGCCGGTGATCAGTTCGACCCGGTTGTCATAGCGTTCGCGGTAGTAATCGGCGATGGTCAGCAGGTTCATCCGGTACAGCTTACGAGCGAAAAACAGGCCGAACAGGATCAGGCACAGCGAAGCGCCGAAGGGATCGGAAATCAGGCCGGCGAGGTCTTCTTCCATGAACGTGGCGGGAATGCCGAGCACCGTTTCGGCGCCAAACCAGGTTGCGAACACCATCGCCATGACGATGTAGATGGGCAGCGAACGCCCGGCGGAGATGTAGTCACGCGCGTTGTGCACCCGCGTTGCGGCGTACATGCCGATGCCGATGGAAATGACCAGATACAGGATGACGAAACCCAGCAACATGGGACGAGCCTTTCTTTATCGCAGTTTGATCCAGGTCCAGATGCGGTTCAGCACGGCTGCTTGCGGTCCAGATCGCGCAGCATTTCCAGGCGGCGCATGGCCGAGGCATCCGGAAAAACGGCGCGATTATCAGCGATTCTTTGATTGATTAGCGCATTGCGGCGTGATTCGGGTTGCAAACCCGGTCAGGTTGGTCATTATGGTCATTCATTCCATCATTCTTTCCGCTTCGATGACGCTCATTATTTGCTGAGCTTGCAACCCCTTTCCGCCGCCACCCACGTTTAACCAGATGGAAGAACTCCGTACCGATGAAGCACTGATGCTGGCTTACCGCGCTGGCGATGCGGCAGCCTTCGAGGTGCTCTATGGGCGCTGGCGTGGTCGCTTGTATCGCTATCTTGCGCACCAGTCACGTGGCGCGGCAGATGAGTTGTTCCAGGATGTCTGGCTGCGGGTGGTCGGCGCGCGCCAGAACTATGAAGTGACGGCGAAGTTTTCCACCTGGTTGTTCCGTATTGCCCACAACCGGCTGATCGACTATTACCGGAGCCAGGGTCGGGACATCGTCGAGTTGTACGCTGACCCGGAGGATGATCAGGCCGAGTCGCTGCCAGCACCGGAGCAGGAAATGCCGGCAGCTATGCTGGAGCGGCGGCAAACGGCGCAGCGCATACTCGATGCGCTGGCCGAACTGCCGCAGCCGCAGCGGGAAGCGTTTCTGCTGGCGGAGGAAAGTGGCTTGAATCTGGCCGAAATCGCCCGTATCACCGGCGTCGGCCAGGAGACCGCCAAGAGCCGGCTGCGCTATGCCGTCAGCCGCTTGCGCCAGGCGCTGGCGGGTTTGAGATGAACGGGACGATGTGATGCAAATGCACGATTCCGAATTGAGCCAGGCCTATCGCGAGGCCACGCATCCCGAGCCGTCGGCGGCGCTGGATGCGCGCATTCTGGCGGCGGCGCAGGCAGCCGTGCTGCCGCAGCGGCGTCGTCCGGCCTGGTTCGGCTGGGCGGTTCCGTTATCCACCACGGCCGTGCTGGTGCTTGGTATTTCCCTGCTGTTCCGGATGCAACTGGAAGCGCCGGAAACCTTGCACGAGGACATGCCGCCGCTGCCTGCGCTTGAGTCGGCGCCCAGCCCGGCCACAAACTCATCCGAAGGCCCGGCTACCAGATTGGCTGCACCTGCATCGACAGCGCCGGCATTGACTGCCGAGGTGATGGCGGAAGGGAAAGCCGACCGGACTCTGGCTGCTCCAATTCCACCTTCCGCGCCAACGGTTGCCGCAGCAGCGCCCGAATCCGCTGCCGACGAGGCTGAGGTTGCCTCCGTCGCAAGCGCCCCGGCGGCGGTGGAAGAGCGCACTGCAATTGCACCGAAGTTGCCGCCACGGTCTTCATCCGTCGCTGACAGTGGAGCAATCCCGGCGCCTGAATCAGCGCCGCCACCCGCTGCGGCGGCTGGCGCAAGCCTGGCGAAGGAGACTGCCGCCAAGTCCTTCAGCCCCAGCGCGGCGCCCGCGAGCGCTACCCAGCTGAAGCAGGGCATGAGCCGGATGCAGGCCCCCTCCCGGTTGATGGAGAGCCCCGAGCAATGGGTCGAGTCGATCCGCAAACTGCTGCGCGAAGGCCAGATCGAAGCCGCAAGAAAAAGCCTCGAAGACATCCAAAAGCGCTATCCGGATTTCCCGCTGCCGCCGGATCTGGAGCCGGCACGTTGTTGCCCGCTGTCTGCGCCGAGTGACGAAACCAAATAAATCTGAGTTTCCTTAACCCGATCCGCAGGTTCGCATCGTTAAAGCTGATGTCATTCCTCAACCAGAAAGGAGCACATCATGTTTGCACGTCAGATTGTTCGTTTAACCGCACTTGCTTTCTCACTGTTGGCTGCCAGCCTGCCCGCCCAGGCTGGGCGATTGATCGACATGGAAATCGTCAATCGCAACAGTGGTGAAACCCTGGTCAACCATCCGCATCGCGGCCAGCACTATGTTGCTGGGAATCCCGGCGATCGTTACGCAGTACGCCTGGTCAATCGTAGCGGCGAGCGGGTACTGGTGGTGCTGTCGGTGGATGGCGTCAACGTGGTCAACGGAGAAACCGCCGCCTCGAACCAGTCCGGTTATGTGCTGGCGCCGTGGGAGCGGGCCGAAATTGCCGGTTGGCGGAAGAGCCAGCAGGATGTCGCGCAGTTCTATTTCACTTCCTTGCCGGATTCCTACGCCGCCCGCACAGAGCGGCCGGACAATGTCGGCGTCATCGGAGCCGCAGTGTTCCGCGAAAAGGCCGTGCCGCCGCCGCTGGTTCATTACGCGCAGCCGTCCGCCGTTGCCGAGTCGCAGGCAATGGATAGCGCCAATCGGGCCGCTGGAAGTAACGCACCCGCAGCAGCCAAGTCGATGCGCGAATCTGCCCGGCTGGGCACCGGCCACGGCCAGCGGGAATACGCGCCGATCCAGTACACCGAATTCGAACGCGCCAGCCGCTCGCCGAGTGAAGTGCTGAACCTGCGCTACGACAGTCGCCACAATCTGGTCAGTCGCGGCATATTGCCGAAGCCGCGTCCGAGTTTGTGGCAACCGAATTGGCGCAAGCCGGATTGGCAGGACGCCCAACCATTCCCGGGCGACTTCGTGCCGGACCCGCGTAGCTGAGTTCTTTACTACGCGCGCGATCATCACGCGAATTGATGAAATTTCCGGGTTAGCGCAGCTGCGCATACGCCAAAACCGCCAACAGCACGGCGATGATCGCCAGCCAGCGGTTGCGGCTTTGTTGCTGCGCCAGCATCACGGCGAGGCCGCTTTCCAGTTTGTCCAGACGGTCGTTGCGTAGCGCCTGATGCGCCAGGCGCGGCAGTTGCGGCAGCACCGCGCCCCAGTACGGCACCTCTTCCTTGAATGTGCGCAGCCAGCCGCGCCAGCCGATCTGTTCGCTCATCCAGCGTTCCAGGAAGGGTTTGGCGGTGGACCAGAGGTCAAGTTCCGGGTCGAGCTGGCGACCAAGGCCTTCGATGTTGAGCAGGGTTTTCTGCAGCATGACCAGTTGCGGCTGGATTTCCATGCCAAAGCGGCGCGAGGTCTGGAACAAGCGCAGCAGGACTTTGCCGAAGGCGATTTCCTTCAGCGGTCGGTCGAACACGGGTTCGCAGACGGCGCGGATGGCGGCTTCGAATTCGTCAGATCGGGTGTCGGCCGGCACCCAGCCGGCATCGAGGTGGGCGCGTGCGACTTTCTTGTAGTCGCGCTGGAAGAAGGCGAGGAAGTTTTGCGCCAGATAGTTTTTGTCGGTTTCGTTGAGCGTGCCCATGATGCCGAAATCGAGCGCAATGTATTTGCCCTGGTCAGTCACCAGCACGTTGCCGGGGTGCATGTCGGCGTGGAAGAAACCGTCGCGGAAGACCTGGGTAAAGAAGATTTCGACGCCGGCGCGGGCCAGTTTCGGCACGTCAACGCCGCGCCGGCGCAGTTCGTCGAGTTGCGAGATCGGCAGGCCGTTCATCCAGGTCATCACCATGACTTCCGGCGTGCAGTAGTCCCATTCCACCTGCGGCACAGCGAGCAGCGGGGAGGTGGCGAAATTGCGGTGCAGTTGCGAGCAGTTGGCGGCTTCGCGGATCAGGTCGAGTTCGTCGTCGAGATGCTTGGCGAATTCGGCGACGACCTCGCGCGGCTTCAAGCGGCGGCCGTCCCACCACAGGCGTTCGATCAGGCCAGCGATGGCAAACATGATCTGGATGTCGTGGCCGATGACTTTCTGGATGTTCGGGCGCAATACTTTGACCGCGACCTGTTCGCCCGTTTTGAGCGTTGCCCGATGTACCTGGGCGATCGAGGCAGAGGCAATCGGCGTGTTGTCGAACTCGGCAAACACCTCGGCGGCGTCGCGACCGTAGGCACGCTTTATGACTGCCAGCGCCTGCTCACTCGGGAACGGCGGCACGCGATCCTGCAGTTTGGCCAGATCGTCGGCGAGGTCGGCGGGAATCATGTCACGCCGGGTGGACAGCACCTGGCCGAATTTGACGAAGATCGGACCCAGAGATTCCAGCGCCAGGCGCAAGCGTTCGCCGCGCGGGCGATCCAGCTTGAAGACGAAGACGCGCCAGAAGAACAGCGCCTGCACCAGCCAGCGCACCAGCTTGACACGCTCGTGACCAAGAAAGAATTCGTCCAGCCCGTAGCGGGTGGCGGTGAAGAAGATGCGCAGGATGCGGAAGAGGTACATCGAGTCAGGCTGCGTAACGCTGAATTTCGACTTCCACATGCCTGGAGCAGGCTTGCTCGGCAGCCATGTACACCCGGCGCGTAGTCGCTTCGTCGAGATAGTATTCACCGCAGTCTTCGCAAATCTCGGCCGGTACATCGCGGATGACGACTACGCTTCCATCACGTTCGAGGGTGACCGTGGTCTTTCCAGGGTGGGTTTCACCGGTTTTGCACAGGCTGCATTTCATGATTTTTTCCTCGATTTGAAGGTGGCATCCCAGAGCATCGGATCAGGTCGGTAAACCGTAATGACTTGACAGGCGGCGCTTAGCGGATCTTTCGCGATAACTGCGTGGACAGGTTTGCTCTCAAACCAAGCCAACATCAACACACTAGGATAGGGTTGATCGTCTGCATATGAAGCGATGATCTCTCCTTTATCGAGCAAAGCTGGTAGCGCATCGGGTGGAATGCCGCGTTGAAACATGCGTTCCAAGGCGTGGCGAGAAAAATGCACTGAATGACATTTCATGCCTGCTGGTTCGGATGT
>CAMDHJ010000070.1 GCA_945897865.1 Tepidiphilus sp. J10
GCCACGCAGGTGGTCAATAGTTCGCGCAAGCAAAGCGACGCCGCCGCTTCGATGTCCGCCTCAACCGAAGAAATGAACGCCAGCATCGCCCAGATGGCCGATTTCTCCCACAACGTCAGTCTGCATGCCGGCGAAGCCGGCTCGACCGCAAAGCAAAGCGGACAGGAAGTGCATGCGGTCACCGAGGAAATCGGCCTGGTCGCCGAGTCGGTGCATCAGGCCAGCCGGGTGATCAGTGCACTCGGCGAGGAATCAAAACAGATCACCGCCATCGTCGACACCATCCGCGACATTGCCGACCAGACCAACCTGCTTGCACTCAATGCCGCCATTGAAGCGGCGCGCGCCGGTGAACAGGGGCGCGGCTTCGCGGTGGTGGCGGACGAGGTCAGAAAGCTGGCGGAACGCACCACGACATCAACCCGCGAAATTTCCGGCATGGTAGATGCCATCAACATTCGCGCGGCCGAGGCGGTGCGCAGCATGGACGAGAGCCTGGCGCTGGTCGCCAAGGGCGTCCAACAGGCCGAGCATGCCTACCATGCCATGGCAGATGTCGGCGTCAACTCGGAAAAGGTGGTGGTGGAGATCAACGAAATCAATTCGACCTTGCAGGAACAGCGCAAGGCCAGCACGCAGATTGCGCAACATGTCGAACACATCGCGCAGATGGCCGAACGCAATGTTGACTCGATCACGGAAATCGCCAACCACGCCGGCAATCTGGAAAATCTGGCGAAAACACTGGAAAACCAGATGCAGCACTTCCGCATTTGAACAGCTGGATGGCCAAGCCTGACAGCTGACCGGTCGGCGGTCTTACCTATTCCGCGTTTCGACCGCAAAATCAGCGTCTCTTCGCCGAACCGCCACTGCCATGACCTCCCCTGCCGCCATGATTTCCCGCTCCACTGCATTCAGCCGCTGGCTGGTCGGTCGCCTCAATGCCCGGCCGGAGCTTGCCGACCGGCTGGCGGCAACCCTGATGAACCCGTTGACACGCGAGGAAATGCGAGACTTCCTGGCTGCCGGCATCGCCAGCGAGGATGACCTGAAACGCCAGCTCCGGCGTCTGCGTGAAAGTGTCTTCGCACGCATCATGACGCGTGACCTTAATGGCCTTGCCGATCTCGCCGAAGTGACCGGCACACTGACCGAACTGGCCGAAGTGACGGTGCGCCACGCACTTGATTTTCACCATCGCGAGCTCGCCGGCGTGCACGGCGAACCGCTCGATGCCGCCGGCCAGCCGCAGCAACTGATTGTGGTCGGCATGGGCAAACTGGGCGGCGGCGAACTCAACGCATCATCCGATATCGATCTGATCTTTGTCTTTCCGGAAGATGGTGAGACATCAGGTCCGCGGGTCATCAACAATTTCGAATTCTTTACCCGCCTCGGCAAGCGGCTGATCAACGCCATCGACGAAAAGACAGGCGACGGCTATGTGTTCCGCGTCGACATGCGGCTGCGGCCCTATGGCGATTCCGGCCCGCTGGTGTCCAGTTTCGGCATGCTGGAAGACTATTTCTATACCCAGGCGCGGGAATGGGAACGTTACGCCTGGATCAAGGGGCGGGCTTTGACCGGCAGCGACAGCGCGATTGAAGAACTGGAAAAACTACGCAAGCCGTTTGTGTTCCGCAAATACCTCGATTTCGGCGCCTTCGGCTCGATGCGCGAACTGCACGCGCAAATCCGGCGTGAAGTCGCCCGCAAGGACAAGGCCGATAACATCAAGCTCGGCCCCGGCGGCATTCGCGAAATTGAATTCATTGCGCAGGTATTCCAGTTGATCCGTGGCGGCAAGATCGCCTCGCTGCAGATGCGCCCGACGCGCACGCTGCTGCATCTGCTCGCCGCTTACGGCCTGATTCCGGAAGCGCAGGCCGAGGAACTGGAAGGCACCTACGTTTTTCTGCGCAACCTGGAACACCGTCTGCAATATCTGGATGACGCTCAGACCCAGACCCTGCCGCACGATTTGGAAGATCGGAGACGGATCGCAAATGCCATGGGCTATGCCGATTGGGAAGGCATCGAGGCGCATCTCAACAGCCTGCGCAAAAAGGTGGCCGGGCAGTTCGAGCAGGTCTTCGGCGCACCGCAGGAAGACCAGTCCGGCCATCCGCTGGCCGGTCTCTGCGAGGTGCCGGAAGAAGAAGCACTGGCACGTCTGGCCCACGCCGGCTACAGCGATCCTGCCGCCGCGCTGAACCAGTTGCAGGCACTGCGTCAGGGTAGCCGTTACAGCAGCCTGCCGGCCGGCAACAAGGCCATGCTCGACGGGCTGTTGCCGCCGCTGATTGAAGTCGCCGCCGGCTTCCCCAATGCCGGGGAAACGCTGACCCGTATTCTCGATCTGCTTGATGCCATCGCCCGCCGGGGGCCTTACCTGGCGCTGCTGAAGGAATATCCGCAAACCCTGCGTCAGCTTGCGCGGCTGGTCAGCAGCAGCCCGTGGGCGGCGCAATATCTGACCCGGCAACCGCATCTGCTCGACGAACTGCTCGACCCGCGCCAGCTCATGGCGCCGCCTGACTGGTCGCGCGTGCGGCAGGAACTGCGGATGGGGCTGGCGGCATTGCATGACGATGTGGAGCGTCAGATGGACCTGTTGCGCCACTTCAAGCAATCGGAAACCTTCCGCCTGCTGGCGCAGGACCTGAGCGGTCTGTGGACGCTGGAGAAGTTGTCCGACCATCTGTCCGACCTGGCCGATCTGCTGGTTGGTGCCACGCTTGATCTGGTCTGGCCATCGGTGTCCGGCAAGCACCGCGCGCAGCCCGCCTTCGCGGTCATCGCCTATGGCAAGCTGGGCGGCAAGGAGCTTGGCTACGCCTCCGACCTGGATATCGTTTTCCTCTACGACGATGCGCATCCGGACGCGCAAGAGGTTTACGCCAAGCTTGGCAAACGCCTGAACACCTGGATGGGCACGCTCACTTCGGCCGGCATCCTGTATGAAACCGACCTGCGCCTGCGCCCGGATGGCGCTGCAGGCCTGCTGGTCAGCAGTGTCGAGGCGTTCGAGGATTATCAGTTGCACCACGCCTGGACCTGGGAACACCAGGCGCTGACCCGCGCCCGCTTCTGCTGCGGCGACCCGGCCGTCGGCGAACGCTTTGGCGAGATTCGCGACAACGTACTGCAACAGCCGCGCGATGTGGAAAAGCTGAGCACCGAAGTGAAGGAAATGCGCCAGAAGATGCACGACGGGCACCCCAACAAGAGCGGTCTGTTCGACATCAAGCACGACGCCGGTGGCCTGGTCGATGTCGAATTCGCCATGCAATTCCTGGTGCTGGCTCACGCGGCGCAGCACCCTGAAATGACCGCCAACATCGGTAACATCGCGCTGCTCAAGCGCGCCGGCGAACTCGGCTTGCTACCTTTGGAAATCGCGCTTGCCGCCGCCGACGCCTATCGCGAACTGCGTCGCCGCCAGCATGCGGTGAAGTTGCAGGGCGGCGACCACGCGCGCGCCGAACACGGCGGCCTGGGGCAGGAAATCCAGGCGGTGAAGGCGTTGTGGGCGAATGTTTTCGGGCAGTAGGGTGCGCCGTACGCACCGAATCGCATGGAATGGTGCGCACGACGCACCCTACTGCGAAAAATCGCCTTTCCCGGTGTACCCTCGCGGGCTACTTTCAAGAATCACTCTGGAGTTTGCGTGTCTGCCGAATTGATCGATCCCGCTGTTGCCCCATTTGTAGAACACCTCGCCGCCGCCTTTGTCGCGCGCGAAGCCCTGCTCAACCAATGCCATGCCGAGCACACCGACGCCTACCGCCTGTTTCACGGCAGCGTTGAAGGCGAGCCTGGACTGACCGTCGACCGCTACGGCGAACTGCTGATCGCACAGAGCTTCCATCGCCCGCTCGATCCAGCACAGCTGGACGCGCTAGAGACCTTCTACGCCGAAGTCCTGCCCGGCCTGATCCCGGTTTACAACGACCGCAGCCAGTCCAACTCGCGCATCGCCAACCCGCTGTCAGCGGAGGAAATGGTTGCCGCCACACAGCCGCGCCAGTTTCAGGAGCTGGGCGTCAATTACCGCATCCAGGCGCGTCATGCCGGGCAAGACCCGTGGCTGTTCCTGGATATGCGCGCCGGCCGCCGACGCGTGATGCGGGAAGCCGCCGGTAAATCCGTGCTCAACTATTTCGCCTATACCTGCGGCATCGGCATCGCCGCCGCCAAGGCCGGCGCGAAGCTGGTGGTCAATGTCGACTTCGCCGAATCCAGCCTGGCGATCGGCCGCGAAAATGC
Organism: Tepidiphilus sp. J10; assembly: GCA_945897865.1. GTDB lineage: Bacteria > Pseudomonadota > Gammaproteobacteria > Burkholderiales > Thiobacillaceae > PFJX01. The sequence continues at coordinate 4,273 of CAMDHJ010000070.1, forward strand.
GCGGCTGAACGAATTGCCGACGCGACCGCGCTTCGTCAAAAGCGATTTTTTCCCCGCCGCCCGCCAATATTCCGGCATCGGCCAGCCCAAGTTCGTGCGCGGCCGCAGCCTGCCGCCGTTCCCGAAGCTGGAAAAACACGCCTTCGACCTGGTCTTCCTCGACCCGCCGCGTTACGCAAAAAGCATTTTTGGCGTCGTCGATGTGGTCAACGACTATCCAGCCTTGTTCAAACCGGCACTGCTCAGCACGGCCATTGGCGGCACGCTGATCTGCTGCAACAACGTCGCAGAAGTCGATCGCGAAGGTTGGCTGGCGCAGTTGCAGCGCAGCGCGGTGAAGGCGGGTCGCGAAATCCGTGACTTCGAGTGGATCATGCCTGAAGCCGATTTTCCCAGTCCTGACGGCCAAGCACCGTTGAAGATGGTGCTGTTGCGGGTGTAATCCGGATCAAGAACTTGCCGCATCCGACTGATCAAACAGTTCTTCAATCAACGGCCCGGCGGCATCTCCGTGCTGTTGGAACAACGCGATCATGCGGCCAGCTCTTTCCCGCCACTTTTCGCATCCAGCAGCGCTGATGCGCCCCAGTTCATTGCTGTTCCCGCTATCCAGCCAGATCTGATACGCCACGCCCAACTCGGGAAACAGCTTGCGCCGCATGCCGGTGAAATTGGCAAAGTAGAAATGGATCGCAGCCGGATTGTCACGCGCCAACAAGCCGGGCAACGTCGACAGGCAATCGGCATACAGATCGCGCACCGCGCGCGCCATGATCTCGGCACGGGTACGCATCACGCCGGCCAACATCTGCGACCAGTCCTCGCCCAACTCGGCACCAACCCGGGCTTCGCCGAGTTCGTGCAGGATCACCGATTCGGTCTCGGTCGCGGTCATCACCTGCAACGCCTGCACCGGGTCGGCGCGGAAATCGTAATGCGCCACGGCCCGGGTCATCGCCTCGTTGCGGTGATTCCAATTCCACTCCTCGTACTTTTCCCACAGCCAGCGCTGCAGCGATTCGGTACGCACGAAGATGGTGTCGTCCAGCATCATGCCGGGCGGCGCGTCCAGGTCGCGGGCGAATTCACAGCCGGAAACATAGACCTTGAAACCATCGCGCACTTCCTCGCGCAACAGGTTGCCGAGGAAGAAATGCGGCTTGCAGGCGCGGCCGAATCCGCCGGAATAGACCAGCCCATGCGGCGCCAGCTCACGATTCGCCCGCGCGACTTCGAACGGATCGATGCTGCCGCTGGCGAGCGGCAGCGGTTCGTAAGGTGCCGCTTCGACACCTTCCCAGAATCGCTCGCGTTCGTTCATCCAGTCACCGACTTCGCTTTTCGGCACCTCCTCGGTGAGCGGAATCTCGTGCTCCCAGCGGTACAGCTCACGCATCTTGAGGAGGAAGGTACACAGCGTCAGGTCCGATGCAAACTGGGCATCGGAGATATGGCAGTTTTTCTGCACGGCGCTGACAATCGCGCCCAGGCTGAGATCATTCATGGCGGTGCTCCTTTCTATAACCGAGTAATTTAGTCGGATTATGGCGCGGCCTTTTTCAATTAGGAATCCATATGCGTTACTGGTTAATGAAATCCGAACCCTCCGAATACAGCATCGACGATCTTGCGCGCGATGGCAGCGTGGCCTGGTTTGGCGTGCGCAACTATCAAGCGCGCAATTTCATGCGCGATCAGATGCAGGTGGGCGATGGCGTGCTGTTCTATCACTCGACCTGCGCTGAGCCCGGCATTGCCGGCCTGGCCGAGGTAGCCACTCCGGCCTATCCGGATGCGACGCAATTCGATGCCGAGGGCAAGTATTTCGATCCCAAGGCCAGCACCGAGAACCCGCGCTGGTTCAACGTGGAAGTGAAGTTCGTCAGGAAGACGCGTTTGATCCCGCTGGCCGAACTGCGCGATTCGCCCGAACTGGCGACGATGCGGATTCTGGCCAAGGGCAATCGGCTGTCGATCACGCCGGTTGATCCGGACGAGTGGAATTTCATTCAGCGCCGGTTTTAGTTGACGTTGAGTGGACATTTTTCTCGTCTTATTTCTCGCCTTCTATTTCGGCCTTGGCCTTGCCGCCGGCTTCATGGCCGGTCTGCTTGGTGTCGGTGGCGGGCTGCTGATGGTGCCGGCATTGAGTTGGGCGTTCGCGCAGCAGAGCTTTACGCCGGAGTACAACATTCATCTCGCGCTGGCAACGTCGCTGGCGGTGATCATCCCGACTTCGCTCTCCAGCCTGCGCACGCATCACGCGCATGGCGCGGTGGATTGGCTGACTGTGCGACGCATTCTGCCCGGCATCCTGATCGGCACCCTGGTCGGTGGACTGGCGGCCGCCAAGCTGCCTGACGCCAGCCTGAAAATCTTCTTTACGTTGTTTCTGTTCTACGCCGCGACCCAAATGCTGCTCGGCTTCAAACCGCCGGCGTCGCGCCAGATGCCGGGCAACGCCGGGATGACGTTGGCTGGCACGTTGATCGGTGTCATTTCGAGCTGGGTCGGCATCGGTGGCGGCACGCTGTCTGTGCCGTTTCTGACCTGGTGCAATGCCGGACTGCGACAGGCAATCGGAACTTCATCGGCAATAGGCCTGCCAATCGCGCTGGGCGGCAGTGTCGGCTACATGATTTCCGGGCTGGCGATATCCGGCTTGCCTTCCGCCAGTTTCGGTTTTGTCTATCTGCCGGCGCTGCTGGCGATTGCGCTGGGTAGTTGGCTGACTGCGCCATTCGGCGCGCGCGCCACGCATCGTCTTCCGGTACTGCAAGTGAAACGAATTTTCGCCGGCCTGCTCTATGTGTTGGCTGTACGAATGGCCTATAGCTTGTGGGCGGGATGACTGGAGAATCCCGATATTCAATTAATCAAGGAGCTGACATGCATTTACGCAGTTTACTGATGGCTTTTTCTTTGGCGCTCGGTTTCACCATGCCAGCGCTTGCTTCCGATTACGCACGCGAAAAGAATTGGGCCGAGGAAGTGGCGCCTTCGGTGATGGTGGGTGATACGGTCTGGCTGGAGATCCCCAGCGGGCACAAATTCCTCACCCTGTTTACCGAAGCCGATGCGGCGAAAGCCAAAGCCGGCGTCGGTGTCATCGTGATTCACGGCATGGGGGTACATCCGGATTGGGGCCTGATTGGCCCGTTGCGGCAGAACTTGCCGGAGCAGGGCTATGCGACGTTGTCGATCCAGATGCCGGTATTGAAGGCGGATGCCAAGGGTGATGCCTACCCCGCCACGTTTGATGAAGCCGCCGAGCGTATCAAGACCGCCGTCGATTTCATGCGCGCCAAGGGTTACCAGAAAATCGTGCTGGCAACGCACAGCATGGGCTGCCGAATGACCGCGCACTACCTGCAAAACAATCCGAAGACCGATCTGGCTGCATGGGTCGCAATCGGTGCGCCGGCAGCGCTGGATTACAGCAAGCTGAAATTCCCAGTGTTGGATTTGTACGGCGAAAATGATTTGCCGCAGGTACTGAATTCAGCCAAGGCGCGCGCCAAAGGCTTGCAGATGAATGCCGCTTCGACGCAGATGATGGCACCGAAAGCGGACCATTTCTTCAATGGCAAAGATGGGCTGTTACTTGAGATGGTGCGGAGTTATCTCGACAAGACGTTATAACGAGTCAGTTTTAACGTGTCAGTTTTAACGAATCCGCTGTGCCGGTCTTCACCGCCCGGCGCAGCGGATCAGACGATGTTGAGGTGATCGAGGCCAGTCAACATGCCTTCCTTGTTGACTTCTTTCATATGCAGTTTGATCTTCAGGCGCAGATCGTTGAAGGAGTCGGCATTGCGCAGCGCATCTTCAGCGCTGACGATACCCACGCTTTGCAGATCGAACAGCGATTGATCAAAGGTCTGCATACCCATGTCGCGTGAACGCGCCATGATCTCCTTGATTTCATCCAGACTGCCTTTCATGATCAAATCACTCACCAGCGGCGAATTGAGCAGGATTTCCACTGCCGGTATCCGCCCCTTCTTGTCGGTGCGCGGCACCAGCCGCTGCGAAATGATCGCACGCAGATTGAGCGAAAGATCGAGCAGCAATTGCTCACGCCGCTCACGCGTAAAGAAACTCAGTATCCGGTCCAAAGCCTGATTGGCATTGTTGGCGTGGATGGTCGATAGACACAGGTGGCCGGTCTCGGCATAAGCCATGGCGTAATGCATGGTTTCCTGGTCGCGGATCTCGCCGATCAGAATCACGTCCGGCGCCTGCCGCAACGTGTTTTTCAACGCTGCTTCCCAATCCAGCGTATCCATACCGATTTCACGCTGGGTGATGATGCATTGACCATGTTCATGCACAAACTCAATCGGATCTTCCACCGTAATGATGTGATCCTGCGCGTTCTGGTTGCGGTGTCCGATCATCGCCGCCAACGTGGTCGATTTACCCGACCCGGTCGAGCCGACAATGATCACCAGACCACGCGGCATCATCGTGATGTCTTTCAATCCAGGTGGCAGGTGCAGTTCTTCCAACTTGGGAATAGTGGTGTTGATGTGGCGCATCACGACACCGGTGCGTCCCTGCTGCATGAACACATTGACCCGGAAACGGCCGACTTCGGGCCTGAAAATGGCAAAGTTGGCTTCGTGGGTGGCGGCAAATTCGGCTTGCTGCTTCTCACTCATCAACGCTTTGGCAAACATTGTGCTGTCGCTGCTGGTCAATGTCTGCTTGCTGATTGGGCTGACCTTGCCATTCAGCTTGATCGCCGGTGGGAAACCTGCGGTGAGAAAAAGGTCGGACGCTTTGCGCGCGACCATGAAACGCAACCATTCGTAGACTTGGTTCTGAGAATCCATGGCATTGGCTCCGGCTCAGGCAAACATGTCTTTGTTCACCGCAACCGCGCGTGCATCAGCAGAGTGGATGACGTTGCGTTTCACCAGTTCGACCATGGCCTGATCCAGCGTCTGCATGCCGAGCGACTGGCCGGTCTGGATCGAGGAATACATCTGAGCCACCTTGTTTTCCCGGATCAGATTGCGGATCGCCGGTGTGCCCAACATGATTTCATGCACCGCCACCCGACCCGTGCCGTCCTTGCGCTTGAGCAGGGTCTGCGAGATCACCGAGCGCAACGATTCGGACAACATCGAGCGAACCATTTCCTTTTCCGCCGCCGGGAACACGTCAACGATCCGGTCCACCGTCTTGGCCGCCGACGAGGTGTGCAGCGTGCCAAACACCAGATGGCCGGTTTCGGCCGCAGTCAGCGCCAGCCGGATGGTTTCCAGATCGCGCATTTCGCCAACCAGGATCACGTCCGGATCTTCCCGCAGCGCGGAACGCAGCGCTTCGGCAAAGCCATGCGTATGCGGGCCGACCTCGCGCTGGTTGACCAGACACTTCTTGCTCTTGTGAACGAATTCAATCGGGTCTTCGATGGTCAGGATGTGGCCAAATTCCTTCTCATTGACGTAATCGACCATCGCCGCCAGCGTGGTTGATTTGCCGGAACCGGTCGGCCCGGTGACCACCACGATGCCGCGCGGCGTATCAGCGATGTCCTTGAATATCTTCGGCGCTTCGAGTTGTTCCAGCGTCAACACCACGCTGGGAATGGTCCGGAATACCGCAGCCGCGCCACGTTCCTGATTGAATGCGTTGACCCGGAAACGCGCCACATCGCGCAATTCAAACGAAAAGTCGACCTCAAGTTGCGCTTCATACTGCTTGCGCTGCGAGTCGCTCATGATGTCGTACACCATGGCGCGGACTTCCTGGTTATTCAATGCAGGTACATTGATGCGGCGAATATCGCCATGCACCCGGATCATCGGCGGCAAGCCGGAAGAAAGGTGCAGATCGGAAGCTTTGTTCTTTACCGAGAAGGCAAGAAGCTCGGAAATTTCCATTACAATTCCCCGACTTACGTGATTATTCAAGAGAGAGCGCGAGGCATTATGGGCGCAATCGCCGCCGCCTTACAAGCCTGCCGGAAGCGCATCGATTCTGCCTGTCACGCCGCTGGCAGAGCCAAGAATTGCGCGCATCTGATGGCCGTCAGCAAGACATTCCCGGTTGCCGCGATCCGGCAAGCGTATGCATCTGGTCAGCGCGTGTTTGGCGAGAGTTATCTCCAGGAAGCGCTCCCCAAGCTGGAACAACTTGCCGATCTCGCCATTGAATGGCATTTCATTGGCCCTCTGCAGAGCAACAAGACACGCCAGATCGCCACACACTTCGACTGGGTGCATAGCGTGGCGCGAGAAAAGATCGCGCAGCGCCTGTCTGAACAACGCCCGGCGGACATGCCACCGTTGCAAATCTGTCTGCAAGTCAACGTGAGTGGCGAAGCCAGCAAGAGCGGCGTCGAACCAGATGCCGCATTGGCACTGGCGCGGGCAATTTCGGCGTTGCCGAATCTGCAATTGCGCGGCTTCATGGCGATTCCGGAACCCGGCCTGTCATTGCCGGCGCAACGCAGCCGCTTTCGCCAGGTTGCCGCTTTGCTGACAACCGCGCAGGCGGCCGGACTACCGCTCGACACGTTGTCGATGGGGATGTCCGATGATCTGGAAGCGGCAATCATGGAGGGCGCCAACATGGTCAGAGTGGGCACCGCCATCTTTGGCGCACGACAAAAAATCGAACTCAACCAACTGGAGCAGGCATCATGAGATTGGCTTTCATCGGCGGAGGCAATATGGCAGCGGCGATGATCGGCGGCATGTTGCAGAAGGGTTTTGCAGCAAGCGAGATCGACGTAGCAGACACCGGGGACGAGCGTCGAACCTGGCTGGAACGGGAATTCGGGGTAAAAACACATGCCGACGCGGCGGTAATGCTGGCTGGATCGGCAAACGCGGAAGTCGTCATCCTGGCGGTCAAACCTCAACAAATGGCTGCGCTGTTGTGCACCTTGCCAGCGCTGAAGCCGGAGCAACTTGTGCTGTCGATCGCCGCAGGCGTGCGTGCCAACGATATTTCCCGCTGGTTGGGTGGACATCAAGCCGTGGTGCGTGCGATGCCGAATACGCCGGCGCTGGTGGGTGCTGGCATTGCGGGTCTGTTTGCGTTGCCGGGCGTATCAGCATCCCAGAAGGAACAGGCCAGCCGCATTCTGGATGCGGTTGGCCGCGCGGTCTGGGTTGCTCAGGAAGCACTGATTGATGCGGTGACGGCAATTTCTGGCAGTGGCCCGGCATATGTCTTTTTCTTTATCGAAGCTTTGGAACAAGCCGGTATCGATCTTGGCCTGCCCCCCGAAACAGCACGACTGTTAACGCTGCAAACGTTCTTCGGCAGTGCCGCGCTGGCCATCAAGGATCAATCCTCGCCCGCCGAATTACGCGCCCGGGTGACCTCGAAGGGCGGTACGACCGAACGCGGCATCATGGCGCTGGAAGAGGGTGGCGTGGCTTATGCCATTGGTCTGGCGGCGAGAGCTGCTGCCGAACGCGCCAATGAAATGGGCGCCTTGCTGGGTAAGGATGGCGACAACTACGCCGGCGGGAAACAATGATGTTCAGCGACGCCGCACAATTCCTGCTGCGCACGCTATTCGATCTCGCCGCGTGCGCCTTTTTTCTGCGCTTCTGGATGCAATGGGCGCGGGTGCCGTTTCATAACCCGTTCGCCCAGTTCATCGTGCGGGTCACCGATTTCGCGGTCAAACCTCTGCGTCGTCTGCTGCCCGGTTGGTTTGGGCTGGATTGGGCCAGCCTGCTGCCGTTTTTCATCGCTGAGCTATTGATGGTGCTCAGTGTGCACTGGGTCATGGGTTACCCGTTCACGGTTGCCGGCGGTTCGGTCATCCCCGGTTTCCTGCTCCTGGCGCTGGCCTCGTCGCTCAGACTGGTGCTGTATTTGCTGATGGGGTTCATTGTCCTGCAGGCCATACTGAGCTGGATCAACCCGTTCTCGCCGCTGGCGCCGGTGTTTTATGCCCTGGCGCGGCCGGTTTTGGCGCCGTTCCAGAAAATTGTGCCCGCGATGGGGGGCATCGACTTGTCACCGCTGGCGGCGTTGATCGTGGTTCAATTGCTACTGATCGCGCCAGTGTCTGGTCTTGAACGTTATGCCCGCGGCTTGGTCTGGTGAGTACCTGGATCAAGCCCACCGATGCAGGCACGGAAATCAATGTCCATATTCAACCGGGCGCATCCAAAAGCGAGATTGCCGGCATGCATGGTGATGCGATCAAGATCAGAATCAAGGCAAGACCAGTTGAAGGCGCGGCGAATGCGGCTTTGATCGATTTCATCGCAACAAGTCTTGGCGTTACGCGCAACGCGGTTAAAATCCTGCGCGGCGAGAAATCCCGTCAAAAAACGGTTTGGGTTGCAGTCCAGGCAAACGAAGTAGAACGACGGCTAATGGGGAAAATCGGATGAATTACGGTTTGGAAAGCGGCATCACCCGGTTCAAAAATCGGCGTGACAGGCTGGTGAAGGTGGTCACTTCTTACAAAGAGTGGCTGGAACACTACGCCGTCCCTGAGCCGGAGCAGTTGCTGCGCCTGTTTGATCTGACCGAAACCCTCAAGCATGACCGGCTGATGGTGGCCTTCGTCGCCGAGTTCAGTCGCGGCAAGACCGAGTTGATCAACGCCCTCTTCTTCTCCGATTTCAAGCAACGCCTGCTGCCGTCAGATGCTGGCCGTACCACGATGTGTCCGACCGAAATTTACTACGACATCGATACCGAGCCCTATATCCGCCTGTTGCCAATTGAAACCCGTTTCCGCGACGACAGCATTACCGCGCTGAAACGACATCCGGTTGAATGGAGCACGATCAAGCTTGAAGTCTCCGACCCGAGCGCCATGGTCAATGCCATGCGCAAACTTGCCGAAACCAAGGTGGTGTTCAAGGTTGAAGCGCGCGCACTCGGCTTGTGGGATGAAAACGATCCCAACCTGGGCTACATGGTGAAAGACCAGGATCGCGTCGAGATTCCGGCCTGGCGCTACGCGATGATCAATTACCCGCATCCACTGCTCGAATCCGGCCTTGCCATTCTTGATACCCCGGGTCTGAATGCGATGGGTGTCGAGCCGGAATTGACCATTTCCTCGATCCCCAACGCGCACGCGTTGCTGTTCCTGCTGGCGACCGATACCGGGGTGACCCAGTCCGACTTCGAGATCTGGAACAAATGGGTCTCCCGCCATTCCGGCCAGCATTATGCGGTGCTGAACAAGATCGACATGCTGTGGGATGACCTCAAGACGCCGGAAGAAATCGGCCGCACGATTCAGCGCCAGATCGAATCCACCGCCAGCCAACTCAACATTGCGCCAGCCAGTGTGATGGCCATTTCCGCGCAGAAAGCACTCGTCGGCAAGATTCGCGGTGATGCCGATCTGCTCAAACGTTCCGGCATCCAGGGACTGGAAGTGATGCTGGCACGAGAAATCATCCCCTCGCGCGAAAAAATCATGCGTGAATCGATGGCGCGCGAAGTCGGTCCGCTGCTCAGTGAGACTCGCGAAACCGCGCACAACCGGATTCAGGCTGCGCGGCAGAACCTGCTTGACCTGCAAGCCTTGTCCGGTAAAAACCAACAGATCGTCGGCCAGATGCGGGAAAAGATGCTGTATGACAAACAGCTCTACGACGAAACCACACGCAACTTTTCGGTCACCCGCAAAGTTGTCGCGCAACAGGGCTGGGAACTATTGGCCCGACTCGACGATGACCGGATGGACAAGATCATCGAAGAGTCGATGATGGCAATCAACGATAGCTGGACCACCGCCGGGCTGATCAAGGGGATGCATTTATTGATCCGGCGCATGGGGGCGGAATTTGATTTTGCCCACCAACAATGCGGCGGCATCAAACAACTGCTCAACTCCGCATACCAGCGCTTCCACGATGTGCATGGCCTTGAACTGAACGACCCGCCCATGCTTGATCTGTCGCGTTACCGTGGCCGCCTGGATGAGTTGATGGTCAGCACACAGGAGTTCTGCTCCGACCCGCTGAATATCATGCTGGAAAAGCGTTTCATGGTGAAAAAGTTCTATATCGCGCTGGTGACCCAGGCACGCATCCTGTTTCAGCAAGTTCGCATCGAATCTGAAACCTGGCTGCGGCTGACGCTGGATCCAATCGTTGAACGCATCAGTGAACACAAATCGCAACTTGAGCACCGGCTGGAAAACCTGAACAAGGTGCACGCCAATCTGGGCTCGATTCAGGAACGCAGCAGCCTGGTTAGTCAGGAAATCGTCGAAATACGAGCTCAGGTCGAACAGATCGAAGCCATCGCCCGCGAGTTCTCGCTGCTCACCGGTGTTGCTTTCCGGGCGCTGGAACTTTCCCCCGGGCAACCCACCCCGCTGAAGTAAACGGGGTCAGGCGGAAGCTGCGCTTTGACCACTGGTGTGGTCACAGACGACGCCGCTTTACGCCCTACAACAGAATGATGTCGTACTGCTCCTGCGTGAACAGACTCTCCACCTGGAGCGAAATCGGCTTGGCGATGAAGTCGGACAACTGCGCCAGGCTCTGTGATTCCTCATCCAGAAACTGATCGATCACCGTCTGTGAGGCCATGATGCGGTATTCACGTGCGCTGAACTGGCGCGCTTCCCGCATGATGGCGCGCAAAATCTCGTAACAAGTGGTTTGCGCGGTCTTGATCTGGCCGCGCCCCTGGCAGGTCGGACACGGCTCGCACAATACCCGAGTCAGGCTTTCACGGGTACGCTTGCGGGTCATTTCGACCAGCCCCAACGACGTGAAACCGTTGATCGTCATCCGCGTGCGATCCCGCGCCAGCGACTTGGAAAACTCGGCCAGCACGGCGTTCTTGTGCTCCGGGTTATCCATATCAATGAAATCGAGAATGATGATGCCGCCCAGATTACGCAGGCGAAGTTGCCGCGCAATGCTCTGCGCCGCTTCCAGATTGGTCTTGAATATGGTCTCGTCGAAGGTGCGACCGCTGGTAAAACTGCCGGTATTCACATCGATGGTGGTCAGCGCCTCGGTTTGATCGACCACCAGATACCCGCCGGATTTCAGATCGACCCGACGACCGAGCGCCTTTTCGATTTCGTCCTCTACGCCATACAGATCGAACAAGGGACGATCCGCCGTGTAATGACTGACCTTGCCGGCACCAGTACGCGTGAATTCGTCAGCAAACGCCTGCATGCGCTGAAAAGTCTCGCGTGAGTCAACCAAGATACGGCTGGTTTCCTCATTCGCGAAATCGCGCAACACGCGGTGCGCCAGATCCAGTTCCTGATAGATCAATTTCGGGCCGGAAGTGTTTTCCGAGCGCGCCTGAATGGCATCCCAAAGCGTGCGCAAATATTCGACATCGGCGGCAAGTTCGCTGTCCTCGGCGATATTCGCCATGGTGCGAATGATGAAACCGCCATGCTCATCTACCGGCATCACCCGCGTCAGGCGTTCACGCAGCAACTCGCGCTCGCTTTCATCCTCGATCTTCTGCGAAATGCCGATCCGCGTTTCCTGCGGCAGGTAGACCAGGAAACGCCCCGCCATGCTGATCTGGGTCGACAGTCGGGCGCCCTTGGAGCTGATTGGATCCTTGATCACCTGGACCAGAATGCTCTGGCCTTCATGCAGCACTTTCTCAATCGGCCGCGGACAATTCTCGCAACGCGCCTCGACAATATCACCGACATGCAGGAATGCCGCCCGATCCAGGCCAATGTCGATGAATGCCGACTGCATGCCCGGCAACACCCGGCTGACTCGACCAAGATAAACATTGCCAACCAGACCGCGCTGGCTGTCGCGCTCGATATGCAGTTCCTGCACCTCGCCGAGATAAACCACGGCAACCCGTGTCTCCTGCGGCGTGATGTTGATGAGGATTTCTTCGGTCATAAATGCTCAGTCCAAGATATTCAATCAAAGAATTTCAAATCCCACGGATTTCAACAACTCCGAGGTCTCGAACAAAGGCAGGCCCATGACGCCGGAATAGCTGCCCGAGAGATGTTCCACAAACAATGCAGCACGCCCTTGAATAGCGTATCCCCCAGCCTTGCCGAATCCTTCGCAGCCATCCACATAGGCCATGATTTCCGAATCGGATAAGGACTTGAAGGTCACCACGCTCTCACTCAACACAACTTTGATATCCCCGAGATAAGCAGCTGCAACGGCCGTCAACACGGTATGCGAACGACCGGAATAACGCCGCAACATGGCAGCAGCCTCATCATGGTCGGCCGGCTTGCCAAGAATATGACCATCCAACGTCACCGTGGTATCGGCCGCCAGAATCGGCCAATGCGGCAAATTGCGCACGGTCTGCACAGTCATCCCGGCCTCAGCCTTAATGCGTGCCAGACGCAACACATAGTCGGTCGCCGGTTCTTCCGCCAAAGGGGTTTCATCGACATCAATCCGCCCTGGCGCCGAACGGAGCGGCAACACCGTCGGTTCAATGCCGATCTGGCGCAGCAATTCGAGCCGGCGCGGACTTTGCGAAGCTAAATAGAGCCGCTTCGCGGTGAGTGGATTGGAATGTGGCTGATAAGAAAAAGAAGACATAGCGTGCAAGTTTACTCGGCGGCTTCGGCAGGATGATCGCAAGCCGCTTTATTCTTGTTGGTGATCATGCAGCTCCGCCCCATTCGACCTACTTGACCTACTCGCGATGATAGGGATGGTTATTCAGCAAACTCACCGCGCGATACAGCTGTTCCGCCAACAACACGCGCGCAAAAGCATGCGGCAACGTCAGCCGGGATAATGCCAGCGTGCTTTCAGCCTTCTCAAGGATGGCAGGCGCCAAGCCATCCGCGCCACCGATGACCAGGCAAGTGTCCTGACCAGATGCCATCCAGCGCGCCATCAAATCGGCCAATTCACGCGTGGTCACTTGACGGCCATGCTCATCCAGCGCCACGAGCCGACACCCATCCGGCAATTTGTCCAGTAAACGCGAAGCTTCTGCCTGCTTCAACGTCAACGCAGCTTGCCCACCCCGCTTCTCAGGCTTCACCACCACCAGGTCAACCCGCGCCTCACGCGGCATGCGTTTGAGGTATTCCGCCGTGGCTTCATCGGCCCAACCTGGCAATTTGTCTCCAACCGCCAAAATGGTCATGCGCATCACTATTCCCATCAAAAAAGCCCACAAACCACCTTGCGCTCAGACAGACTGCGTATTCCACGCAAACTGGACAGTCTCGGAGCGTAGAGACGCGGGTTTTTTCTTGTACTTTGAAGGGTTGGTAAAGGTCAAATTTAGTTGGGTTTGGTTCACCCAGGTGGGCTGATGGATTTGTTACTGCGTAACAAAGGTTGCTGGAAATATTCATCCCATTCCGCCGAGTCGCAATCTAGTGTCGCCTGGTCGGTCAGCGGTGCCAGCGACCAGTCGTCGATCACCAGCACATCGGTCTTCGCCAACTACGCCAATGACTTCGCGTAACTGCCATCCCCCCGACCGATTACCAGCGCCGGCGGCCGCCTCGCTGTTGACCAGCAGCCCGAGGCGTTCCTCGAACGACAATTGTTCGGCCTCCGGGCTATGTGCCTGTAACGCCAAGGCCCGGGCCATGCCGGTGAGACGGACAGACAGCAAGACACTTCAAATGATCAAACTATACTGTGCCCAAGTTTTTCATATTTTCCAGCGCATACCTCTTTACAAGCCGAAATTCGATCCTTAGAATGCGCGGCTCTCGTGTGGGGGTATAGCTCAGCTGGGAGAGCGCTTGCATGGCATGCAAGAGGTCAGCGGTTCGATCCCGCTTACCTCCACCAAGAATCGAGAAGACTCGGTAAATCGTTGTTGATGAATCGGGTTTTCGGCCTCATAAGTCCCTATCGTCTAGAGGCCTAGGACATCACCCTTTCACGGTGAGTACCGGGGTTCGAATCCCCGTGGGGACGCCAGAAAATCTCCACTACCGAGCACAAGCCGGTAGTGGACTATCCCTCCCAAATCAGTCAGGTCGACAGTGACCGCATCGACCTGCTCCGCAGGCCCACCCGCAAATCACAGTTCAGCGTAAGGCGTGCCATCGACGGTGCTGCCTTCGGCGCCGCTGAAAATATCGTGGACGCCGGTTGCCGCGCCTTCCGTTGCGGCATCGGCGGGTGGCCCCTGCAATTGCCAGGTTTCGCTGCTTTCGGTCAACGGATCCATCGGCAGCGTGCGCAGATAACGTTCATCGACCAGGGTCTGCAACGATTCAGGCCAGACGCCCTTGTCGGCGTGGTACTGGTCCAGCGCATGTCGCATGGTGGCCAGGTTCTCGCGCAGCACCGCTTCCTTGGCGCGCTCGACATGCTGGAAGTAGCGCGGCGCGGCCAGGGTCAGCAGCACGGCGATGATCGACAGCACCACCAGTAATTCGATCAGGGTAAAGCCTCGCCGCCGCATTCCCGTTGCTTCAATGCGCATCACCACTCCTTGTACGCCACACCGTTGAGGCCGGATCGCTCGGAAAGCGAATACACGTCGAACACGTCATCGCCGGCTTGCGGTTCATCCGGCGGGCTGGCATAGCTGCGCAAGCCCCAGGTCTCGGCGGCTGGGGCTGCCGGGTCGGAATGAAACGGATCGCGCGGCAGGCGACGCAAAAAATAGATTGGTCGCGTATCCGGCCGCGTGATGTCCGCCACGCCTTGCACCAGCGCTTCGAGATCGGGCGGATAGCCGCTGGCATCGGCGGCGACCTGGATTTTCTTGTCCACCACCGCCTGGCGATACGCATCGATGGCGCCGCGAATCTCGCGCAGCGCGGCGCGCAGTTCGACTTCCTTCTGGCGCTGCGCGGTGACTTCCAGCATCGGCACCGCCATCATCGCGAGAACGCCAAGTATGGCAATGGTGACTACCAGTTCGATCAGCGTGAAGCCGCGAGCAGGTGGGGCCGAAGCTGAAATCGCGCGCATGGCGTCAGGCTTATCCGCAGATTGCGACTCAGGCCGATCAAGACCTGGGCGGCGCGCCGGTCGGGTTATCGCCGGGGTTGGGTGCATTCGGGGCTGTCGGCGCATCCTGGGCCTCGGGTACATCCGGCGCACTTTCTTCCTCCCTCGGTGGCGGACTATTCGACGGCATGATGCTCAGCGC
>CAMDHJ010000071.1 GCA_945897865.1 Tepidiphilus sp. J10
CGCTACAACCGCGAAACGCTGGAAGTGCAATACAAGGGCATGAACATCCACGAAATCCTGCAGATGACCGTCGAAGAGGCCTACGCCTTTTTCAACGCCGTGCCGACCGTGGCGCGCAAACTGAAGACGCTGATCGACGTCGGCCTGTCCTATATACGCCTGGGGCAAGCCGCCACCACGCTCTCCGGCGGCGAAGCGCAACGCGTCAAACTGGGCCTGGAACTGTCCAAACGCGATACCGGCAGAACCCTGTATATCCTCGACGAACCTACCACCGGCCTGCACTTCCACGACATCGACATGCTGCTGACGGTGCTGCAACGCCTGGTCGGCAATGGAAATACCGTCGTCGTCATCGAACACAACCTCGACGTCATCAAAACCGCCGACTGGGTCATCGACCTGGGCCCGGAAGGCGGTGAAGGCGGCGGGCAGATCATTGCGGTCGGCACGCCGGAGCAGATCGCGAAGAACAAGGCCAGCCATACCGGGAAGTATTTGAAGCCGGTGTTGAAACGGGGTTGAGCGTGCCCAAGATCATCATCATCGCGGGACCGAACGGCGCGGGGAAAACCACCTTCGCCCGCGAATTTCTGCCCAACGAAGCCGCCTGCCCGACCTTCGTCAACGCCGACCTGATTGCGGCGGGGCTGTCGCCCTTCGCACCGGAAGCAGCTGCGGTGCGAGCGGGACGCATCATGCTCGAACAGCTCGCGGAACATATCCGTCGCCGCAATAGCTTTGCCTTCGAAACCACACTTTCGGGTATTGGCTACGCCAAACACATTCCCGAATGGCAAGGTCTGGGCTACCGAGTGGAACTATTCTTCCTGACTCTGCCCAGTCCCGAAGACGCCATCAAACGGGTCGCCATGCGGGTTCGACAAGGCGGGCACAACATCCCTGAAGCGGTAATCCGGCGACGCTTCGCCAGCGGCATCGATCATTTCCAGCGCATTTACAAACCGTTGGTCGATGAATGGACGCTGTACGACACTTCAGGCACTGAACCGCTCGTTCTCGATTGGGGACTCAACGCATGAATCCAAAACCCATAGATCAGTCAAAAAGCCGTGATCAGGCGCTATCCCTCCAGGCCATGCGAAGAGCCGCGCAACGTGCCCGTGAATTGGCGCGGCAAACCGACACTGAAACGCCATCCAGCAACCTAGCGCCGAGCCCGGATGTGGCACAGCGAAATCCAGCGTAAATCCCAATAAATCAGAAACACTGAGGTTGGTCATGCCTGGAAGTATTTGAAGCCGGCGCAGGCGCGGGGATGAAAATGCGGGTATTGAACATGGCCGGGTTACCGACAAAGAAAGTCAACAGGTAACATGCAGCCATTAATTTGGGGGACCGCCAAATGCAACCCGACATCCTGGAAATTCGCCCGGACATCCGTGCTGGGCTGCACGCTCTGGCCGAGCAAACCCACCGAGCCGAGGCCGACATGCTGAATGAAGCCCTGTCCGTCTTTCTGGAACGCGAACGCCAAGCCATTGCCCGCACTCAAAGCGAATCCTGTCAATCGACCCAGGCATTGATAGATCGCATCAAGAACAGCCGAGCCAGCCGCGACATCGGCGACTTCGACATCCGCGAGGCCATCGAAGAGGGCCGCGACTGATGCCGTTTGTGGTCGATAACTCCTTGGTCGTCGCGTGGTTCTTCCCAATTCAAGCCACGGACTACACCGATAGCGTGCTGGACCGGCTCAAGGCCGATACCGCTCACGTTCCCGCCCTTTGGGTACTGGAATTCTCCAACGTCCTGCGCAAAGCGGTCATGGGCCGCAAGCTGGCGACCGAGAGCGCGCTGGAGATCATCGCGGAAGCTGAAAAGCTCCCCCTCTCAGTGGACTACTCCGCAACCACCACGGCGGCAAACCTCGAACTCGCACTCTGGCATGGTCTGAGCAGCTACGACGCAGCCTATCTTGATCTGGCCATACGCCTTGGCCTGCCAATTGCTGCGAAGGATGGTGCATTACATAACGCCGCACGCCGAGCAGGTGTGGGAGCGATATTCCGACCGAGTCGAAGAGCCAGTGCCGAGTGAAATTGTTTGACCATGTCTGCGGGCTATCAAAAACTCATACATGGTCAAAGACTCGTGTGGAATTTGTAATAATGTAAAAGCGCAAGTTAATACAACGCATTTAAAGTCAATTTGACATCCTTTATGGCCTGCGGGAAGTGACCAAGAGAACAGTCAAGTGGACCATGCTTCTGAGCACCCGCAATGCATGGCAATAACATGGTGGATGACCTGACCTCGCTCGTGGATGCCACGTTTCGATTCCGGCTGATGAAAAGACGCAACAAACCCTAGAGATAGAACAGAAGTCAGCGTAACGGATGATCGGAACCTTCGCCCTATAGGTGGCATAGCGCACTCGCATTGCCGGTCCAAGAATCCACGCCTTGAAATTTTTTTTGTTCTAGCTGCAAGCCTTGATTACACAATATTGGTAGCACAGGGGTAGCACAGAGAATTACAAACTTCTTCAAACAAGTGCTAACCTATTGATTATTTGGTGCCCCCGACACGAATCGAACGTGTGACCCTCCCCTTAGGAGGGGGATGCTCTATCCACTGAGCTACGGGGGCATGGCCGATACAGGCGCAATCCGACGAGCGCGGCTTGGCCTGAAAACGGCGCGGATTTTAACTCACGCGCGCGGCCGGATTAGTCGAAATTCCCGAGTGCTCGATATGCGTCATGCGTGCCGGAACATGAATATTGAGCTTGTCCCCCCCTGTTCAGAAGCCAATAATCAAAGCATTCCCAGCAACCCAACAGAAAGCGCTGTCATGAGCCATCTCACAAAACAAAACCGAGCTGATATCCGCGCTGCATTGGAAACCCAACGCAGCAAGTTGATCAAGGCGATGCAGGCTGCTCTGGAAGAAAGCGGTCAGACGCAATTCTCTGAAGTTCTCGGCCGGGCATCGGGTGATAGTGCCGATGAAGCGTTGGCGGTGACGTTGGGCGATCTTTCGGCGGCACGACTGGAACACGAAGTCCGCGCCCTGCAAGCCCTGGAAAGCGCACGTTTGCGGCTTGACGATGATGATTTTGGTCTATGCGTCGACTGTGAAGCGAAAATTCCCGTTGCGCGCTTGATCGCCAACCCGGTAGCAACCCGTTGCATTGCCTGCCAAAGCCACTTCGAGCACACCCACGCTGGTCAGCAACACGGTTCCATCTGAACCGTGACCGATTACTTGCGGGCGGTTCAACCGCCCGTTTTTCTTGTTTGGGCGCAAGCCCGCCCGTTGATAAGTCTGCATGCCCTATCTCACCCTTGATAACGTTTCCCTCGCTTTTGGTCATTGGCCGCTACTTGATGGCGCCTCCCTGGTCATTGATAAATCCGAACGCATTGGCCTGATCGGCCGCAATGGTGCCGGCAAATCCAGCCTGCTGAAGGTGGTTGCCGGCGAGATTCACGCTGATGATGGCGTGGTCTGGCGGATGCCTGATTTGCGCCTGGCGTTCGTTGCGCAGGAGCCATCGTTCACCGCTGGCCATACGGTTTTCGAAGCGGTTGCGGCTGGCGCGGGGCCGGCGCACGGACTGTTGAGCGCGTTTCACGCCGCCGCGCATGCGGCTGCCAGTGGTGAAAGCCACGCGATGGCCGAGTTATCGCGTTTGTCGCACGAATTGGAAGTGCATGATGTCTGGCGTCTGAACAGCCGGGTGGAGGAAGTCATCGCCCGCTTCGACCTGCCTGCCGATGCGTTGGTCGAGACGCTTTCCGGCGGCAACAAGAAGCGGGTCGCGCTGGCGCGAGCGCTCGCTTCAGAGCCGGAATTGCTATTGCTCGACGAGCCGACCAACCACCTTGATTTCAACGCCATCGAATGGCTGGAAAACCAGTTGGCCGAGTTTGTCGGCGCCCTGCTGTTTATCACCCACGACCGCGCGTTTCTCGACCGTGTGGCTAACCGCATCATCGAACTCGATCGCGGCCAGTTGCGCCAATACCAGGGCAATTTTTCGGCTTACCAGATCAGGAAAGCGGATCAACTGGAAGTGGAAGCGGCGCAAAACCGCAAGTTTGATAAATTCTGGAAACAGGAAGAAGTCTGGATACGCAAAGGCGTTGAGGCGCGCCGGACGCGTAACGAAGGCCGCGTTCTGCGCCTGGAGTCGCTGCGCCGCGAGCGGGTAGCGCGCCGCGAACGACTCGGTCAGGTTGGATTTGCGCTGGATGCTGGTGGACGTTCCGGCCAATTGATCGCAGAGTTCGATCACGTCAGCCACGGCTATGGCAACAAGGTGCTGATCCACGATTTCAGTACCCGCATCCTGCGCGGTGACAAACTGGGTTTGATCGGCCCGAATGGTGCCGGCAAGACTACGTTGATCAAGCTGATCCTGGGCGAGATCGAACCGGATGCAGGCCGCATCAAGCGTGGCACACGCCAGGAAGTGGCGTATTTCGATCAGTTCCGCAACCAGCTGGACGATGAAAAAACGCTGATCGAAACCATCGCACCGGGTTCCGACTATGTCGAAATCAGTGGCCAGCGGAAACATATCATCGGTTACCTGGAAGAATTTCTGTTCCCTGCCGATCGCGCCCGCGCCAAGGTGTCATCGCTTTCCGGCGGCGAACGCAATCGGCTGTTGCTGGCCCGCCTGTTTGCCCGGCCGGCAAATATCCTGGTGCTCGATGAGCCGACCAACGACCTCGATATCGATACGCTGGAACTGCTTGAGCAACTGCTGCAGGACTACGCCGGCACGGTGATTCTGGTTTCGCACGACCGCGCTTTTCTGGATAACGTGGCGACGCAATCCATCGTCTTTGCCGGGAGAGTTGGCAACCCCGTTGGCAACCCCATTGGCAACAACGCTGGCACCCCAGGCCAACTGCTTGAATTACCCGGCGGTTATTCCGACTGGCTTGGTTGGCGTGACCGGGCGGCGGCGGAAGCGGCAGCTAGAGCGACCTCCAGCACAGAAAAAACGGCGCTGAAGCCGGCTGGCAAATCCGCGCCGCCGGTTGCCGCCAAAGCACGGAAATCCGGCTTGTCGTACAAGGAGCAGAAGGAACTGGAAGCCTTGCCGCAGCAGATCGCGACACTGGAGGACGAACAAGCCGAAGTTGCACGCCAACTGACCGACCCGGCGGTTTATGCCGACCATACTCAAGCCGGCAAGCTGAACGCCCGTAGCGCCGAGATTGAAGAAAGCTTGCTGGCCTTGCTGGCGCGCTGGGAAGAACTGGAAGCTAAAAACGGGGCTTGATCAAAACGAACCTCAAGCCGAACCTGTTGTCCCGCCTCAATGCCTCAAAGTGCATTGGTCCTGTTCGCCGACCAAGGCCAGATTTTCCAGTTCTTTCAGCACGAGCCGGCTGGAGGATTCCATTTTGTCCGCCTCGCTCAACGCAAGATCCAGGTTGCCATCATAAAACGCCTGCACGGCAGTACGCCCGTGCAAGTGAACTTGCACATGCGGCGGTTCAATCGCCGGGTAAGGCTTCAGTTTCGAGAAGCAGTCATGACCTTCACCTTGGTAATACCATTTTCCAAGGCGGCATTCGTGGTGACTGGTGAAATCCTGAGCCTTCTTTTCCGACAGGCCCATCAATACCTTGTAGATCTCCATCTTGTAAATAAGATGGTCGATCTTGGCGACTTCAACAAAAGAACGCAGCGCCCGGAAGCGGATGGTGGCGCGATTGCCTTCCGCAATGGCGAGCAATTCAAGCATCGCCTTGTCGGCGCTGATCGCATCCTGACTGAACGCCATGGCTTGTTCTGGCGTGATCTCGATAGCGCTTTTGGCCTGAGAAGCCTCATTCTGGATCGCTTTCACCAGACTGTAGATCTCGGCTGTCGAACCCGCTGTACGTTCGGCCAGTTTTCTCACTTCATCCGCCACAACAGCAAAACCGCGCCCCTGCTCACCCGCGCGGGCAGCCTCAATGGCGGCATTCAAGGCAAGCAGGTTGGTCTGATCAGCAATCTCCTTGATCAGACCAACGATGCCGCCAATCTGGGACGCGCGCAAATTGAGGTCTTCCACGGTTTTGGAGATGTCTTGCGAACGACTCGACATGACCTTCACATTTTCGTTGACCCGATGCACGGAAGTTGCGTTGATTGTGGCGGCATCGGCTGTCTGTTCGATAACCTCGGCTTCCCTTTTCATTGCTGCCGCCAACCCACCCATTGACGTCTGGCAATCAGTCATCGATTGACTGAAGCTGAGGAAACGCTGAAACAAGCCTTTATCGTAATTTTCCCGCAGCACAATTTCACTTGCGCCGTTTGATGCAGCAGCCACAAGTTGCTGCTGGTTTTCCCGTTCTTGTGCAAGTTCCTGTTCTTTTGCCACCAGTGCGGCGCGCAACGAAGAAATTTCAGCTTCGAGCCGTTTTGAGTTGCCGAACATTGCTTGATCCCTAATAAACGAGAAAGTGAGGCCGCAGATTACGCAACAACCCAGGTTGACGCTAGTTCATTTCAACCAACATATTGACCTCCAGCAAACTGGCCAAAATCAATAGCGTCCGAGCAGGACTTCCAGCACGAATTTGACCCCGACGTAAGCCAGCATCAGGCTCATGAAACCGGATAAGGTCCAGTAAATTGCGGTGCGGCCGCGCCAGCCGTAAACCTGCCGGCCAAGCAAAAGGCCACCAAAAATCAACCAAGAGGCAATGCCGAAAACGGTTTTGTGATTCAACGTGACCGGCTTGCCGAAGATCTCTTCGGAAAAGAAAACACCCGTGATCAAGGTCAAGGTGAGCAACAGGAAACCGATCTGGATCATGCGAAACAAGAGTTTTTCCATAGTCAGCAGCGGCGGCAAACCAGAAACCAGGGTCGGCGGTACTGCGCGATGCAAATGTTTTTCCGCCAACGCGATCAACCCCGCATGCAACGCCGCGATGGTGAACAAGCTATAGGCGGCAAAGGCCATCGCCAGATGCAGTTTGAAAACCGGCAGCGCACTGTGCGCGGCGGTATGCGGCATCGGCGAAATCGCTTCGGCCAGCACCGCCAGACCCGCAAAAGCCAGCACAAAACCGTGCACGCCAGCCAAGTGGTAACGCCATGAAGCTGCGGCATAGATCAGCACATTCAATGCAGCAACGGCGGAAATCGAAGTCGCAAACCCGAGACGAATGCCCTCGTCGCCAAAAACGCCTTCGTTCAGGAGGTACAAGTGCAATGCCAAAGGCATGACAGGCAGCAGTCGCGGAAACCAGTCGGTTCGGCAACAACCAGGACGTCCCGGCCAGAACCAGCTGGCCAAACCGAAATAAGCAAGGGCGCAAACAACGAAGAGCAGGGTTTCCAGCATGGTCGGACGCGGCTGATTTGTTAGACTGCTGCAGTTTATCCCATCGCTCAGCGCCCAACTCACCATGTTCGACAATCTGACCGACCGCCTTTCCCGTGTTGTCAAAAACCTGCGTGGCCAGGGCCGCCTGACCGAAGCCAACATCCAGGATGCGCTGCGCGAAGTCCGCGTCGCCCTGCTGGAAGCCGACGTGGCACTTCCCGTGGTGCGCGATTTCATCGCCAAAGTGAAGGAGCGCGCGCTTGGCACGGAGGTGATGACCAGCCTGACACCAGGCCAGGTGCTGATCGGCATCGTGCACAAGGAGCTCACCGCGCTGATGGGCGAACAGGCCTCACCACTCTCGTTTGCCTGCCAGCCGCCGGCGGTGTTCCTGATGGCGGGTTTGCAGGGCGCGGGCAAGACCACCTCCACCGGCAAGCTGGTACGAGTGATCCGGGAAGCCGGCAAGAAACGCATTCTGGTGGTCAGTTGCGACGTCTATCGTCCGGCCGCCATCGAGCAGTTGAAGATGGTTGCTGCGCAGGCGGAAGCCGATTTCTTCCCATCTACCGGCGATCAGAAGCCGGCCGACATCGCCCGCGCCGCGCTCGATCATGCGCGCAAACATCTGTTCGACGTGCTGATCGTCGATACCGCCGGTCGCCTGCACGTCGACGCGGCGATGATGGACGAGATCAAGAATATTCATGCCCTGCTGAACCCGATCGAAACCTTGTTTGTGGTCGATGCCATG
This sequence comes from Tepidiphilus sp. J10, assembly GCA_945897865.1. GTDB lineage: Bacteria > Pseudomonadota > Gammaproteobacteria > Burkholderiales > Thiobacillaceae > PFJX01. The sequence goes on from CAMDHJ010000071.1 coordinate 8,067, forward strand.
CAGGGCCAGGACGCTGTCAATACCGCCAAGGCCTTCAACGAAGCATTGCCGCTGACCGGCGTCATCCTGACCAAACTGGACGGCGATGCACGCGGCGGTGCGGCATTGTCGGTGCGCCAGGTCACCGGCAAGCCGATCAAACTGGTCGGCGTCGGCGAAAAGTTGAGCGGCATCGAAATCTTCCACCCGGAACGCATGGCAAGCCGCATCCTGGGCATGGGCGATGTGCTGTCGCTGCTGGAAGAAGCGCAACGATCGGTCGATAAGGACGAGGCACTGAAGGCGGTCCAGAAGCTCAAAAGCGGCAAGGGCTTCGACCTGGAAGATTTCAAATCGCAAATGCAGCAGATGAAAAAGCTTGGCGGCCTGTCGTCGCTGGTCGACAAACTTCCCGGCGCTGGCAAGATCGGCGCCGGTGAACTGGCGCAGGGCGAAAATCAGATGCGCCGCATCGAAGGCATCATCAACGCCATGACACCGCTGGAACGGCGCAAACCCGAGTTGCTCAAAGCCAGCCGCAAACGCCGTATCGCGGCCGGTTCAGGCGTTCAGGTGCAGGACGTCAACCGTCTGCTGGCACAGTTCGAACAAGCCCAGAAAATGATGAAATCGATGGGCAAAGGTGGCCTCGCCAAGATGATGCGTGGCATGAAGGGCATGATGCCGGGGATGTAGTCCTCAAGCATCTACATCCGATTTATGCCCACGAATTTCTTCTATGTTTATGCACTGAAAGACCCTCGCTCTTCTCCGGCAAAGCCTTTCTATATCGGCAAAGGAGCGGGTAGCAGGGCTTATGATCACCTTGTCACACCTGATGCCACCAAGAAGTACGCCAGAATCAAAGAGATCATCTCTGAAGGCGCCACGCCAATGGTTGATATCCTTATCGAGGATCTCACGGAAGCCCAAGCGCTCCGTCTGGAAGCCGAGCTCATTTCAGCTTTTGGCACCATTGAAACAGGTGGAGTACTAACCAACGCAGTTGTACCAAGCGGTCTAGGTGGCAAGTCGCGGAAGGGTATTGTGGTACCCCAAGGTTCGGTTGAGCGGGCACAACTGGGCCTAGAATTTATCAAGACCGCAATCCTTGAATTAGCAAAAGCCAATCCAGATGGCATTTCCAATTCTGACGCGGCAAGCTTGCTCGGTCTGCGCAGCGACTATCGCGGAAAACAAAAGGACTATCTTTCCTACAGTGTGTTGGGGCTGCTAATGCGCGAGGGAAGTGTTGTCAGAGTGCCCGACACCAACCAGCACAAGGCAAATGTTTAACATCTCCAGATAGACACTCAGCCGACAAGTCAGCTTCGTGCCGATGGGCTAACCAGTAAGGCCACTCAAGCCCAGCTCCGCGATGAGAACTTTGTTGGCTGATTCAGCCCTACAAATCCGCCAGCACCTTGATGTGCGCCGCGACGCTGCGACCAAGCGAACTCAGGTCGTAACCCCCTTCCAGCAATGACACGATGCGTCCCTGCGCATGCCGCTCAGCGACCGCCATGACCTGTTCAGTCACCCAGATGTAATCCGATTCCATCAAACCAAACTGGCCCATGTCATCTTCGCGGTGTGCGTCGAAGCCGGCAGAAAAGCAAATCATCTCAGGCTGGAAGGCTTCCAGCTTCGGCAACACCTCGGCTTCGAACACTTCCCGGTATTTCTTGCCGGTGGTGCCGGCCGGAAGCGGCACATTGACAATATGCGGGCTGGCCGTGTCGGCACCGCAGAACGGGTAGAACGGATGCTGGAAGGTGGAACACAGCATGACGCGTGCGTCGTCCTTGAAGATGTCTTCCGTGCCGTTGCCGTGATGCACGTCGAAATCGACGATGGCGACCCTTTTCAGGCCATACATTGCAATGGCATGGGCGGCGGCGACAGCGACGTTGTTGAAGATGCAAAAGCCGCCGGCCTTGTCACGCGTGGCGTGATGCCCCGGTGGCCGGCAAGCGACAAATGCATTCTTGACTTCGCCACGCATGACCCGATCCACCGCCATGACGGCAGCGCCTGCCGCGTGATAGGCGGCATCCAGCGTATGCGGGTTCATCACGGTGTCATGATCAAGCTCATACGTGCCTTCATAAGGCGATGCCGCTTCGATGGTGTCGATATAGGCCGCGTCATGCACGCGGATCAACTGGCTGCGATGCACCAGCGGGGCATCGTGGTGCACGAGATAATCGAAAAGATGCGCCGCATGCAGTCGATCATCGATGGCGCGCAGGCGGGCAGGGCTTTCCGGGTGCCAGTGTCCCATTTCGTGCTTGAGGCATTCGGGGTGAGTTATGTAGGCTGTGTGCATAAGAATGTTGATGCAATGCAAAATACAATATTGACTATATGTTCTGCTGGATGGAACTGTAATCCGTTGTGGCATAGGATGTCCGCCAGAAAAATCCAGTTTGACGTTTCACCCTTTGATTTTCCGAAAGCGATAAAAATGTCCAGTCATTACCTGCACCCCCTGCTCAGCCCGCGTTCAGTTGCCGTTTTTGGCGCCAGTGCACGAGAAGACTCCGTTGCCGGCGTGATTTACGCCAATCTGCAAAAATCTGGCTTCACTGGCCAGGTCTATCCGGTCAACCCAAAATATGAAGTTCTGCTCGGCGAGAAATGCTACGCCTATGCCAGCGATCTGCCAGAAACCCCGGACCTGGCGATCATTGCCACCCCAGCCACCACTGTCGCCCAGATCATGGATGATTGCGGCAAACGCGGCGTGCGCAATGTGGTCGTGCTGTCGGCCGGCTTCCGTGAAATCGGACCGAAAGGCGTTGAACTTGAAGAAGCCATTTCCAGCGTGGCTGAAAAACATGGCATCCGCTTCATCGGTCCCAACTGTCTGGGTATCCAGCGGCCAGCCATCGGTTTGAATGCCACCTTCGCGCTGGGTACCGCATTACCGGGTGACTTGGCCCTGGTTTCTCAATCCGGCGCGCTGTGTACCGCCATGCTGGACTGGGCAGAATCGAATGGCATCGGCTTTTCCAGCGTCATCTCGACCGGCGCTTCGGCGGACATTGATTTTGGCGAAATTCTCGATTACCTGGCTTACGACCCCCAGACCAAGGGCATCCTGCTCTACATCGAAGGCATCCGCGACGCGCGTCGCTTCATGAGCGCGCTGCGCACGGTATCGCGCCTGAAACCGATCGTGATGATCAAGGTCGGCCGGCATGAGGCTGGCTCGAAAGCGGCGCAGTCGCATACCGGCGCGCTGGCCGGTTCCGATGCGGTGTTCGATGCGCTGGTACGCCGCGCCGGTGTGGTACGGGTGAAGACCATCATGCAGCTGTTCGCCTGCGCACGCGCGCTGTCCACCCACATCAAGCCAACCGGCAACCGCCTCGCCATCGTCACCAATGGCGGCGGCCCTGGTGTGATGGCGACCGACTTGGCGATCGACGTCGGCGTCCGTCTTGCCGAGCTGTCGCAACCGACGCTGGAGAAGCTCAATCTCGCCTTGCCGCCGACCTGGTCGCATGGCAACCCGGTTGATGTCATCGGCGATGCCGGTGCGCAACGTTATCACGACGCGATAGAAGCCTGCCTGGCTGACCCCGGTGTCGATGGCGTGCTGACCATGTTGACGCCGCAGGCAATGACCAAGCCCGCCGAAGCCGCGCAGGCAGTGATCGAGGTCGCGAAACAATCGATCAAGCCTGTGCTTACCTGCTGGATGGGCGAAAGCCAGGTCGCCGAAGGCCGCAAGCTGTTCAAAGAGGCCGGCATCCCCTACTTCAGCACGCCGGAACCGGCGGTTGAGGTGTTTTCCTTCCTTTCCGCGTTCTATGAAAACCAGCGCCAACTGATGCAAACCCCTGCTTCGCTGACCGAGCAGGCCGAACCGGATGTCGAAGGCGCTCGCCTGATCATCGAAAGCGCGCTGGCGCAAGGTCGCCATATGTTGACCGAAGTCGAGTCGAAGTCCTTGCTCGCTTCCTTCCAGATTCCTGTCGCACAGACCTTGATTGCGCGTGATGCGACGGAAGCGATGCTGATGGCGCAGCAGATGGGCTTCCCGGTGGTGATGAAGATCAACTCGCAACAGATCAGCCACAAATCCGATGTCGGCGGTGTTCGTCTCGGCTTGTCCAGTGGCCAGGCCGTGCGTGGCGCTTTCATGGGCATGATGGCGGAAGTGCATAAGCATCAACCCGATGCCAAGCTGGATGGGGTGGTGATTGAGCCGATGGTGACCCGTCCGAATGCTCGCGAAGTGCTGATCGGTGTCACAACCGACCCGGTGCTGGGCCCGGTGATCATGTTCGGCGCCGGCGGTGTGGACGTTGAGGCCGTTCAGGATCGCGCCGTTGCGCTGCCGCCGTTGAATCACTTCCTGGCCGACGACCTGATCAAACGCACGCGCGTACACAAACTGCTCGGAAAATTCCGCAACCGTCCGGCCGTGAATATGCAAGCACTGGATAACATCCTGTTGCGCGTTTCGGAAATGGTCTGCTCTTTGCCTTGGTTGGAAGAACTAGACATCAATCCTTTGCTGATTGATGAACATGGTGCGCTGGCGGCCGATGCCCGCGTCATCATCCGTCCGCGCCCACCTTCAGCCGATCGCTACAGCCACATGGCGATTCACCCGTACCCGGCGCACCTGGTCACGCAATGGCAGTTGCCGAACGGTGCCGACGTTACGATACGTCCGATCCGGCCGGAAGATGCCGACATGACGCAGGAATTTGTGCGCGGACTTTCGTCTGAAACCAAATATTTCCGCTACATGGATGCGGTGCAGGAGCTGTCGCACAGCATGTTGGTGCGACTGACCCAGATTGATTACGACCGCGAAATGGCTTTGCTGGTGGTCACAGTTGTAGATGGCAAACAGGTGGAACTCGGCGTCGCCCGCTACGCAGTAAACCCAGATGGCAATTCATGCGAGTTCGCGTTGGTGGTGGACGATCATTGGCAGCATCAAGGCATCGGCCACAAGCTGATGGATGTGCTGATGGATCTCGCTCGAGGCAAAGGCTTGCGAACCATGGAAGGCGAGGTGCTGAAAACCAACACTCGCATGCTGAAGCTGTGCACTGGACTCGGTTTCAAAGTGGAAGTGCATCCCGAAGACGACTCCGTGCGAATCATCTCGCGCAACTTGTAAGCGGCTCAGCCCGGTTTCTGGCCGGGTAAAAAGAAACGGCCCGCATATTCATGCGGGCCGTTTGCATTTGGCTGGCGATTCAGCCGAAATGACAGACGTAGTGATAGGCCTCATCAGGAGCGACTTCGATTTCGAAGCTGGAATTGCCCGGCACACTGAACGATTGACCAGCGCCAAATTCCTTCCATTCAGTTTCACCCTTCAACAGCACACGGCAGCGGCCATCAACGGTTTCCATGATTTCCGGCACACCGGTGTTGAAGGTCAATCTGGCGGGCAGTATGACGCCAACGGATTTTTTCGTGCCGTCAGCAAACTGCACCGTATGCGAAACGCACTTTCCGTCGAAATATACGTTGGCTTTCTTGATCACCGTGACGTTATCAAATTGCGACATGTTTACTTTCTCCCGGCTTCGAGTTTTGCTGCAATCCGCATGCGCAGCGCATTGAGTTTGATGAATCCACCCGCGTCTTTCTGATCGTAAGCGCCAGCATCATCCTCAAAGGTGGCGATGGTGGAATCGAACAATGAATCGGTTTTTGAATCACGGCCGACGACGATGACATTGCCCTTGTAGAGCTTCAAGCGAACAAAGCCGTTGACGTTCTCCTGCGTATGATCAATCAGCGCCTGCAGCGCTTTGCGTTCCGGGGCCCACCAGTAGCCGTTGTAGATCAGGCTGGCATAACGCGGCATCAAATCATCCTTCAGATGCGCGACTTCGCGGTCCAGCGTGATCGATTCGATAGCGCGGTGACCTTTCAGCAGGATGGTACCACCGGGTGTTTCATAGCAACCCCGCGACTTCATGCCGACATAGCGGTTTTCCACCAGGTCAAGACGGCCGATACCGTGCTTTCCACCCAGACGGTTCAACTCCGCCAGCACTTCATGCGCTTTCAGTGCCTGACCATTGATTGCCACTACATCGCCCTTGACGTAGTCGAGGGTGATGTATTCGGCTTGGTCGGGCGCTTCTTCCGGCGACACGCTCCAACGCCACATGTCCTCTTCGGCTTCTGCATTCGGGTCTTCCAGATGGCGACCTTCGTAGCTGATATGCAGCAGATTGGCGTCCATCGAATAAGGACTGCCGCCCTGCTTATGCTTCATGTCAATCGGAATGCCATGCGTTTCAGCGTAGTTGATCAGTTTCTCGCGGGACAGCAAATCCCATTCGCGCCAGGGCGCAATCACCTTGATGTCCGGCTTCAGCGCATAGGCGCCCAACTCGAAACGGACCTGATCATTGCCCTTGCCGGTGGCACCGTGGCAGATCGCATCGGCACCGGTTGCGTTGACAATTTCGATCAAACGCTTGGCAATCAGCGGGCGGGCAATCGATGTGCCGAGCAGATACTCTCCTTCATAGACGGTATTGGCGCGGAACATCGGGAATACGAAGTCACGTACAAACTCTTCGCGCAGGTCGTCGATGTAGATCTGCTCCGGCTTGATGCCGAGTTGCAAAGCTTTGGCGCGCGCGGGTTCAAGTTCTTCGTTCTGGCCGAGATCGGCGGTAAAAGTGACGACCTCACACTGATAAGTGTCTTGCAGCCATTTCAGGATGACCGAGGTATCGAGACCACCGGAGTAAGCCAATACGACTTTTTTGATTGCAGTTTTGTTGTTTTCACTCATGATTTTCCTAGGGACAAACTACGGCGCGGCAAAGGCGCACGCGCCGTACAAAACAATCAGTGCGAAGCGCCTTCCACAGCATGCACTTCACCGGGAAAGTTGCCGACCCGCAACAAAGAGAGATCGGCCTTCTGGCTGGCATGTTCGATTTCGATTCCAATCACGCGACCGTCTTGACTCAAATTGATGACGATGCCTTCCTGCGCTTCCCAGGCATGGGCGGCATCCTCCGGAGACAGTTCGAAATAAAGTGAATCGGTCTCTTTAAAGTACGCAATATTCATCGGTTCATGCCTCGACTCGGCCAAGCAACAGGTATTCAAGCAACGCTTTTTGCACATGCAGGCGGTTTTCCGCTTCTTCCCAGACAACAGAATGAGGACCATCGATGACATCAGCGGCCACTTCTTCACCACGATGCGCCGGCAAACAATGCATGAACAAAGCATCCTGGGCCGCTGCAACCATCATGTCCGTATCTACCTGCCAATCGGCAAAGGCGGTCATACGCTCGGCATTTTCGGCCTCGAACCCCATGCTGGTCCAGACATCGGTAGTGACAAGATCGGCACCACGACAGGCATCCATCGGGTCACGAAACTCCTCGTAATGAGCAGTAGAAAATAATCCGGCACGCTCCGGTTCAACTTCATATCCGGGCGGAGTGGATACATGAACATTGAAATCAAGCACTTCGGCGGCTTGCAGCCAGGTATTGCACATGTTGTTGGAATCGCCAACCCAGGCCACAGTTTTTCCTTGTATCGGACCACGTTGTTCAGTAAACGTGTAGATGTCGGCCAGAATCTGACAGGGATGGTATTCATTGGTGAGGCCGTTGATCACTGGAACTCGCGAATGCGCAGCGAAACGTTCAATGATTTCCTGCTCAAAAGTACGAATCATCACCACATCAACCATGCGTGAGATCACCTCGGCGGCGTCTTCTACCGGCTCTCCACGACCCAATTGGGTGTCACGAGTATTCAGATAGATTGCAGATCCCCCCATCTGATGCATGCCCGCTTCAAAGGAGAGACGCGTTCGTGTGGAGCTCTTTTCAAAGATCATCGCCAGCGTCCGATCTGCAAGCGAGTGATAAGGCTGGTAACGCTTAAACCGTTCCTTGATGACCCGCGTGCGTAGAAACAGATGATCCAGTTCTGCGCGGGTCAGATCCTTGAATTGCAGAAAATGCTTCACCGGGTTGAGCATGATGTTTAGCCCAGGAAAGTGCGGATCAAGCGCGCCAATTTTTCAGTGAGCAATTCAGCGTCTGCTTGCGTCATCACCAACGGCGGCAGCAAACGAACCACGTTGTCATTGGTGACATTGATCAACAATTTGTCCGCCAACGCCATCTTGACCAGTTCGCCACAGGCGCGATCTAACTCAATACCGATCATCAATCCCTGACCACGTATCTCTATCACCCCCGTCTGCCAAACCAGACGGTCAGCGAGATCCTTGCGGATAAACTGACCCAGTCGTGCAGCGTGTTCGCGCAAACCCTCTGCTTCCATGACCGACAAAGTCGTTAAGGCGGCCGTGCAAGCCAGCGGCCCTCCTCCAAAAGTAGAGCCATGCTTGCCTGGAGTAAACGTTTCCGCTGCAACACCTCGCGCCAGGCAAGCGCCAATCGGCACACCAGAACCGAGACCCTTGGCAAGCGTCATTACATCCGGCATGACTCCAGTGTGTTGAAAGGCAAACCAGGTACCAGTACGAGCCACACCTGTCTGCACTTCATCAAGCATCAACAACCAGGAATGTTCATCGCAGATCCGCCTCAATTCAGCCAGATAATTGGCTTCGGGAATCTGTACCCCACCCTCGCCTTGATACGGCTCGACAAGAACGGCAACAATATTCTTGTGATGCGCAGCTAACGCCTCGACGGCCGCTGAATCACCAAATGGCACCCGCAGAAATCCAGAAACCAGGGGTTCGAATCCGGCTTGCACCTTGCGATTACCCGTTGCGGACAGTGTCGCCATGGTTCGACCATGGAAGCTCTTTTCCATAACTACAATAGCCGGACTATCAACTCCGTTATTGTGACCATGCAAGCGCGCAATCTTGATCGCTGCTTCATTCGCTTCCGCACCTGAATTACAAAAAAAGGCGTGTGACAAGCCGGAAAGCTGGCATAAACGCGCCGCCAACGCTTCCTGCAATGGAATGCGATAGAGGTTGGAGGTATGGATCAGCTTGGCAGCCTGATCACACAAAGCACGCGCCAATGTGGGATGACCGTGACCAATGCCATTGACCGCAACTCCGGCCAACGCATCAAGATACTTGTCACCGTTCGTATCGAACAGCCAAGCCCCTTCGCCTCTTTCAAATGCTATAGGTTGCCGAGCATAGGTTTGCATCAGGTAATCAGACATACAGTTTCCAACCGCTTGATAAAAAACATAACGGCGGCCTAAGCCGCCGTCGCAAGGCCAACAACATACCACTATTTGGACAAGAGAAAAATCCTTGTTGAACGATTCAAATCAATGAAACAGTTAGACTTGACGAACACCATCAACAAACAACTCATCAAGATCGTGTCTGCCGTAATAACTGTCACAGAACTGAATCGACAAGCTCGCAACGCTATCGAGAAAACCCTGCCATCTTGCTGGGTAGCCGGCGAGATATCCAACCTGACGCGAGCCAGCTCAGGCCATTGGTACTTCACCCTGAAAGATCAACAAAGCAGTGTCAAATGCGCTTTTTTTCGAAATCGCAACCAGTTTTTGGATTGGATGCCGACTGAAGGCAACAAAATAGAAGTGCGTGCTCAAGCAACACTCTATGAACCGCGTGGCGATTATCAAATCATTGTCGACACGATGCGACATTCCGGCCAAGGGGACTTCTATGCAGCATTTTTGCGTCTGAAAGCAAAACTGGAATCAGAAGGATTGTTTCGGCCTGAACTCAAACATGTACCTCCAAAGTATCCGAAATGCGTTGGAATCATCACCTCATTGCAGGCTGCCGCTCTGCAAGATGCGCTAAGAACACTGGAAAACCGCTGGCAGCAAAGTCCAATTGTGATCTACCCAACTACAGTCCAAGGATTCGAGGCGGCAGAAAGCATTTCTCAAGCTTTGCTGACAGCAAATCATCGCAAAGAATGCGATGTTCTACTTCTAATCCGCGGGGGGGGGAGTCTGGAAGACCTTAATGCCTACAATGATGAATTTCTAGCCAGAGCAATTCGCTCATCAAGCATTCCGGTTATCGCGGGGATTGGGCATGAAACTGATTTCTCAATCGCAGATTTCAGTGCGGATATTCGGGCGGCGACACCAACCGCTGCTGCCCAACATGCCGTACCAGACAAGATCGAAGTGCGTGCGAGCGTTGACAATGCAACGGCAAGAATGAATAGCTCGACCAAAAGATTTATTTATCAATCCATGCAACATCTGGATGGAGTATCGAGACGTATATTGCATCCAGGCAACCGTCTATCTCAAATCACAGATTTAGTGAATCAGCTTATTACACGGATGTTCAAGAATGCTGATTTCCGAATTCAACGGCTCAAGCATGAATTGGCAATCAAGAAGATGAGAATTGACATTCACCGACCGAATTGTGTTCTAAAACGTTCCGATCTATCCAACGCACAAACCGCACTCTATTCAAGCATGGTGGCAAATCTTGGCCTCAGAAAAGCCCGTTTGCAGAATGCGTTGCGTTCACTTCAGCAACTCAATCCGGTCAACATATTGTCCAGAGGTTACGGCATTATTCAGACGGAAGAAAGCCATGTAGTCAGCGATGCCCGCACAGTACTGCCAGGAGACCGCGTAAAGATTACCTTGAAATCGGGTTATCTGGGTGCCACAGTAAATTCAGTATCAGATTGAATGAGCGATTCAGCGGACTCATAACAGCTGCAGGTCACGCTATTGTAAGCCTCCAGCCCACCCACCTACCGTCGCGAACCGATCCTAAGCAAGCTTGCCGCTTTCCCAAGGAGAAGAGCGATGGCGGCACGGCAAGGATCAGGCTATTGGCAAACGCAGGTTGAAGGCTGGCGGCAAAGCGGGCTGAGTCAGATCGCGTACTG
>CAMDHJ010000072.1 GCA_945897865.1 Tepidiphilus sp. J10
CATTGATGATGTCGTACACCACGCGCCGCTCGCACCCCATGATCAGGTCCAGATTGCGCAAGCCGACATCGAAGTCGATGACCACGGTCTTGTTGCCGCGCAGGGCGAGACCGCTGGAAAAGCTGGCGCTGGTGGTGGTCTTGCCGACGCCGCCCTTGCCCGAGGTAACTACGATGACTTTTGGCACTGTGACTGGCCCTCCGTAAAGGATTGAATTTTAACTGTAAAGCGGGTGTGGCGATTTGAGCTGGCTGTAGGTGCGAATTTATTCGCATTGGTTGCTGTATAGGCGTGCGAATGAATTCGCACCTACACGGTTGGCGACGCGATCTTGATTCAGCGTTTACTGCTCATCGGCTTGATGACCACCTTCTCTCCGTCCAGATAAACTTGGCTGAATTTGGCGCGGATTTCATCCGGTATGCCTTCGTCAAACAACTGGAAATACCCGGCGATGGCGACCAGTTCGGCTTCCATGCTCTGCACATAGATGCGCGCCGCCGTGTTGCCGCGCGCCCCGGCCAGGGCGCGGCCGCGCAGCGGGGCGTAGATGTGGATGTCGCCATCGGCGATCAATTCGGCGCCGGCGTTGACGATGGCCAGCACGACCAGATTGGCGCCTTCGGCATGAATCCGTTGGCCGGTGCGCACGGGTTTGTCGATGATCAGCGTCGGCCTCGAAGTCTGGGGTGGCGCGGGGGTTGCAGGTTCAGTTTCGTTTTCGTTTTCGTTTTCCAGGCCGGGCAGTTCCGGCTGCACCGGCCCGGGATCGGGTTGCGGTTCTACTGGCGATTCGGCCGGCGGTTCGGGCTCGGAATGGGCCGTTGGGCGTGCCGGAATCTCCGGAATGACGCCGAGGCCGGCCTGTGTGGCGGCAAACTGTTGCGCGGCAGAACCGCCGATGATGCCGGCAGCTTGCATGTGATGGCTGCGCATGAAGTCGAGCAGGTCAGGAAAGTCCGGTTCGGCAGCGGGCGCCAGTTCACCCAGACCCAGCACCACCGGCGCATGCGCGAAGAAGTCCGGCATCTGCTGCAGGCGGGTTTCCAGTTGCGCCTTGACGCGCGCGGTGTCTGCCGTCTTCAGGTGCAAGATCAGCACCGGCAGGTTGGCGTTCTTGATCTTGAAGGCGGCTTCTTCGCGCGACGGGGCGGGGTTGCTGGCGCGCTTAGGCATAGGATTTTTGTTCCGAGCGTTTGCCCGGCTTTTTCTTCAGCACGATGATGCCTTTGACCACTTCCAGATTGTCGATGGGGATGTTCGGATAGACCGGATTCAAGGGCTTCAGCATCCAGCCTTCCGGATGCTGGATCAACTGGCGGAAGATGAATTCCTCGTTGACGAAGGCGATGACAAATGACTCGTGTCGCGCCACGCCTTCCGGTTCGATGACGATGATTTCGCCCTCGTTGAATTCCGGCAGCATCGAATCGCCCAGCACCATCAGCGCATAGGGTTCACCGCTGGCACAGGCGGAGGTTTCCGGTTCGGCTTGGGGTGGTGGTTCCACCGCGGCGACAACGGGGATGGGGAAGGGTTTTTGACTCATTACTTGCCTCGCATGAAGAGCTTGTCCAGATCGACCAGGCTCAACTGAAACCAGGTGGGCCGGCCGTGATTGCATTGATCGGCGCGTTCGGTCGCTTCCATGTCGCGCAGCAGCGCGTTCATTTCGGGCAACGTCAGACGACGGTTGGCGCGCACCGCGCCGTGGCAGGCCAGCGTCGCCAGCAGTTGGTTGCGGTGTGCGGTCAGGGTTTGACTTGCGGCTTCGCTTATGCCGAATTCGCGCATGTCTTGCAACACCTCGCGCGCCAGGGTTTCCGCTTCGGCGTCCTTCAGCATCGCGGGTAATGCGCGCACCGCCAGATGCGTCGGCGACACGGCGGCGATCTCGAACCCCATGTCGGCGAGCGCCTCGCGGCCTTCTTCGGCGGCGCTCATTTCCAGCGCCGTGGCGGCGAAAACGACCGGAATCAGCAGCGGCTGGCTGGCAACTTGATGGCTGTCGAGCGCGGTTTTCAGACGCTCGTACAGGATGCGCTCGTGCGCGGCGTGCATGTCGACGACGATCAATCCCCGGTCGTTTTGCGCCAGTACATAGATGCCGGAAAGTTGGGCGAGGGCGTAGCCAAGAGGCGGGGTGGTTGAAACGTCCACAGGCCTATTGACCGACCCGGCGACGGGTTCAGGGCGCAAGGACTCCTGCGATGTGTTGTGACCGAGCGCTTCGCCAACCATTTGGTAATAGGCGGAGGGCTCGCTGGAATGCAGCGGCATCCGGGATTGTGACCAGGCAGCAGTGCTCGGCCGGCTTTCCGATGCGCCCTGAGACGGACTTCTGCGCGGGCCCGCTTCATCATTCCCACGCAAGCGGGAATCCAGCGTATTGAAGTCACTGGATTCCCGCATGCGCTGGAATGACAGGTCGCCGGCTTCCGGCATTGGCACTGGGCTGATGCCCATATCCTTCCCCAACGCCCGCTCCAGCACATGCCTGACAAACTGATGCACGCCGCGCCCGTCGCGGAAGCGTACTTCGGTCTTGGCCGGATGCACGTTGACATCGACACCCTCCGGCGGCAGTTCGAGGAACAGCACGTAGGCAGGGTGGCGTTCGTGATGCAGCACGTCGCGATACGCCTCGCGGATGGCGTGGTTGAGTAGTTTGTCGCGCACGAAGCGGCCGTTGACGAACAGATATTGCGCATCGCGGCCGGCGCGCGAATAGGCCGGCAGACCGGCCAGTCCGAACAGGCGCAGCGGGCCGGCGGCTTCGTCCAACGTGCGCGCGACTTCGGCAAAGTCCTCGCCGAGCACTTCCAGCGCCCGCGCCTGCCAGTCTGAGACCGCATAGCGGCGCGCAACGCGGCCGTTGTGCGCCAGCGTGAAGGCGCAGCCGGGATGTGCCAGCGCCAGGCGGCGCAGGGTTTCGTCGCAATGGCCGTATTCGGTGGCGGCGGTTTTCAGGAATTTTCGCCGCGCCGGGGTGTTGAAGAACAAATCGCGCGCCTCGATCACCGTGCCGCGACTCAGCGCCGCCGGTTCCACCTGGCCCATGACGCCATCCAGCGCGCCGATCTTCCAGGCATGTTGTTGTTCGGGTTGACCACTAAAGCGACTGGTCAGTTCGACCCGCGCAATCGACGCGATGCTGGCCAGCGCCTCGCCGCGAAAGCCCAGGCTGGCGACGCGTTCGAGTTCATCCAGGCTGAAAATCTTGCTGGTGGCATGCCGGGTCAGCGCCAGCGGCAATTCCTCTGGCGCAATGCCGCCACCATCGTCGGCGACTCGGATCAGCTTGATGCCGCCTTCCTCCAGATCGACGCGAATTTCAGTCGAACCCGCATCCAGACTGTTTTCCAGCACTTCCTTCAACGCCGACGCCGGCCGCTCAACCACCTCGCCGGCGGCGATTTGCGAGACCAGCAGGTCGGGAAGGAGGCGGATGGACATGGAACGGCGGGCGGAAGATAAGCCGCGCAGCTTAGCGGGTGAAGCGTGAAAAGTGAAACGTGATGCGGCTACGCCGCTGGTGAAATGTGATGCCGCTGCGCTGCGGGTGAAACGTGAAATGTTGAGCGCGCGGTTTTCACGTTTCACCCAAGCCGCGCAGCGGCGAGTCACGTTTCACTTTTCACGCCCTGCCGACTGCCGCGTCGCTGTAATTCGCTGCTGATGTCGTTCAGTACCGGCCATTTGTGGCTGCACCATTCCGGCGTCAGCAGCAGTTTGGCTGGCGAGGTACCGGTGACGCGGTGATAGACGATCTCCCACGGTGTGCGTTCGATCAGGTCGGCGGCGATGTCGATGTATTCGGGCTGGGTCAGCGGGGTGTATTCGCCGCGCCGCCATTCGTTGGCCAGTTGCGTGCCTTTCACCACGTGCAACGGATGCAGCTTCAAGCCGTCGGTGCCGATGTCGAGCACGATGTCGAGCGATTCCCGGCTGTGCCAGGCCTCCTCACCGGGCAGGCCGACGATCAGATGGGTGCAGACCGGGATGCCGAGAGCGCGCGCGGCTTGCGTCGTGTCGATGTATTCGCGCAGGCCGTGGCCGCGATTGACCCGTTCCAGGCTGTGGTCGAACGCCGATTGCAGGCCGAGTTCCAGCCAGACTTCCATGCCCTGGTCGCGATAGCCGGCGAGCAGGTCGAGCACTTCCGGCGGTACGCAATCCGGGCGCGTGCCGACCGAAAGGCCGATCATGCCGTGCATCGCCAATGCCGCGTCGTATTGCGCTTTTAGTTGCTCTACATCGGCGTAGGTGTTGGTGTAGGCCTGGAAATAGGCCAGGTATTTGCGCGCCTTGGTACAACGGTCGATGCCGCGCCGGCCGGAGTCGAGCTGCGTATCCAGCGAGGGCTGGTTGCGAGAATTGGGGCTGAACGAGGCGTTGTTGCAGAACGTGCAACCACCGATGCCTTTCGCGCCATCCCGATTCGGGCAGGTAAAGCCGGCGTCGATGGCGATCTTGTGGACGCGTTCGCCGTGTTTCTTGAGCAGGAATTGGCCAAAGGTGTGGACGTATTCAGAAAGCATTGGGTTGCGTGTTGGTGTCGCGATAGATCCAGAGCGCGAATACGATGCCGAACCAGACCAGCGCGGTCAAGGCCGGCATGCCGGAACACTGGAAGCCGAACAACGGCAAGCCAACTGCAGTCAGGAAGAGCACGGCGCGGGCACTGTTCCAACGGGTGATATTTGCCCGGTCTTCAGCATGGCGGGCAGCGTTGCGGCCGGCTTCGATCCACACCGGGCCGAGCTGGCCGGCCGCACCCACTACCAGCGGCATCAGGAAGCCGGGCAGGAAGATGGTCAGCGGCAGCAGATTTTCCAAGCCCAGCAACACGCCGGCCAACGCAGCGCCGAAACCGATCAACGCCGCTGCCAGCACCGGTTCGGCGCCGTGCCAGGCCAGGATGCGGGCGCGATGCAGTCGCAACCAAGCCGCGCCCATGCGGCCGATGACCCAGAACCAGAGCGTGCCGCCCAACCAGGCCAGCGGTAACCAGAGTGCCTGCCCGATGGCGAGTGCCAGACTGCCGGCCAGCGCCCATTTCAGATCGAGGCGCAGACGGGCGCCGACTTCGGGATCGGCCTGGTTGGCGGCAGTCGGCATCAACACCTGCAAGGTGCCGATGGCGGTGAGGCCGACGAAACCCTACAGATTGATATGGATATGAAAGGCGCGCAGTTCGGCGTGCCAGGCGGGCAACCACGGAATGGCCGCCGCCGCGATCAGGCCAAGGCCGAGGCAGGCCATTGCCGCGACATACCAGGCCAGGCCGGGATGCGGCCGGCCGAAAGTATTGCGCGCTTTGTTGCGCATCCAGGCCAGCATCGCAACGGCGCCTGCCAGCGCTAGCAGCGCCGCTGCCGTGATCCAGTCAAAGTCGAGCCAGCCAATGAACACCGCCAGCGCCAAGCCGCCAGCCGCCAACATCAAAAACGGCAATCGCGCTGTCCAGCGACCGGCGCCGCGACTGCGCGTCAGCACCGGCACGAAATGCTGCATCGCGGAGGTGATCAACGTCATCACCCCGACCGCCAGCACCAGATGCGCCCAGAACGCCGGCGCAACGGCGATGGCTGTCGGTAATGCCTGCCCGGCCAGGAAGGCGAGCAGGGTGGCGGTGATGAGGGCGATCAGCATGTTCAGGGGGAAGTGGGATGTGGCTACGTCGTTGTTACGATGAAGTCGATGGTCACTCTGAGTTCGGACGGATCCTGATATTGGATTTTGATGCGTTCTCCATAACGCATCCGCATCTGTTGCAGCAGCGGAATCGGGTTGTGGTCGTTGACGAAGCGCATGCGTTCGCCCGGGTTGAGTGCATCCAGCGCGCCAAAGATGGCCGCGTGGCGGAAGCGCTTGGCGATGCCGCGCGCGTCGAACGGGTAGATTGCTTCGGCCGTGGTGTGATCGTGAACCGGGATATTGATTTGCACGATGAGTTTTCGAGAGTTGAGGGAGACCGAAGTGTTGGCATGGTTTGTAAAGCATGCCTTGACCGATGTCAGGCGGAGGTGGCAATCGAGGCGCAGATATTGTCAACCATGCGCAGAATGGCACTTGCTTAAGCCAAATTAAGCCAAAGACCACCGTCGAACACCGTCATTCCCTCATGCTCAGGAATGATGAATGCGTTTGTTTTAGTCGTTATGCGCTTAAGTGCCATTCGATCCATGCCCCTCAATCGTATGCCTGAAATCGTTTGAACCGGCTCGGCAACGGCTTTATCGCCGGGTGTCTGTTACATCAATTTACATACCGATGATTGCGCGGGGGGGTTGGGCTGCTAGATTTGAAGCAGGGTAATACGTAAGGAGGGACAGAAAATGAAAGCTGGTAAATGGATTGTTTATTTGATGATGATCATGCTTGGGAGTGGTAGTGCGATGGCCGAAGGTGGCAAGGTTCGCGGTGATAAAGGCCAGGGTGGTGTGGTGCAGACCCAGGTTCGCAATGCCGCGCCTGAAGAGCCTTATGTCGCGCTGACGTCGGCGGTGGTTGCCGAGGAACAAGCGCCTGTGCTGCCCGAGTATGACGAGATGGAAGAGGATGAACAAATATTCTGAATGTGAAGTCAGGCGCGAGAACCGCGCCTGGACTGAAAGTAGCGGCCCGCCGAAATGACGGGCCGAGTCTTTCTTGGATCAGGCGTAGCTGTCCGAGAACAGGCTTTTCGCCCAGGTGAACATGTCCTCGTAGTTGTCGCCATTGGCGCGGTCGGCTTCGCCCAGGTCGACCCGGTGCATGCCCTTGCCCTTGACGTTGCCTGCGGCGTCATAGATGTCGCCATAGTTGAAGTTGGCGGACAGCCATGAGGCGGTCTTCGCGGTAATCGGGCTGTAGCAGGCCGAATTGGTGGCGACGTTGGTGTCCGGCGCCTCACCGGCGAGGGCGCGCACGATGGCGTCGGCGCACACCTTGGCTTCCGAGTTGGCCATGTGGCCGGACTTGGGCACTGCCTTGTTGTCGCTGGCCGGTACTGCGCAGGCATCGCCGATCACGTGGATGTTAGGGTAGCCGGCCACCGCGTAGGTCAATGGGTTCACCGCCACGAAACCCTGCGCGTTCAGCGGTAGCGCGGCCGCGATAGCGCCGGCCTTCTGATTCGGGATGATGTTCAGTACACGGGCATTGCTGATGATCTGCGCGGTGGTGACGATGCTGCGCGAGGCGGAATCCACCGACAGTACCGTGGCGTTGGGCACGTACTCGATCATCCCGGCGTGAGTAGAGTTGAAGGCATTGCCGAAGCCGACCGGTTCCGCCTGAATGCTGGCATTGGCATCCAGCACGATGACCTTGGCATTGGTATAGCGCTTGGTTTTCAGGTAGTCGGCCACCACGCAGGCGCGTTCATAGGGGCCGGGGGGGCAGCGATAGGGCGATTTGGGCACTGTCATCACGAAAATCTCGCCATTGCGCATGCTCGCCAGCTGGCTCTGCAGCAGCGTGGTCTGCGGTCCGGCCTGCCAGGCGTGCGGGGTCAGGTTTGGATTCCAGGCACCTTCGGGCGCGACGAAGTCGATGCCGGGGGAGAGCACCAGATGGTCATAGGGCAATACTTGGTTGCCGCCCGCGGTACTGACGGTGAGGGTATTGCCGCCGCCATCGATGGCGACCGCGCGGCCTTGCAGCACTGAGATACCGAACTTGGATTTTAGCGAGCCAAAGCTCAGCGTGATCTTGCTCATCGGCAGGGCGCCGGTGAGTACCAGATTGGAAAGAATGCAGGAGATATGGCTGGGATTGGAATCGACCAGGGTGACCTGGACATTGCCGCCCCACATACGGATGTATTTCGCGGCGGTGGCACCACCAAAGCCGCCACCGACCACCACGACCCGGGCAGGTGTGGTGGCGGCGCCAACGGCGCGGGGCAGGGCGGCCAGGGCGGATGCGGCACCAGCCAGCTTGAGGAATTGCCTTCTATTCACGTTTTGCATGTCATCTGCTCCCTGGGTTAATCGCGGTGGTCGCGCACGAGGCCGCGACGCTGTTTTTCTGTGTACACCGGCTTTGATTCGCTTTCGCTCGCGATATTGCTGGTGCTGGTGCTGACCCCCGTCGTTCCGCCGCTACGCTGGCCGGAGAAGTAGGCCGCGATCAGTTGAATCTGCGCGTCGGTGTAACCGTGAGCCTGGCGGTCCATGATGCCTTCCGCAATCTTGCGGGATTTCATTTCGCGCATTTCATTGCTCAACTCTCGGGCGCTCATGCCTGCCAGCGAGTCAAAGCCGGGGCCGTTGCCGTTGGTTCCATGGCATTGCGCACATTGCGAGGCGAGCAGCCTGCCGGCGGGGGGCGCGGCCAACGCACTGCCGGCGACTGCAAGGCCGAATGCCAAGCTGAATGCCAAGCTGAATGCCAGGCTGATGGGTAGATGAAATGGATGGTGATGCATGTTGATTCCTCCTGTGGTTGAACCTGGGCTGTGAACTCACCAGAGCCGGATAAGGCGTCATGGCTGGGTTCAATTTACGTGTAAAAAAATCACACGTCAAAGAATTATTTTTTATATATGTCAGTTAAACTTTTATAAGTTACTGTTTTTAAATGGAATAAAAGATTGAATTTGTGTGTAATGTTTGCACACGTGATATGATTTCAGGCATGGATATGTCTTCCCGCCTCTCTCTGCTAGCCTCGCCCGCGTTGTTGCGGGCGGTGCAGCGGCTGCTGCGCCCGCTGGCCAGGTTGCTCATGGCCTATGGCGTTAATTACCTTGCGTTCTGCAATCTGGCCAAGGGGGTATTTGTGGATGTTGCTGCCCGTGACTTTCCCGATGACGGCGCTCCAGTCACGGATAGCCGGGTGAGCCTGCTTTCAGGGGTGCACCGACGCGAGGTCAAGCGGCTGCGAGAGGAAATGCTGTCGCGGGCGCCGCCGCCGCCGGTGGTTTCCTTGGGCGCCCAGGTCGTCTCGCGCTGGTGCGCGGAGCCCATCTTCCTTGATTCCCGGCGGCAACCTCTGGCGCTGCCGCGCCTTGCCAGCCAGGGGGGCGAGGCATCGTTCGAGCGTCTGGTTGAAGGCGTCAGCAAGGATATTCGTTCGCGCGCTGTGCTTGATGAATGGTTGCGCCTTGGGGCGGTGACGCTGGATGCCGAGGATCGGGTACATCTGGTCGAACATGCCTTCGTGCCGGCGCGCGGCCTGGATGAGAAGAGCTTCTATCTTGGCAAGAATATTGGCGACCATCTTGAAGCGGCGGGCCACAACCTGATCGAGAGTCAGCCCCCCTTCCTGGATCGCAGCGTCTATTGCGATGGTCTCTCCGCCGAGTCCGTCGAGCAGTTGCGTGTTCTCTCGCGTGAACTGGCGGTGGGCGCCATGCAGGAAATCAACCGCCGTGCGTTGGAACTGCAGGAGGCGGATCACGAACGTGCGGACGCCGGCCATCGCATCACCTTTGGTGTCTATTTCTACGCGGAAAACACCCGCTCGGAAGAGAAGGTGGCCGCCTGATGCGAAGCGTCCGTGCATTCCTGCTTGGCCTGATCTTCCTGGTCAGCGGCGCACACGCGAATCCTTGCGTGTTGACTGGCCTGGGGCCGGGGGCAGCTGGCATGATCGGCAGCGGCGACCCGGGCGATGGCACGGGTTCGGGAGGCACCGGACACGAGGCTGATGGCACGGGCTTGGGGGGCACCGGACATAACGGCGATGGCACGGGGACGGGGGGCACCGGGCAACGTGTGGACGGCATTGGATCGGGTGGCATCGGCGTGGTGGGCATCATCACTGGTTTCGGCAGCATCTGCGTCAATGGTCTGCGCCTGACTTACGATGGGGATACGCCGGTCAGCCTCGACGGCGAGGTGAGCAACAGTGGCCAACTCGCCATCGGCCAACTGGTGTCGGTTGATGCGGAAGGTCGTGGCACCACCCTGCGGGCGCGCCACATCACCATGATTTCCGCCCTGGTCGGGCCAGTCGACTGGGCTTCGCCCGATGGTGGCAGCTTTATGGCGATGGGGCAGCGGGTGCGGATGGCGCCGGAAGACACGCTCCCGGGTGGGGCGCGCGGCCATCCTCCCAAGGCGGGTGATTTCATTCGAGTCAGCGGCATGCGTGATCCCGCCGGCAATGTACAGGCCACCTTGGTGCAACACATCCGTCCTCAAGGGCGGGTATCGGTGACGGCGCCACTGGATTTCCAAGCTGGCAATGTGGTGCGTGTCGGTCAACTTAATGTTGTCGGCGCGAAGCCGTTGCCGCCTGGCCAGGAGGTTCGTCTGTCCGGGGTGCTGTCAAACGGCGTGCTCCAGGTGCGCGAAATGCGGGTTGCGCCCACGCTGGCGTTCAAGGCGAAGCCGGAACGGCTTGTGTTGCAGGGTGTGGCACGACCCGGAGCGGGTTCGACCACGTTGGATCTGGGGTATGCGCGCATGGTGATGAAGCCGGGCGTCGCAAGCGGCGTCAAGGCGGGCGAATGGGTCAGGGTCGAAGCAGTCGTCCATGACAATGAAAGCCTCGAAGCACTGCGGCTGGATGCCATGCGACCCGATAGACGCTCCCAAATCGGAGGGCAGAAGGTGGAAGACGATGCCGATACACGACAGAGCACGGAAACTTCGGAACAGGAAGCATCCGAACAGGAAGCTTCGGCGGCAAGATTGAATAGCGAAAAACAGGATGCTCGGGACACGTCCGAAGTGCCGGAAAAGATCGAAATCGAGGAGGCGGACAGTTTGGAGGCAATGGAGAAGGTTGAGGTGCCCGAGAAGCTAGAAATGGTCGAAAAGGTCGAGAAGCCCGAGAAGGTCGAGAAGCCCGAGAAGGTCGAGAAGCCTGAGAAGGTCGAGAAGCCCGAGAAGGTCGAGAAGCCCGAGAAGGTCGAGAAGCCTGAGAAGGTCGAGAAGCCTGAGAAGGTCGAGAAGCCTGAGAAGGTCGAGAAGCCTGAGAAGGTCGAGAAGCCTGAGAAGGTCGAGAAGCCTGAGAAGGTCGAGAAGCCCGAGAAGCCTGAGAAGCCCGAGAAGATTGAAAGACGCGATTAAAAGCGAACAGGAGACACACGGATGAACAAACGAAACTTAGCGGCTGTGCTGCTGGCCTTACCTGCATTGCCGTCAACAGCGGGGGATTTGACCCTCGGCGGCGGTATGGACTTCAGCAGCGGCAAGTATGGCACCAGCCAGTCCACGGATATCTGGTACGCGCCGCTGACCGCCAAGTACGAAACCGGAGCGGCCACGTTCAAGTTGAGTATTCCCTATGTGCGTATCCGTGCGGCCACCGGCGGAAAACTGATTGGGGTCGATGCGCAGGGGCGCCCAATTTACGATGGCCCAGGTGCCAAGAATAGCGAGGAAGGTGTGGGCGATGTGGTGGCCAGTTTCAGCTACAGCCTGTTCGAACAGCCGGTCAACGGTCTGTTGCTGGATCTGTCCGCCAAGGCGAAGCTGGGAACGGCGGATGTCGCCAAGGGTTTGGGCACCGGAGAAAACGATTACACCGCTCTGGCCGATCTCTATTACCTGGCCGGCGCCTGGACGCCATTCGCCAGCGTCTCCTTTCGACTCACCGGCGACCCGGCCGGTAGTGATCTGAAGAATGTCTGGGGTGGAACGCTGGGGCTAGGCTACAAGCGGTCTGCCACGGACAGTCTCGGTCTTATGTGGGACAGTCGCGAGGCCAGTACCCGCACCGGTGTCGCTAGCAACGAAGCCACCGCCTACTGGGTACACAAGTTCAGCAGCGACATGAAGCTCCAGACCTATGCGGTCAAAGGCTTTTCCGACGGCAGCGCCGACTGGGGAATCGGCGCCATTTTTAGCAAGGCCTTCAAGGCACGCTGACTCGGCTGTGTGCATCCCCGCTGCCACTGGATCGAATCGGCAATGTGGGCAGTTCTGAAGGGAAGGAGTGGGTTCTTATCAGGGGCATCCATATCCCTCCATTTACGTACTTTTCGCCCCACATGACAGCCGACTCTGGGCGTCTTGACGATGAAGTCGATGACCACTTGCTGTTCGCGCAGTTCCAGATAATTGATTTCCACCCGTTCAGATGTCAGTCGCTGGCGGCGACTGTACCCACTGCGTGATTCCGCGTGGGCGGGGGTATTTCACCTGGCTGGCGTCTACATCTGGCGGAACAGATGCGCGAAGCTGCGGCTGACCGCGAGCGTTTCCGGTCGGTCGCGCAGGGTCAACGCGAAGCGGCCGAGCAGGTCGCGCTTGGCGGCCTTGATCTGCTGCGCATTGACCAGCGTGCCGCGATGAATCTGCCAGAACAGTTCCGGGTCGAGCTGCGCCGCGAGTTCCTTCAGCGGCGTGCGCAGCAGATATTCACCGTCGCGCGTCACCACGCTGGTGTATTTGTCGCCGGCCTGGAAATAACAGACGTCCGCCACGGCGATCAGGCGAATGTCCTGGCCGACCTGGGCGCGAAGCCAGCGTAGTGGTTCCGGCTTGGCGGTGGCGCCGAGCAGACCTTGCAGGCGGGCGAGCAGGGCGTCGGTTTGCAGCGGTGCCGCTTGCAGCATGGTATGTTGCAAACGGGTTATGCACTTGGCTAAGCGCGCATCGGAAACCGGTTTCAGCAGATAGTCGGCAGCTGCCTGTTCGAAGGCAGCGACGGCATGTTCGTCGTGCGCGGTGACGAACACCACGCGGCAGGCTGGCGGTGCGGATTTGGCGGCGTCCAGGCCGGTCAGGCCCGGCATGCGGATGTCGAGAAAGGCGATGTCCGGTGCCAGTTCGATCAGCGCCTGACGCGCGGCGAGGCCGTCCTGTACGACGCCGACGATCTCCAGTGCCGGCCATAGCCGCGCCAGTCGGCGCACCAGATCGTCGGCCAGGTGCGCTTCGTCTTCGGCGATCAGGGCGCGCATGGCAACTCCAGTGAGGCGGTGACACCCCCTGCAGCATTCGTCGCCAGCGTCAGCCGGCCGGCTTCGCCGTACAGCGCGGCGAGGCGGGCGCGCACGTTGTCGAGTCCGGTACCCTGGCCTTGCGTTGCCGCTTCGGAATCGAATCCGCCGCCGTCATCGCTGACTTCCAGATGCAGCCGCTCGCCGTCGCGCCAGGCGGCAATCCGCACCTGACCGCCGCCGAGCATGGGTTCGATGCCGTGCTTGACCGCGTTCTCCAGTAGCGGCTGCAACAACATGGGCGGGAACGGCAGTCGGCGCAGGTCGGCGGCGACTTCGATGTCCCAGGCCAGGCGTGGCCCGAAGCGCACGGCGAGGATTTCCAGCCCGTTTTCCAGCAGCGCCAGTTCGTCGCCCAGGCTGGCCTGGTCGTCGCGCGTGCGGGCCAGTGCGATGCGCAGCCAGTCGTTGAGGCGGTCGAGCAGCTGCCGCGCGCGCGGTGGGGCGCTATCGATCAGGCTGCCGACATTGGCCAGGGTGTTGAACAGGAAATGCGGTTCGATCTGCGCCTGCAACAGTTTCAGACGCGCCTCGGTCTCGCGCCGGCCCTGTTCCGCCTCCGCCAGCCGACGCTGGCGCACCTCGTCGTCGAGCCGATAGATGCGTTCAGCGAGCAGGAACATGACGCTGCCGAGGACGGCGAACATCATGCCGATGGCGAGGCTCTGCCAGACCTGCTGGGTCAGCGCGAAGGGGCGCGCCAGCAGGAGATGGCCGAGCACGATGCCAAGCAGAACGCTGAGCGGCAGCGAGGCTACCAGCAAGAGCAGCCGTTTCCAGCCCGGTGCAGTGCGCAGGATCAACGGCGCGTTAATCAGGCTGATGGTGATGCCGATGCATTGCGAAAACAGCAGGTTGATCCAGAACCCCTCGCCGAATTCGATCACCGTCAGCAGCGCCGCGATGGCGGTGTTGAACAGCAGAAGCAGCGCGAGGCTGGCGGCGATCATGATCAGGCCCGTTGATTTTTCATGCCGGCATTCTGGTTGCCGGTCTACGGCAGGGCAAGCCGCAGGCCGATGCTCAGGCTGCGCTTGATCAACGCGGCGAACTCGCTGCGAGGACCACCGCTGTTGACGACGCCCAGCGCGTACAAGCTCAAGTGGCGGTTGAGCGGATGGTCGTAATAACCGGCCCACTCATTGCCGGCGTCGTCCAGATTGCAGCTCCACATCGCGCGCCAGTAATCGCCATCTTCCAGTTGATTGCTCTGCCAGACCAGGTGCAGGTAATGGCGCCCGAGCAGCGGCGGTTGGTTGATCAAGGCCAGCGCGGCGGCTGTAGGGTTGGTGGCGGCGCGGCTGAAGTAGGCGGTGGCTTCCGCGTCGCTGTAACCGTGGCCGTTGTGCAGATATTCCAGGCTCAAGCTTTGCCCGTTCTCCAGGGTGCGCGTGGCGCCGAGCAGGGCGATGGTTTTGCGCGCGGATTCCTGTTGCAGCCCGAACGGCAGTAGCGGATCGGCGGGCGAAACCAGCGCATCGGCGCGGGTTGCCAAGGATGCTTCGCCATACAGCAACCAGGACTCATCCGGCGTCCATTGCGCATAGGCACCAAAGAACGGCTTGCGCCCGGCGGCCCGCGCCAGGATCAGGCCGCCGGTCCAGTCGTCGCCGCGCAGTTCGCCTTTCGCCAGCCAGGTGCGTCGCCAGGCATCCGCCGAATTCGCCGTGTTTTCATTTATGCCGCTGTCTTCGATCCAGGCCAGGCTCAGGAAGGTGCTGGCATCCAGCGACCAGGCCAGCTTGGCGGCATCGACGCCGGACAGTTCGCTCGAAGGATTGGCGCGGCCGTTGTCGAAATAGAACGGGCTCGACGGCGAGCGGAATTGCGCCGGTCCCCAGTTCATCACCTCACGCCCGAGCGAAAGCGTGACCGTATCCGTCAGCGCCGCGCGTAGCTGCCACTGGCTCAGATAGGCGTCATCTTCCGACGTGCTCGATGTGCCGTCGTCGCTGCGCTGGTGGCTCAGAATCGGGCGCAGGCTGATTTTGACGGGCAAACCCCGCTGGTTCGATTCGAGCTTGAAGTTGATGCGCGCCTCGGCGCCGCTGGTGTTTTCGCCGAGCCGGGCGTATGCGTTGGCCGGGTTCAAAACGCTGTCCGCCTGCAAGTGCGTGGCGCCCACTGTGGCATGCAGCGCGATGTCCCAACTGCTGCGCCAGTTGTCATCGGCCTGCGCCGGTACAGACAAGAAGAGCAGACAGAGTTGCAGGAATTTCACTGCATCTGCCCCAGATCAAATTCCGAACTCGGCACCTTGCGCACTTTCACCGTCTCGTAGCGCATGTCGGTTTCGGCGTCGATCAGCGCGTCACGGATGGTCATCCGGCTGACGAAGGGGATGCGGCGGCCGTCGTGGCGGATTTCGTTGCCGTACTCGAACAGCGCGGTCTTCAGCAGCTTGCCGGACAGCGAATAGAACTCCGCCTTGGCGGCGACACCGCGCGATTTCGACACCCAGTAACGCACCCGGTCGTAGGTCGTGCGCTTGTGTTTCGCGGCCAGTTCCAGCACGTGGCAGGCTTCGCCATCGAGTGTTTCCTCGCCGGCCAACGTTGCGTTGTAGTCGGCGGCGTAGTTGGTGGCGGCGATGTCGCCGTTGGAGGCCTGGCCGGTCATGCGCTGGCGCGGCGAGACCGGAATCGGTTTCGACAGGCCGGTCTTGGTCAGCCACATGTTGCGCCCGACCTGCAAAATCTTCGCGCCGCGAAAACGGGGCGGCTCCAGCGTTTCGGCGACGCTGGCATCGTCCACCGCGCGCACTTCGATGCGTTGTTCCTCCAGCTTCTTGTCGCCTTCGCGCGGGATCAGATGGATGGTCCAGACGATGCCCGGCAGGCCGCCGCCACGCGCACGGTCGGCGTTTTCCAGCAGTTGCTGGGCGTCGGGGGCGGCATGGGCGAGGCTAGCGATCAGGCTGAACAGGACGAGTAGGTTGGGCAAAGCGTAGCGTGCCCAACGCTTCCCGGTCGGATACTGGGCACTACGAATCATATGCATGGCGTCTGTTCCTCAAACATGCCCAAGGGCGTCGATGATCGGTTGTTTCGCCGCGCGCCGCGCCGGCATCCAGGCAGCGAATGCGCCCACCGCCGCCATCATCAGCGCGGTGAACATGATCCTCGGCGTGTCCAGATCGACCAGCAACGGCACCGGCGCAGTCTGATTGGGCGGCACATAGGAAATGTCGGCAAGGTTGATGCCGTGGCGCACCGCCAGCGTCAGCAACATGCCGGCGATGCAGCCGAGTAGCACCAGCAGCGCCGCTTCGCCGACGAACAGGCCAACGACGCCGCTGCGACGCAGGCCGATGGCGCGCAGTGTGCCGATTTCGCGAGTGCGCTCGACCACCGCCATGCCCATCGAATTGGCCACGCTCATCACCACCACGGTAATCACGATGCTGAAGATGAAGCCGAAGATCATGTCGAACATGCCGTGCACCTGGGTATAGAAGGCGGAAAGCTCGTTCCATGTGCTGATTTCGACCTCGAAACCGGCCGCCTTCAACTTGCCCAGCAGACTGGCGCGCACGCTTTCCGTCGCATCGACCTCGTCGAGCAGGATGGTCAGCCGGTCGGCACGGCCTTCCGCGTCATACAAGCTGCGCACCAGTTGCAGCGGCATGAAGGCGTAAAGGTCGTTGGTGGCGGCGTTGCCGGTGTTGAAAAGGCCGGCCACCTGGATATCCAGCGCGTTGGCCTGGCCGCCCAGCGGATTGGTCAGCACGGCGGCGTTGTCGCCCGGCTTCAGATGCAGCAGGGCGCCCAGACCGGCGGCCAGCGCGACGTGGTCCGGCTTGGCGGCATCCAGCACCTGCACGCCACCTTGCGCCACTTCCCGCGTCACGTTCATCTCGCTCAGCAGCCCGGCCTGCAACTCGCGCGCGGCGGTCGGGTCCAGCCCCTCGGCGACGAAGATCGTGCTGGCGCGGCCGTTGGAAACGATGCCGGAAACGGCCAGACGCGGCGTCACCAGCGTCACATGTGGTTCGGCCTTGACCAGTTCGGTGATGCGGCGGACTTCCTCGGCGGTCATCAGATAGCGTTCCGGATCGAGCTTGCCTTCCCGGCTCATGCCGCGTTTCGACAAGGTCAGATGGCCGAGCAATTCGCCGTGGATGGCCTGCAGCGACAGGCCGCGATAGATGTTGTGGGTGTAACCGGCGAACAGCGCGATGGCGGCAAAACCGAAGGCAATGGCCAACAGCGTCACCAGCCCGCGCCGGCGGTTGCGCATCAAGCCGCGCAGGGCGAGGGCGATCAGGGTTTTCGGGTTCATTGCGCCACCTCGTCGCGTTCGATGCGTCCGTCGCGCAGCAACACCTTGCGGTCGACATGTTCCAGCAGGCGCGGGTCGTGCGTGGTGAACACGAAGGTGACGCCGTGCGCCTGATTCATCTGCCGCATCAGATCGACCACCATGCGGCTGTTTTCGGAATCGAGATTGGCGGTCGGCTCGTCGGCGATCACCATGCCCGGCCGCGTCGCCAGCGCGCGGGCAATGGCAACGCGCTGACGCTGGCCGCCGGAAAGCTTGTCCGGCCGCGTCGCGGTGAACTCGGCCAGACCGACTTCCTCCAGCCCGGCGCGCGCCCTGTCCAGCGCATCGGCCTTGTCGACGCCCTGAATCTGCAACGGCAGCGCGACGTTCTCCAGCGCCGACAGCACCGGCACCAGATTGAAACTCTGGAACACGAAGCCGATGCGGCGACCACGAAAATCGGTCAGCGCATCGTCCGTCAACGCTCCGACATCGGCCCCGTCGAACTGCACCGAACCGGAAGTCGGCTGGTCGATCAGCCCGAGCATGTTCATCAAGGTCGATTTCCCGCTGCCGGACGGCCCCCAGACCGCCAGGAATTCCCCGGCCTGGATATCGAGCGAAACGCCATTCAGCGCATCGACCACAGTTTCACCAAGATGGAATCGCCGCCGGATATCGGTCAGGCGCAGCAGCGGGGGCGTAGCGGGTGTCGGCATGGCGTGGTTTCCGGTTGACTCGATGGCGCCACCTTAGCCAAACCGGTTTCAAGGCGCGAGGCGGATGCGACGAAGCGTGGAAATCGGGGGATGAAATGCAGCCCACGTAGGGTGCAATAACCGAAGGGCATTGCACCGGATGTTTTTGCGTGCACGGGCAGGTGCAATGCGCTGCGCTTATTGCACCCTACGGTTCTGTTGTTTTGCTGGGTTTTGCGCCTTAACTCAGGCGCCGCTTGCCATGGAAAACGATGTCTCGTTTAATCCAGTGAACATAAGAAATTTCGGTGCGTTTTGCGTAGCCAAGGCGGCGAATGCGATCACGAAACTGGTCCAATAATTTGATGGGAGGCGAAAGTTGTGAGGCAGTCTGGCAGACTGGCGTGTTGCTGTAACTCACTGTTTTTTTTATATTTAATATTTCTGGCTGTTGCCGGGGTGTGCACCGAGTGGTGTACGCATCACGTTAGAGCAGACTATGGAAGTCGGTATCCACGCAAACATGTGTGACCAAGCCACATCTCCTGCGGCAAATGCATTGCAAACCCCATTCAGAGAACTGAGTGCCCTACTTCAGGGCGAGTATGGTGGTGTTATCGAGCATCTGTGGATTGATCTCGAACTCATCGAGTCCCACGCCAAAATCGATGGGACTCAACGTTGGCCATTCCGGTTCAGAAAACGGGTATCTGGCCGCTCTCCACCTTTTGGTCTCCCGCCTATACCGGAC
>CAMDHJ010000073.1 GCA_945897865.1 Tepidiphilus sp. J10
AGAACCTGCTCGATACCGCCGTGCGGCTCGGCCAGGCGGTCGGCTACCGCTCCGCCGGCACGGTGGAGTTCGTCTACGACACGCAAAGCGGCCAGTTCTATTTCCTGGAAGTGAACACGCGCTTGCAGGTCGAACATGGCGTCACCGAAGAAGTCACCGGCGTCGATCTGGTCGAATGGATGGTACGGGAGGCCGCCGGCGAACTGGATTTGAGCGACTTCCAGGCCGAACCGCGGGGCGCTTCGATCCAGGTGCGTCTGTATGCGGAAGACCCCGGCAAGGATTTCCAACCCGCCGCCGGCGTGCTGACGCAGGTCGAATTCTCTCCACAGGCACGCATCGAAACCTGGGTCGAACGCGGCAGCGATGTGCCGCCGTTCTACGACCCGATGCTGGCCAAGATCATTGTCAAAGCCGACGACCGCGCCGCCGCACTCTGCAAAATGCAACAGGCGCTGACCGACACCCGCATCGCCGGCATCGAATGCAATCTGGAATACCTGCGCCAGATTCTGGCCGACAGCGTGTTTGCCGAAGGCCGCCAGACCACGCGCTACCTGAACGCCTTCCACTACCGTCCGGCGACCCTCGACGTGATCGAACCCGGCGTGCAGAGCAGCATCCAGGATTGGCCCGGTCGCACCGGCTACTGGAACGTCGGCGTACCGCCCTCCGGCCCGATGGACCATCTCGCCTTCCGTCTGGCCAACCGGCTGGCCGGCAATGCGGAAGGCACGGCTGCGCTGGAACTCACTGTCGCCGGCCCGACGCTGCGCTTCAACACCGACGCTGTCATCGCGCTGGCCGGTGCCGACATGGGCGCGGAGCTGGATGGTCAACCGCTGAGCAACTGGGCGGCGCACGCCGTGCCGGCGGGTTCGATCCTGAAACTCGGCGCGATCAAGGACACCGGCTGCCGCACCTATCTGGCCGTGCAGGGCGGTTTCGACGCGCCGGATTATCTCGGCAGCAAATCCACCTTCACGCTGGGCCAGTTTGGCGGTCATGCGGGCAGGACATTGCGGGTGGGGGATGTGCTGCATCTGGCGGATCGTCATTCCCGCGCAGGCAGGAATCCAGCACGCGACATCACGATTCCCACCTACACCCACGCCTGGAAAATCGGTGTCCTTTACGGCCCGCACGGCTCGCCGGACTTCTTCACCGATGCCGACATCGACATGCTCTTCGCCACCGACTGGGAGGTGCACTACAACTCCAGCCGCACCGGCGTGCGCCTGATCGGCCCGAAGCCCGAATGGGCGCGGCGCGACGGCGGCGAAGCCGGCCTGCATCCGTCCAACATCCACGACAACGCCTATGCCATCGGCGCGGTCGATTTCACCGGCGACATGCCGGTCATCCTCGGTCCGGACGGCCCCAGCCTGGGCGGCTTCGTCTGCCCGGCCACCATCGTGCAGGCGGAGTTATGGAAGATGGGCCAGTTGCGGCCGGGCGACACGGTGCGCTTCGTACGCCTGTCGCAAGCCGAAGCGGAACGGCTGGAAGCGGCACAGGACGCCGCTATCGCAAAGCTGTCTCCCCCCTTTGAAAATACACCTTTCGCGTCAGGCACGGATGACCAAGCCTGCGTGGTAACTCCCCCCTTTGCAAAGGGGGGCTGGGGGGGATTTAGCGACGGTTCCGCATCCGCCACGTCCGATGAAAGCCCCGTTGCCCAACCCATCCTGCACCGCACGCCTCTCACCGATAACCCGGTCGAAGTCGTCTATCGCCGCGCCGGCGACAAGTACCTGCTGGTCGAATACGGTCCGCTGGTGCTCGACCTGAACCTGCGTTTCCGCGTGCATGCGCTGATGTCCCGGCTGGAAGCCGACTCCATTCCCGGCATCCTCGATCTGACGCCTGGCATCCGTTCGCTGCAGGTGCATTACGACTCGCGCGTGCTGCCGCTGAACACCTTGATGGAACTGCTTCTGACGGTGGAACGGCAACTGCCGGCCATCGAGGACATGGAAGTGCCGACCCGCATCGTGCATCTGCCGCTGTCCTGGGATGACGCCGCAACGCGACTGGCGATCGAGAAATACATGCAGTCGGTGCGCAAGGACGCGCCCTGGTGCCCGTCGAACATTGAATTCATCCGCCGCATCAACGACCTGGCTTCCATCGACGAGGTGAAGCGCATCGTGTTCGAGGCGAGCTATCTGGTCATGGGCCTGGGCGATGTCTATCTCGGCGCGCCGGTGGCGACGCCGGTCGATCCACGGCATCGGCTGGTCACCACCAAATACAACCCGGCGCGCACCTGGACGCCGGAAAACGCAGTCGGCATCGGCGGCGCCTACATGTGCGTCTACGGCATGGAAGGCCCGGGCGGCTACCAGTTCGTCGGCCGCACCCTGCAGATGTGGAACCGCTGGAGGCAGACAGAACAGTTCACCGAAGGCAAACCCTGGCTGCTGCGCTTCTTCGACCAGATCCGCTTCTACCCGGTCAGTGCCGAGGAATTGCTGCAAATCCGCGAGGACTTCCCGCTCGGCCGCTACCCGCTACGCATCGAAGAAACCAGCTTCCGGCTGGCCGACTACAACCGCTTCCTGGCCGACAACGCCGATTCCATCGCCGCGTTCAAGACGCAACAGCAAGCCGCGTTCGAGGCCGAACGCGAACGCTGGAAAGCCGCCGGCCAGGCCGACTACGCCACCGATACCAATGTCGCCGAAGCCGCCACCGACAGCGAACTCGACCTGCCCGAACACGGCCGCGCCATCGCCAGCCACGTCGCCGGCAATGTCTGGAAAGTCATGGCGACGGAAGGCGACAAAGTGAAGGCCGGCGATCCGTTGGTCATCGTCGAGTCGATGAAGATGGAATTCAGCGTCGCCGCGCCCTGTGACGGCACGGTTTACAAGGTGTTCTGCCGCGAAGGCGGCCAGGTCAGCGCCGGGCAGGATCTGCTGGTGCTGGCGGCTGAGTAAACGCTGAGGCTGGATTTGCCGCTACCATCGCCACCACTGAAATAAACATCAGCGAGGAGATCAACGTGGCTGAGGTCAAACTGAGTGCGAAGGACGTTTACACCGGTTTGCGCGAGCGGATTCTGAATTTCGAGATCTATCCCGGCAGCCGGGTGACCGAGACCGAGCTCGCCGAGTATTTCGGCGTC
Organism: Tepidiphilus sp. J10; assembly: GCA_945897865.1. Taxonomy (GTDB): domain Bacteria; phylum Pseudomonadota; class Gammaproteobacteria; order Burkholderiales; family Thiobacillaceae; genus PFJX01. The sequence continues at coordinate 3,131 of CAMDHJ010000073.1, forward strand.
AGCCGCACGCCGATCCGCAGTGCGCTGCAACGGCTTGAAGCAGAAGGCTATCTGACGGTGATGCCGAAACAGGGCTGCTTCATCCGCAACCTGGAAATCGAAGACCTGAGAAAGTATTACCAGGTGCGGATGAGTCTGGAGCATTTGTCGCTGCAACTGGCCTGCACCTATATGAGTGATGCCGCTTTGAACGAACTGGCGGCGGCCTGGGATCCGGCAAACCAGGCTGAACGTAGCGACGATCCGGAAGAAATGGAAGCCCGCGATGAATCGTTCCATCTCTCCCTGGCCGAAGGGGGCGGCAATCTGGTGTTGCACGACTACCTCGCCGATGTGAACCGGCATCTGCGCATTGTCAGGCGTCTCGGTTTCATGATGGCGGAGCGTATCGACCAGACCTATGCCGATCATTTCCTGATCTGCCAAAGCCTGCTGAAACGCGACTTGCCGCAAGCGCAGACGTTGATGCGCGACCACATTACGCACAATGAGCAATTCGTCAAAACCATCACCCTGACGCAGTTGGGCATCCACAGAAAACGCGGCAAGCAGTTTGGCAAGAATGCCTGATGCGGTGATTCGCGCACCAGCATTGCGCATTTTTTCGAGCCACGCACCGTTTCACTTCACCGTGTTGGTCCGCTTGCCAGACTGACAGCGTCCCGAACCGTTTCATCACCACATTGATTTAAAAGAAGTTTCTTGCCATTGATAGCTGGCTCAGGCGATTTGTGCGCAACTGGCATGATGCATGCTTTGTTGTATACATCGATGTGCGCTTGACGTGATCGTGACTAAAGCAACCCGCTCGACTCAACCTCTTCTGGAGAACTTCATGCGAAACAGTTCCACATTTACCCCCGGGAATCAGCGCAAGGATGGCTGGAACGGCGTCAGCCGCGTTCTGGCTTTGGCCTTGCTCGCCACGGCCGGCACCACCAGCCAGGCTTCCGAATGGAGTACGACCAACGTCCAACTGCTCCATGGTGATGGCTATGAACTGGGCGACAACTCAATGGCGATCATGACGCTGGAGCATGCCAACGGCTGGAAATACGGTGACAACTTCTTCTTCGTCGACGTCAGCAATCCGACCGCCGAAGGCACCGGCTACTACGCTGAATTCTCGCCGCGTCTGAGTCTGGGCAAGATCACCGGCAAGGCCATGAAGTTCGGCATCGTCAAGGACGTGCTGCTGTCCGGCACACAGGAAATGGGCGAGGACTTGCGCGCCACCCTGCTCGGCGTCGGTCTGGCACTGGACCTGCCCAAGTTCGCATTCGCCGACTTCAACCTGTACTACCGAGAAAGCACCCGCGACTGGCTTGCCAATCAGACCGACGGTGGCGCGCAGATCACCATCGACTGGCTGCTGCCGTTCAGTGTGGGCAACCAGAAGCTGGCTTTCGAGGGCTTCGCCGACTACGCCTGGGGTGAAAAAGGCGGCAGCGCGCCAAAAGCCGACAACCTGGTGGCCGGTCCGCGTCTGCTGATCGATGCCGGCAACTGGTTCGGCGCGCCGGGTGCGGTGCAAGTCGGCGTGGAATACCAGATCTGGCGCAACAAGTTCGGCGTCAAAGGATTCGATGAGGACATTCCGCAAGTCATGATCAAGTGGACGATGTGAGGCCCAACATGAAAAACCCAAAATTGGAAATGAAGCAGGACTGTGCAATTGACCAAAGCCGGCGCGGCACGCTCAAGAGTCTGGCCGGTCTCGGCCTGGGCACATTGGCTGGAAGTTTCGGCATCGGCAACGCCGAGGCGGCAAGCAAAGTGACGATGGGTTTCCTCTACGTCGGCCCGCGTGACGACTACGGCTACAACCAGGCGCATTTCGAAGGCAAATCAGCCATCGCCAAACAATCCTGGATCAAGGCGGTGGATCAGGAGAACGTGCCGGAAACCATCGCCGTGCAGAAAGCCATGGAAAGCATGATCAACCTGGATGGCGCACAGGTGATCTTCCCGACCTCGTTCGGCTACTTCGACCCGCACATTCTGAAGATCGCACCCAAGTATCCCGAGGTGATGTTCCTGCATTGCGGCGGTCTTTATGACGCGAAGAAGCATCCAAAGAACGTCGGCAGCTACTTCGGTTACATCGACGAAGCCGTCTATATCTCCGGCATCGTTGCCGGCCACACCAGCAAAACCGGCAAACTGGGCTACATCGCGGCCATCCCGATTCCGCAGGTACTACGCAACATCAACAACTTCACAATGGCAGCGCGCAGCGTCAATCCGAAGATCACCGTACAAGTGGTGTTCACCGGCGGTTGGGCGAATCCGGTGAAGGAAGCGGAATCCGCCAACAGCCTGATCGATCAAGGCGTGGATGTGCTGACCTGCCACGTCGACAGTCCCAAAGTGGTGGTGGAAACGGCGGAAAAACGCGGCGTCTTTTCCTGCGGCTATCACGCCGACCAGTCGAAACTGGCGCCGAAGGGTTTCCTCACCGGTGCGGAATGGAACTGGAGCAAGATCTATCTTGATTACGCGACGATGATCGCCAAGAAGCAGAAGATTCCCAACCTGATCCGCGGCGGTTTCAAGGAAGGGCTGGTCAAGAGTTCGCCCTACGGCAAGGCGGTCAGCGCCAAGGCCAAGGCGCATGCCGACAAGGTGCGCGCCCAGTTCATGAAGGGCAATTTCGTCGTCTATCAGGGGCCGATCAAGGACAACACCGGCAAGGAAGTAATCCCGAAAGGCAAGGGCTACAGCCAGACCGACATCTGGCTGGAAAGCATGGACTGGCTGGTCGAAGGCGTGGTCGGAAAAACCAAGGGTTGAACCATGGCATTCGCCCCGTTCCTGATTCCCCTGACCGCGCTGCTGCTGTCGCTGGCACTGTTCGGGGTATTCGTCAGCCTGGCTGGGGCGGATGCGCTGGCGGTCTACCATTCCATCTATCGCGGCGCGTTCGGCACCTGGTTTTCCTGGCAGAACACGCTGGTCAGCGCCGCGCCGTTGATGTTGACTGCGCTGTGCACGGCGTTACCGGCACGGCTGGGTTTGATCGTCATCGGTGGCGAGGGCGCCATGGTACTGGGCGGTCTGGCCGCCGCGCTGACCGGACTGGTATTGATCGACGCGAACGCCTGGCTGGCGCTGACCGGCATGGCACTGGCGGCCATGCTGGCGGGTGGCTTGCTGATCGGCCTGGTCGGCTGGCTGCGACACAGCCGCAACGTCAACGAAACCATCAGTTCGTTGCTGTTCAACTACATCAGCATTGCCATTCTTAGTTTCCTGGTCATCGGCATGCTGCGTGACCCGGAAACACTGAACAAACCTTCCACGCACCACATCGGCGAAACCCACATGCTGGGCGCACTCGGCGAAACATCGATTCATTGGGGGTTCGCTTATGGCGTCATTGCCTGCGTGATCCTGTGGTTGCTGTACAAGCGCACGACGTTCGGCTTCGCGGTCGACATGATCGGCGGCAACGTCCGGGCGGCGCGGCTGTCCGGGCTGTCGGTGGGACGCAATATTTTCCTGGTCTGCCTGATGGGAGGCGCGGCAGCCGGTCTGGCCGGCATGGTAGAGGTGGCGGCGGTGCATGGCCGCGCCAACACCTCGCTGAACGCCGGTTACGGCTACGAAGGCATCCTGATCGCCTTCGCCGCGCGCCACCATCCGCTGGCCATCATCCCGATGGCCATCCTGTTCGGCGGCATCCGCGCCGCCAGCGGCCTGATGCAGCGCGATCATGATCTGCCCGATGCCACCGGACTGGTGTTGCAAGGCATGATTTTCATCCTGCTGCTGGCCAGCGAAGCGGTGTTCGCCCGGCTGGCGCTGAACAAGGGGTTCAAGGCATGAACGGCGAAGAATCCCAATGGCTGACGGTATTGATCGCCGTGCTGGGTGGTGCGATCCGGGTCGGCACACCGTTCCTGTTTGTCAGCCTGGGCGAGTGCCTGACTGAGAAGAGCGGGCGCATCAACCTCGGCCTGGAAGGCAATCTGATCATGGGCGCGATGGCCGGCTACGGCGTTGCCTGGATCACCGGTTCAGCCTGGCTGGGTGTGCTGGCCGCCGGGGCGACCGGCGTCGTGCTCGGTTTCGTGCATGCGTTGCTGTGCCAGCAACCGCGCGTCAACGACATCGCGGTCGGCATTGCGCTGATGATTCTCGGCACCGGTCTGGCATTCTTCATCGGCAAGCCGCTGATCCAGCCCACGGCCCCGCATCTGCCTGCCCTGCATCTGGGCGCCTGGAGCGATAACCCGGCGTTGCGCGCGGCACTGGAGATCAACGCCTTGTTCATCGTCGGTGTGTTGTTGGCGCCGGCCATGGCCTGGTTCTTCCGCAGCAGTCGCTGGGGCCTGGCGATCCGCACCGTCGGCGAAAGCGACGACGCGGCGCGGGCGATGGGCCTCAACGTCAATCTGGTGCGCATGCTGGCGACCATGGCCGGCGGCTTTCTGGCCGGTGTCGGCGGCGCGTTTCTGTCGCTCTACTACCCGGGCGGCTGGAGCGAAGGTCTGTCCAGCGGCCAGGGGCTGATGGCGGTGGCGCTGGTGATCTTCGCGCGCTGGGATCCGATGCGTTGCCTGTACGCGTCGCTGCTGTTCGGTGGCGCCGGTGCGCTGGGGCCATCGCTGCAGGCGGTCGGCGTCACCTCCGGCTACTACCTGTTCAACGCCGCGCCCTATGTGCTGACGTTGATTCTGATGATCGCCGCCTCGTCCACCAAAGTCCGTTCCGGCATGCCCGGCTCGCTGGCTGCGCGCTAAGAAACTGAACAAACGGAGATGAAACCATGACTGTATTTGTTGCCGCCGATCCCTATCCCTGGCCCTTCGACGGCGATCTGCGGCCGGACAACTCGGCGCTGATCATCATCGACATGCAGACCGACTTTTGCGGCATCGGCGGCTATGTCGACCGCATGGGCTATGACCTGTCGCTGACCCGGGCCCCGATCGAACCCATCGGCCGTGTTCTGGCACAGGCGCGCAGCCTCGGCATGCTGGTCATCCACACCCGCGAAGGCCACCGCCCCGACCTGTCCGACCTGCCTGCCAACAAGCGCTGGCGCAGTCAGCGCATCGGTGCCGGCATCGGTGATCCGGGCCCATGCGGACGCATCCTGGTGCGCGGCGAACCGGGCTGGGAAATCATCCCGGAACTGGCGCCGTTACCGGGCGAACCGATCATCGACAAACCCGGCAAGGGCTCTTTCTACGCCACCGATCTGGAACTGCTGCTGCACAAGGCCGGCATCCGCAACCTGCTGATCTGCGGCATCACCACCGATGTCTGCGTGCACACCACAATGCGCAACGCCAACGACATGGGCTTCGAATGCCTGCTGCTGGCCGACTGTTGCGGCGCGACCGACCCCGGCAACCACGCGGCGGCGCTGCATATGGTGAAGATGCAGGGCGGCGTTTTCGGCGCCGTGGCCAGTTCGGAGCAACTGCTGGCGGCGCTGGCATGAGCACGCTGGCACTGGAAGCGATCAACGTCAGCAAGCGCTTCGGCGACTTGCAGGCGCTGGACAAGGTTTCGCTACAACTCAGGCAGGGCAGCATCCACGCGCTGCTCGGCGAAAACGGCGCCGGCAAGAGCACGCTGGTCAAATGCATCGTCGGCTTTTACGTGCCCGACGACGGCGAAGTGCTGCTCGGCGAACGCCAGCAGGCCATTGCCAATCCGCGCGACGCGCACGACCTGGGCATCGGCATGGTGTATCAGCATTTCACGCTGATTCCGAACATGACCGTGCTGGAAAACCTGGTACTGGCGCGGCCGCACCTGCCGGCGGTGATCGACTGGCGCAAAGAGCGCGAGGCCATCGGCGCACGCATGCAGAAGATGCCGTTCCAGTTGCCGCTGGATGTCTCGGTCAATCAGTTGGCGGCCGGCGAAAAGCAGAAGCTGGAAATCGTCAAACAACTGCTGCTCAACGTGAAAGTGCTGATCCTGGACGAACCCACTTCAGTGCTGACCCCGAACGAAGCCGACGAAGTGCTCGGCCGCATCCGCGACATGACCCGAGATTCGGGTTTGAGCGTGCTGATCATCACCCACAAGTTCCGTGAAGTGATGACCTATGCCGACGATGTCACCGTGCTGCGCCGGGGCAAGCATGCGGGTTCGGCGCGGGTGGCGGACACCAACATTAAATTTCTGGCGGAACTGATGGTCGGCAGCGAATTCACCAGCACCGCACTGGCGCGTGAAAGCGTCGCCGAACAAACGTTGAAACTCGAAATTGACACACTCAAGGTCGCCGACGATAGCGGCAAGGCGGCCGTCAAGGGACTATCGCTGCAGGTCAGGGGAGGCGAAGTGGTCGGCATTGCCGGCGTATCCGGCAACGGCCAGCGTGAACTGGTGGAAGCGCTGGCCGGACAACGGCCCCAGTTCTATGGCGAAATTCGCATCATGGGCGAAGCCTATGCCGGGCAGCGCGCCGACCTGCTGCGCCACGGATTCCACTGTCTGCCGGAAGAACCGCTGCGCAATGCCGCCGTAGGCCGCATGAGCGTGGCAGAAAATCTCGCCTTCCGCCGCTTCGACCGGCAGCCGTTCAGCTTCGGCGGCTGGCTACGCCGGGGCGCCATGCGCGCAGCGGCGACACAAGCCATCGCCGATTTCAACGTACGCCCACCGGTGCCCGGCATCCCGATCGGCAACCTGTCGGGCGGCAATGTGCAGCGCGCCATCCTGGCACGCGAACTGAGCGAACGTCCCAATGTGCTGGTGGTGGCCAACCCCTGCTTTGGCCTCGACTTTGGTGCGGTCAGCGAAATCCATGCCCGCATCATGGCGGCGCGCAACGCCGGAACCGCCGTGTTGCTGGTCAGCGAGGATCTAGATGAAATCCTCGAACTGGCCGACCGCATCCTGGTCATGTCCGGCGGAAGACTGGTTTACGAAACCACGCCGACCGAGGCCGATCCCGTCATCATCGGCCGCCACATGGCCGGCCATGGAGAGGAAACCCATGCACATTGACGCCCAGCCCTATCCGTTCGAACTGCTCGCCAAACCCCCGGCGCTGGTGATCATCGACATGCAGCGCGATTTCGTCGAACCAGGCGGCTTCGGTGACGCGCTGGGCAACGATGTGGCACGCCTGCAGACCTGCATTCCGGTCATCGCCAAACTGCTGGCAGTCGCGCGGCGATTGGGACTGCCAGTAATCCACACTCGCGAGGCGCACCAGCCCGACCTGTCGGATTGCCCGCCCAGCAAGCGGCAGCGCGGCGATTGCAAGCTGCGCATCGGTGATGCCGGTCCGATGGGGAGGCTGCTGATCGATGGCGAACCGGGCAATGCCATCATCGATGCGCTGAAACCACTGCCCGGTGAAATCGAGATCGTCAAACCCGGCAAGGGCGCGTTTTATGCCACGCCGCTGGAACATATCCTGCCGAATCTGGGCGTCACGCATCTGCTGTTTGCCGGCGTCACCACCGAAGTCTGCGTGCAGACAACGATGCGCGAAGCCAACGACCGGGGCTACACCTGCCTGCTGATCGAGGATGCCACCGAGAGTTATTTCCCGGCGTTCAAGCAAGCCACGCTGGACATGATCGTCGCCCAGGGCGGCATCGTCGGCTGGGTGGCCGACAGCAACACGGTGATCCGCGCGCTGGAGCAGGCCTATGGCTAGAACCGCCGCTGGACTGGTGTTGACGGATATTGCCTCGATTCCGCTGCGACAGCACGAATTCGCCTGGAATCCGCTTGGGCCCGGGGTGGACATCTGTCCGCTGCTGCAGAACTCGGCAGGCAACGCCAAGTTGGCGTTACTGCGCTATGCGCCGGGTGCGGCCGTGCCCGAACACCTGCACACCGGCATGGAATACATCCAGATTCTGGCTGGCGCGCAACAGGATCAGCGCGGCATCCATGCCGCCGGCACGCTACTGGTCAGCCTGCCCGGCACGCAGCATAGCGTCGCCAGTCCGGAAGGTTGCCTGGCGTTGGCGATATGGGAAGCGCCGGTGCAATTTCTGTAGGGGTTTTCCGTTCCCCAGCCAAGCGGATGCAGTGCAATATTCCGCCAAGCCCATCCCTTTCGAACATCATGACTGCTGATCTCAATCTTTCCACCTTGCGCCAGCGCTATCTGAGCGGTGAACTCACCCCGTCCGCGCTGATCGAGACCCTGCTTCAACAACTTGCCACCCCGGACATCCACCACATCTGGATCAGCCGCCTAGACGCCAACGCATTGCGCGCTTATGCCCAAGCACTGGAAGGCAGAAACATCGCCGATCTGCCCTTGTACGGTATTCCATTCGCGATCAAGGACAACATCGATCTGGCCGGCTTGCCCACCACCGCCGGCTGCCCGACCTATGCCTACACCCCGGCCGAATCGGCCACGGTGGTGCAACGCTTGATCGATGCCGGCGCGATCCCGCTCGGCAAGACCAATCTCGACCAGTTCGCCACCGGCTTGAACGGCACGCGCTCGCCCTACGGCGCGTGTCGCAACGCGTTCGATCCGGATTTCATTTCCGGCGGCTCCAGTTCTGGTTCCGCCGTGGCGGTGGCGCTCGGGCTGGCGAGTTTCTCGCTCGGCACCGATACCGCCGGCTCCGGCCGCGTGCCGGCAGCGTTCAACAATCTGATCGGGCACAAGCCGAGTTGCGGCGCGCTCTCGACGCACGGCGTTGTGCCGGCCTGCCGCTCGCTCGATGCGGTGTCGATCTTCGCGCTGACCGCCGAAGATGCCGAATGCGTGCTGGCGGTTGCCGCCGGCTTTGATTCGCAAGACGCCTATTCGCGTCGACTCGCCCCCCACGGCTTCGATTTCGGCCGCGCCACCAGTTTCCGGTTTGGGGTGCCGATGCCGAAGGATCTGGAATTCTTCGGCAATACCGAGGCCGCGCGGCTGTTTGGTGAAAGTGTGGAACGGCTGAAATCACTCGGCGGCACGCCTGTCGAAATCGACCTGGCGCCATTCCTGGAAACCGCCCGCCTGCTTTACGGCGGCGCCTGGGTGGCGGAACGCTACCAGGCCATCCGCGAGTTCTTCGATGCGCAGGCGGATCAGGTTTTCCCGCCAGTGCGCGAGATCGTCGCCGGCGGCAAGTCACAAACTGCCGCCGATGCCTTCACCGGCATTTACCGCTTGCGCGCACTGAAAGCGCAATGCGACACGGTCTGGAACGACATTGATGTGCTGCTGACGCCCACCGCCGGCACGATCTACACAATCGCCGAAATGCAGGCCGACCCAATCCGCCTGAATGGCAATCTGGGTTACTACACCAACTTCATGAACCTCTTGGACCTCGCCGCCACCGCCGTGCCGGCCGGCTTCCAGGCAGATGGATTGCCGTTCGGCGTGACGCTGATCGCGCCGCCGCATCAGGATGCGCCCTTGCTGCATCTGGCCGCGCGCCTGCAACACGCGCAGGGAGGAAAGCTCGGCGCCACACAACAGCCTTTACCGCCGCCGGAATCCCTGTCGCTATTGCCCAGCGGCCAGATCAAAGTCGCCGTGGTCGGCGCGCATCTTTCCGGCTTGCCGCTGAATCATCAACTCACACAACGCCAAGCCCGTCTGGTTGCAGCCACCCAGACCGCGCCGAAATATCGCTTTTACGCGCTACCCGACGGCAAGCGTCCGGGACTGATCAAAGTAGATGAAGGCGGCGCGGCGATTGAATGTGAAATCTGGGAAATGCCGGCCAGCCAGTTCGGCTCATTCGTTGCTGGCATCCCTGCCCCGCTGGGCATCGGCAAGCTTGAACTGGCCGACGGCACGACAGTGAACGGCTTCATCTGCGAAGGCATCGGTATCGCCAACGCACACGACATCACAAACTATGGCGGATGGCGAGCCTGGCTCGCTACTTGAGGCAGGTCATGCAGATCAAACAGCGACCTGCGCGATAGAAGCTGGCGGTGCCAGCTCCGCCCAGTTTTCCGGGTAATGGCCTTGCTCCACGCGGGCTGGCAAACTCGACCAGTCGTATTCGATGGCACGTTCAACCAAGCCGCACAACACCGGTTTGTAATGGATGAAATCCAGATGTGCACGGGCTTGTGAAATGCCAACCAAGGTTCGATGTTCAATATCAGCCACCCAGGTGTTGCGTGATGCAACTGCCATTTCGTTGACATCGAAAAGACCACTGCGCAAATTTTCCAACAGGGTTGAGTTGGTCTGACCCGCTTCTGTTTGCAACAGAAAATGTGCGTGGTCATCCAGCAGAACATAAGCGGCCACCGACAAGCCCAACCGCTTTTTGGCCGCCTGGAGTTTTCCCAACAAACGCTTCTTGCTCGCTGAATCCTTCCAGGGATTGCTGAAATTCAGGCAGCGCAGGGTCAGAAAATCGAAAGTTGCAGAGCTGTCGCGGTACATGATCAATCCGGTGAATGAATAACGATGGCGAACATTAGCCGCTCCCCTCGTGGGGTGACTATGCACCGCATCACAGGTGCGCCCGAAGCCGGGACATCGACCTGTCCGCATTGTCCAAATACCTGCCGCACAACCGGAAAAACCCGGCCTGCCGCTATAATCCACGTCAATTCAAGGTGTATCACCAAAGGTTTTCGTAATGCTCCGTTCTGACTCTCCCAAAGCCCATCTCACTGCGCTGTTCCAGCATGCCGCAAGCCAGTTCGCACTGGCTGAGCACATCAGCATCGAACTGGAACGGCCAAAACAGGCCAGCCACGGTGATTTCGCCTGCAACATTGCAATGCAACTGGCGAAGGCGTTGAAACGCAATCCGCGCGAAGTCGCGCAGTTGATCCTGGCCTCCTTGCCGGTTTCTGATCTGGTCGAGAAAACCGAAATCGCCGGCCCCGGCTTCATCAACATCTTCCTCAAACCGGTGGCCTGGCAGAACGTCGCGCTACAGACCTTGCAGGCAGGTGAAGAATATGGCCGTAGCGGACTCGGCCAGGGCAAGAAGGTCCAGATCGAATTCGTTTCCGCCAACCCGACTGGCCCGCTACATGTCGGCCACGGACGCGGCGCAGCCTTCGGCGCCAGTCTGGCCAATGTGCTGGCGCATGCGGGCTATCAGGTGCATCGCGAGTATTACGTCAATGATGCCGGCCGTCAGATGGACATCCTGGCACTCTCCACCTGGCTGCGTTATCTCTCGCTCGGCAACCAGTTCGTGCCGTTCCCGGCCAACGCTTATCAGGGCGACTATGTCAGCGCCATGGCGGACAGCATCTTTGCGCTGCACGGAGACCGCTACATGCGCCCGGCAGCCGAAGTCATCGCTGATGTGGCAGATGCCACCAGTGATCCGGAAGGCCATCTCGATGGCCTGATCGCCAACGCCAAACGCCTGCTTGGCGCCGATTACGCCTATGTGCACGGGCATGCGCTGGAAGAACAACTCGGTGACGGGCGCAATGATCTGACCGAATTCGGCGTCATCTTCGATACCTGGTTTTCCGAACGCACACTGCACGAATCCGGGATGATCGACAAAGCCGTGAAACAGCTTCAGCAGCATGACCACATCTACGAACAAAACGGCGCCCTGTGGTTTCGCTCCACCGCCTTTGGCGATGAAAAAGACCGTGTCGTGCTGCGCGAAAACGGCATCTACACCTACTTCGCCGCCGACATTGCGTATCACCTGAACAAGTTCGAACGCGGCTTCGACCGGGTCATCGACGTCTGGGGCGCTGACCACCACGGCTACATCTCTCGCGTCAAAGGCGCATTGACCGCCGCCGGCGCCGACGCCGACCGCCTCACCGTCGCACTGGTGCAATTCGCCGTGCTGTATCGCAATGGCGTCAAAGCCTCGATGTCCACCCGTTCCGGCCAGTACGTCACCCTGCGCGACCTGCGCGCCGAAGTCGGCAACGACGCCGCGCGCTTCTTCTACGTCCTGCGCAAGTCCGACCAGCATCTTGATTTCGATCTTGATCTGGCCAAATCACAAAGCAACGACAACCCGGTTTACTACATCCAGTACGCGCACGCCCGTATTTGCAGCGTGTTGAGTGCTTGGGGCGGCAGTGAAAAAGACCTCATCGACGTCGACATTGCGCGCCTGGATCAGCCGCAAGAGCTTGCCTTGCTGCGCCGCATTGCCGAATTTACCGACACCGTCGATGCCGCCGCGCGCGACCTGGCACCGCACAGCATTGCCTACTACCTGAAAGACCTGGCAGCCGAACTGCATGGCGTCTATGCCACCTGCCAATTCCTGGTTGACGATGAAGCACTCAAGCTCGCCCGCCTGTCGCTGATTGCCGCCACCCGCCTGGTTTTGCGCACCGGACTCGCCCTGCTCGGGGTTTCCGCTCCGGAAAAAATGACCCGCGAGGAAGTGCAGCCAAGCCCGGAAAACGCGCAGGCTGCAACCTCCCTTACAAACGATGAGTCTCGGGTTTAAGTGTCAGCCCGAAGAACCAACAGCACACCTCGCCGCAACGACCCCAATCCTCGCGGTAGAGGCAAAGGCGGCAGCCTGGTTACCGGCCTGTTCATCGGCCTGGTCGCCGGTTTGGTGGTTGCTGCCGGCCTGGCTTGGTACTTGAGCAGCCGCACGCCCGAGTTTCAGACGCTGGAAACCGAGCCGCCAGCCAAGCCAAAAATGGATAGGCCCACAACCGACAAAGCCAAAGCCGAAATCACCCCAGCAAGCGGCCAAGACACCACTGACACAACATCAGCCAAAGTCACCACCAAGGAAGCGGCAAAACCAAGCCCTACCCCGCCGCCCCAGGAACCGAAGCAAAAGGTCTCCGAACCGACCGCCCGGGAAGCCACCGGCGCGATCAAACCGCGTGTCGACTACACCTTTTACGGCATCCTGCCCGGTGACAAACCCGCCAAGCCAATTCCACTGCCGGACAGCAAAGACATCTGGTGGTTGCAGGTTGCTGCACTCAAGAGCCCTGTCGATGCCGACAAGCTGAAAGCGCGCCTGACTTTGCTCGGCCTGGAAGTTGCCACACAAAAAGTGGATAGCGGCAGCGGCCCGCTATACCGTATTCGTGTCGGCCCCTACAAACGCGAAGACGACGCACTCGGGGATCTGGACACCCTGGCCGAGAACAACTTTGAACCGCGACTGTTCAAAGAACCCAACCCTGCCGCGCAAACGTCCCCCCCCCAATCAAACAAGGAGAAACCATGAAACTGGCCTTATTACTGCTGGCATTCCTCACCTTTTCCCTGCCCGCGCATGCGCTCGAAGCCGGCAAGGAATATGTTGCCATTTCCCCCGCACAACCGGTCAGCGTCAAGAAAGGTCAGGTCGAAGTCCTGGAGTTCTTCTGGTACCGCTGCCCGCACTGCTTCAACCTGGAACCTGATCTGAATGCCTGGATCAAGAAGCAGCCGAAACACGTCGTGATCAAACGCGTACCCGCCATCCTCAACAACGGATGGGATGCCATGGCGCGCGCCTATTACGCACTTGAAACGCTCGGCCTGCATGACAAGCTGCATGAAGACCTGTTCAAGGCCTTCCATGTACAAGGCATGGACCTGAGTCCTGAACAGACTTTCTACGATTGGGCGGTGACCAAAGGTGTAGACCGCGCCAAACTGGCCGACGCCTACAATAGCTTCGGCGTCGACGCCAAGGTCATGCGCGCGCAGCAACTTGGCCGCGACTACAAACTCACCGGCGTCCCCGCCATCGCCGTCAACGGCAAGTTCGTCACCAACGTCGGCATGGCTGGCAGTCACCCCGACTTGTTCAAAGTTGTCGACGCACTGATTGCTCAGGAACGCAAACGCAAGTAACTTCAGCAAAGCAACACCTGCCCGGATGGTGAAATAGGTAGACACAAGGGACTTAAAATCCCTCGGCGCAAGCCGTACCGGTTCGATTCCGGTTCCGGGCACCACTAATAAATCAAAGGCTTAGGCCACTAAAACCAGCGACATTTCGATTCTGGCTTTATCGCTGGGATACTGGCGGGACTCCGCTACATGCAAACTGCCACGCTCGGCCTGGCTTGCTCCCGCCTTCTTGGCATCAACCAAGGCGAACGGGGACAGCCGAATAGAAGTGACCTACGCACTTTACCGTCGGTAAATTTCCACTCTTATTGAGGCGGCGTAAAAACGAGGAAATTTGGGAGCAGATAGTGACGGCTTGACCTGCTTGCCAGGCTTTCAAGGGCTACGGCAGCAATAGACTGACAGCAGGCGCCCGGGCGTTGGTAGCACCTTACCTGCCAGCCGAGGTTACCCCATTGCAGCCGTTTTCCAATGGCGGCTTCCTGCATCGTCGGCGGGCTCTTGCCGACCCGGAGCTGAAGTAGACCGATTGCATCAGCGGACACTCAATTCCATGGTCCGGTGGCGCTGCGCCTTAAACGCCGCCCGCCGACGCTCCGGCCGCGACCAGCACGCTGTAGTCATGCCAGAAGTTGTTGTGCTTCTCTGCCAGCAGATTAGCCATCGCATAGCAGGCCGCCACATTGGGCAGGAACCAGAACGAATGCTGCAAATAGGGCAGCAGGCGAACATCCGAATACGGAAACGGCGGCCGCGTGCCCGTCTTCAGATGCTCGACCGACCTGGGTGCGTAGCCGCCGCGAATGATGTCCAGCCACTTCTGCACATCGCTTTTGTGCTTGAACTGTGCCGCGCTCCCTATACCCGATGCTTCGAAAAAGGCGTTGAGATCGAACTCGTCGAACTCCCCGGCGCTGGCGATGGCCACCAGTTCGTCCGGCATCTGATAGGTCAGCAAGCGCATCTGCGGCAATGCCCCGTAGGGATTGCGCTGGCCGGGGTGTACGGCGGCAAACGCTGCCTTGGCGCGCTGCTCGTCGGTGTAGGTCCAGTTGAATATCTGTTCCTCGATGAATTCGCCCGTCGCCAGCGCCATGAACGGCGTGCCGGAGAGGTAGAGATACGCCCGCGTAGTGATGGGCAGGAACTCGGCCTCCCGCTCTGAAAGCACGGTGAAGTCTTCGTTCATCTCCTCCAGCCCGCCGGCGTATTCGAGCTTGGCCTCCTTCTTCGCGACGGCCTCATCCTCGCCCTCGAACAACTCCTTCGCGGTCTCGCGCCAGGCCCCGAAGTGGTATTCGTCGAACACCACCAGATCCCAGTTCACGGTGTGTATCCACTCGTTCATGGGTTTGATGTTCCCAGTTACTTTTTCCCGCCCCAGCAGATCCTGAAAGGAACCGAAATAGACCACAGGTTTCTCGCGGTCGATCTGCGTTGGGTCGCTGCCGGAGTGGCGTGACAAATACTGCCAGCCGTCGAAGTCCACATGACTTTCCAGGTCTGTCTGCCACGCATCCTCTACCGCTGGCTTGAAGGTGAGCACAAGTACGCGCTTCGCGCCGAGCTTCCTGGCCAACTGGTAAGCGGTGAAGGTCTTGCCGAAGCGCATCTTCGCGTTCCACAGAAAACGCGGCGCGGCGTTCTTGTTCTCGGCCCAGATCGAGTGGTAGTAATCGAAGGTCTTGTCCACGGCAT
>CAMDHJ010000074.1 GCA_945897865.1 Tepidiphilus sp. J10
AAGGGCGTGCCATCTGGCGCCAGGAACATTGTCAGCGGCCAGCCGCCGCCCCGCTGGCTCAACATCTGCAGCGCGGTCTGATAAATCTGGTCGAGATCCGGCCGCTCTTCGCGATCGACCTTGATACAGACGAAATGCTGGTTCATCAGCGCCGCCACGTCGGAATCATCGAACGACTCATGCGCCATGACATGGCACCAGTGGCAAATCTAATAGCCGACCGAGAGCAGTATCGGCTTGTCTTCCTGCCGCGCCTGCGCCAGAGCGTCAGGCACCCAGGCTTGCTAATCGACCGGGTTGTCGGCGTGTTGCAACAAGTAGGGACTGGTTTCCTGGGCAAGGCGGTTGGACATGGCGGGCTCCGAAATTCAGGCCGCCAGTTTATCTAAGTTGACTAATACTGTCGGGATTAGCTGGCCCGCGAATCATCCCTGCTTCAGACCGCTTGCAGCAATTCCAGCGTGACCTCGGCCATCAATCGCATTTCCGCTTCTTCGATGACGTAAGGCGGCATGAAGTACACCGTGTTGCCGATCGGCCGGATGAACAGGCCGCGTGCCAACGCCTGCTGGTGGAAACGGGTACTGAATCCAGCCTCGGTGTGATTGACGTCAAACGCCCAGATCATGCCGATATTGCGGAAATGACTGACCCGCGGATGCGCCTTGATCGGATCGAGCAGTTGGTTGAAACGAACACTCTTTACGCGATTGCTGGCCAACACCTCGTCGGCTGCAAAAATATCCAGCACCGCCAGGGCAGCGCGACAGGCAAGTGGATTGCCGGTGTAGGAATGCGAATGCAGGAAGCCACGCGCGGTGGCATCGGCATAAAACGCGGCGTAGATCTCGTCGCGGGTCAAGACGCAGGATAACGGCAGGTAGCCGCCGGTGATACCTTTCGACAAGCAGAGAAAATCCGGCCGGATACCGGCTTGCTCACAGGCAAACATCGTCCCGGTTCGGCCAAAGCCAACCGCGATTTCGTCGGCTATCAGATGCACTTCATATTTGTCGCACAGTTCGCGCAGCCGGCTCAGGTAGATCGGGTGATACATGGCCATGCCCGCCGCGCCCTGCACCAGCGGCTCGACAATCACCGCCGCAGTCGTATCGGCGCATTCAGCCAGAAAATCTTCCATCTGGCCGATCGCACGCCAGGCATAGGCCTCCGCCGATTCTTCAGGCTCGGCCAGGCGCCAGTCCGGGCTCATCACCTGATGCGATTGGCGCAGCAGCGGCGCATAGACATCCTTGAACAACGCGACATCGGTCACCGACAGCGCACCCAGGGTTTCTCCGTGATAGCCGTTCTGCAGGCTGACATAACCGGTTTTCTGCGGACGACCGCGATTGCGCCAGCAATGGAAACTCATCTTCAACGCGATTTCGGTCGCGCTGGCGCCATCGGAACCATAAAAGGCGTGGCCAAGGCCGCTAAGACTTGAAAGCCGTTCCGACAGTTCGACCACCGGTGCATGCGTGCAGCCGGCCAGCATGACGTGCTCAATGCGACCCAATTGATCCATCAGGGCAGCGTTGATGCTCGGGTTGGCGTGACCAAACAGGTTGACCCACCAGGACGAAATCGCATCCAGATAACGCTGACCTTGATGGTCGATCAGCCAAGCACCTTCGCCGCGCGCAATAGGCAGCGGTGGCGTCTCTTCCAGATGCTTCATTTGCGTACAAGGGTGCCAGACCGCGACACGCGTACGGTTGACCCAATCCTCGTTATGCATCCGATAAGGCCTGCAATCTCTTATTGAAAGAAGCCTTTCGACAGCAATTCCATGGTCAGCAGGCGGTAATCGTGCGCACCAGGCGAATCTGAGGAATACGCAAAAATATCCATGCCATGTGCCGGACTTTCAGACAACGCAGGATCATCTGGGATGCGCGTGTCGCACAAATTGTCACCATATCGGGTTTTCAGACCAGCCAATGCTTCGCGACATTGCGGTTTGGCCTCATCGAAACGGGTCAGCACAATACGGCGTGGAATACGTCGCTTGAGTGGGCCTTCCAGCACGTTAAGGGCCAGATAGAGACGATTCAGGCCCTGAATGGCAAGGTAATCGGCGGTGACCGGAATCAAGACTCGGTCGGCGGCATACAGGGCGTTGAGTGACAGCACGCCTAGCGACGGTGCACAGTCGATCAGGATTGGCGAATCTTCCCAAGCCAGGGCGGCATCGAGGCCGCGCTTCAGGGTACCGGCCACGCCAGGCGTGGCGCCCAGCAATGCATCCACCTTGGACAAATCAGGGTGACCGGGCAGCAGGCGAATCTGATTGGCCAGCCGCCGCATGATCCGATCCATTGGCGTATTGTCACGAAAGAAGCCCGCCGTGGAGGCGCTACTTTGCTGATTTTTGATACCCAGCGCCAAGCTGACGTGTGCTTGCGGATCAAGATAGATCAATACTGGCTTGCGTTCCAATAAGGCCAAAGAGGCGGCAATATTGAGCACGGTCGTGGTCTTGCCGACGCCGCCCTTTTGATTGAATACCGCGATTACTGCCATGAGGACTCACTCCAACGGGGATATTCGGTGGTTATTTTCAGCGGCGTTATTCAACGGTAACCGATTTGGCCAGGTTGCGCGGTTGATCGACATCAGTGCCCTTCAGAATGGCTACGTGATAAGCCAGCAATTGCAGGGGGATGCTGTAAACGATCGGCGCAGTTCCCGGGTAGATGTCAGCCAGGGTCAGGTTCTGGAAATGGTCGAGTCCAATCTTGACGTTGTGATCGGAGAACAAAAACAACTCACCGCCGCGTGCGCGCACTTCCTGCAGATTCGACAGCACCTTGTCGAGCAGAGGATCATCCGGCAGCGCGCAGATAACCGGCATGTCGGCATCGACCAGCGCCAGCGGACCATGCTTCAGTTCGCCCGCTGGATAAGCTTCGGCGTGAATATAGGAAATTTCCTTGAGTTTCAGCGCGCCTTCCAGGGCGATCGGATAGAACGGGCCGCGACCGAGGAACAGCGCGTGATGCTTGTCGGCGAAGGCTTCCGCCATGTCCTTGATCGCATCCGACAGCGACAGCACTACTTCGACCTGACGCGGCAGCGCATGTAGTTCATCAACCAGGCGCTTTTCGTCTTCAACCGACAAACCGCGTCGCCGTGCCAGCGCGACCGTGAGTAGCCGCAATGCGGTGAGCTGGGTGGTAAAAGCCTTGGTCGAAGCAACCCCGATTTCAGGCCCGGCACGGGTCATCAGAGCGACATCGGATTCCCGCGTCAAGGAGGATTCCGGCACATTGCAGATGGTCAACGAACCGACGTATCCCGCCTGCTTGGCGAAACGCAGCGCAGCCAGGGTGTCGGCCGTCTCGCCGGATTGTGAAATCGACAGGAACAAGGTATCGGGTGGTACCACGACCTTGCGATAGCGATATTCGCTGGCGACTTCGACATTGCAAGGAATGCCGATCTCTTCCAGCCAGTAACGCGCTACCAGACCGGCGTGATAACTGGTGCCGCAGGCAATGATGTGGACGCCGCGCGTCTTGTCGAACAAGGTCTTGGCTTCATGACCGAAGCTTTCTTCCAGCAACCGGCCTTTGTGGATGCGGCCTTCCAGTGTTTCCGCGATGACTGATGGCTGCTCGAAGATTTCCTTCAGCATGTAATGCTTGTACGGGCCTTTGTCGGTGGTCGAAGCGGACAGCTGAGACAGACGCTCAGGCCGCACCACCGGGTTGCCGGCGACATCGAACACACGCACACCATCGCGCCGGATTTCTGCCACATCGCCTTCTTCCAGGAAGATGAAACGCTGCGTGACCGGCAGCAACGCGAATACATCCGAGGCAATGAAGTTTTCACCGATACCCAGCCCGATCACCAAGGGACTGCCAGCGCGGGCGACGATAAGCCGATCCGCCTCGGATGGAGTGGCGACTGCCAGGCCGTAAGCGCCGACCAGTTGGGTGATCGCCTTTTGCACCGCGCGCAATAGATCAGGCTCCTCCTGCTGCAAGTGGGCAAGCAGGTGCGCGATGACTTCAGTATCGGTTTCCGAGGTAAAGAAGTAGCCCTTGGTCTGCAGTTCGGCCCTTAACTCGGTATGGTTTTCAATGATGCCGTTATGCACCACCGCCACTTTCTCCCCACTCATGTGCGGGTGCGCGTTGCGTTCAGCCGGCATGCCGTGAGTTGCCCAGCGGGTGTGCGCAATGCCAAGATAACCTTCGACCGGATTTGTCTCCAGCAACTCGCGCAAACGGGCGACTTTACCGACTGCACGAATACGGCCCAGGCTACCATCAGTTTGACGCACAGCAATACCGGCCGAGTCGTAACCTCGATATTCAAGGCGCTGCAAACCTTCGATCAGAATGGGTACAACATTGCGTTGAGCGATGGCGCCGACGATGCCGCACATAGGTATTCTCCAGTTACTTCTTAAGCGGGTTTCTTTTTGACTGGCCGCTGCCAGCCAGTAAGCGTGACCTGCTTTGCACGCGACAGCGTCAATTGGTCCGCCGGCGCATCCTTGGTCAGCGTGGTTCCTGCTCCCAAAGTTGCTCCCCGGCCAACCGTGACCGGAGCCACCAATTGAGTATCGGATCCGATGAAGGCATCGTCTTCGATAATTGTTCGATGCTTGTTGGCGCCATCGTAATTGCAGGTGATGGTACCGGCACCAATATTGACTTTGCTTCCCACCGTCGCGTCGCCTATGTAAGAGAGATGGTTGATTTTGGAATTGAAGCCAACCTGGGCGTTCTTCAATTCGACGAAGTTACCGATATGGGTTTCCTCCGCCAAAACCGTGCTAGGACGCAAACGTGCGTAAGGCCCGATCACCGCATTGGCGCCGACCTTGGCACCCTCCAGATGACAGAAGGGCTTGAGCTGGACGCCCGCCGCCAATTCCACATTTTTCAACACACAATTTGCGCCGATCTGCACGCCATCGCCGAGGACCACATCGCCCTCAAAAATCGCGTTGATGTCGATCAGTACATCGCGCCCACAGGACAGCGTACCACGCACATCAATCCGACTTGGATCAATCAATGTCACTCCATCAGTCATCAATTGATTCGCCTGATTGCGTTGATGCAAACGTTCCAGTTCGGCCAGTTGCGCACGGCTGTTGATGCCAAGTACTTCCCATTCCGCCGCCGGATGGCAGGGAATGACTCGCTCTCCCTCTGCTGCGGCCATACCGATAACATCCGTCAGGTAGTACTCGCCCTGCGCATTCTTGTTGTCCAAACGCGCCAGCCAGCGAGCCAGCTTGCCGGCGGGCAGGCAGAGAATACCGGTATTGACTTCATTGATGGCTAGCTCTTCCGGGGTGGCATCCTTCTGTTCAACGATGCGTTCGACCTGGCCATGCGCATTGCGCACGATGCGGCCATAACCGGATGGATTGGCCAGATGCACAGTAAGCAATGCAATCGCTCCTTCGCGCGCAATCAGCGTCATTTCCTGCAAAGTTTCCACGCGGGTCAACGGCACATCGCCGTACAGAATCAGGCACAGCGCTGCGGGATTGAGATGCGGAACGGCCTGTTGCACGGCATGGCCGGTGCCGAGCTGTGGCTCCTGCTTCGCCCAGGCTAAATCAGGTCGAGCTACAGCCTTCGGCAAAACTTCCCCACCATGGCCATAGATCACGCATATGCTTTCAGGGCCGAGCTGATCCGCAGCAGACAGAATATGCGCAATCAATGGCTTACCGGCTAATGGATGCAGGACTTTGGGCAAGTCGGATTTCATCCTGGTGCCCTTGCCAGCGGCAAGAATGACAATATTCAGAGGCAGGTTCATGGGGCAGGACAAAGATGGGAGAGCCGAAAACGCGCGTAAGTATAAACAGCGCTTCCTTGCTTTGTCTGGCGGGCAGGGAAAGAAAAACGGCAGCGTCAGGCTGCCGTCTTGTTACCGCTTCCCGTAGAAGGTTTAGCCGCGAATCTTGCGCAGCTTCTGAATCGCTGACAATTGCGCCACAGCCTCGGCCAGCTCGGCTTGAGCTCGCGCGTAATCCATCGAAGAAGACCGGTTTTTCATGGCTTCTTCTGCCTGCCGCTTCGCTTCCAAAGCACGTGCTTCATCCAGATCAGCACCACGCGCAGCAGTGTCGGACAAAATGGTAATGACACCAGGTTGCACTTCGAGAATGCCACCGGAAACGTAGATCAGATCTTCTTCTGTTCTATCTGGTGACTTGATCCGCACCGAACCCGGCTTCAGCCTGCTAAGCAGCGGCGTGTGGCGTGGGTAGATACCGACCTCACCCATTTCGGCAGGAGCAATCACATACTCGGCCAAGCCAGAGTAAATTGCAGCTTCCGCACTGACGATGTCGATATGAAGAGTCATGGGCATGACATTACATCCTTATTGAATGGTCTTTGCCTTCTCTACCGCCTCATCCACCGTTCCCACCATGTAGAAAGCTTGTTCCGGCAAATGGTCATATTCTCCGTTGACGATAGCCTTGAAATTGGCGATGGTCTCTTTCAAGGTGACATATTTTCCGGCTGCGCCAGTAAATACTTCGGCCACGAAGAAAGGTTGCGACAGGAAACGTTGAATTTTGCGAGCGCGCGCGACAGCGAGTTTGTCTTCTGGTGACAGTTCGTCCATGCCCAGAATCGCGATGATGTCGCGCAATTCCTTGTAGCGCTGCAACGTAGCTTGCACCTGTCGGGCAACGCTGTAGTGCTCCTCGCCAACCACCAACGGGTCGAGCTGACGCGAGGTTGAATCCAGAGGGTCTACCGCCGGATAAATACCCAATTCAGCAACCTGCCGGCTTAAAACCAGAGTCGCGTCAAGGTGGGCGAAGGTTGTGGCCGGAGACGGGTCTGTCAAGTCATCGGCAGGTACATATACTGCCTGGAACGAGGTAATGGACCCGGTACGCGTGGAAGTGATGCGTTCTTGCAGAGCGCCCATTTCAGAGGCAAGTGTCGGTTGATAACCCACAGCAGAAGGCATCCGGCCGAGCAGCGCAGAGACTTCAGTACCGGCCAGTGTGTAGCGATAGATGTTGTCGACGAAGAACAACACGTCACGGCCTTCATCACGGAAGAATTCGGCCATGGTCAGACCAGTCAGTGCTACGCGCAAACGGTTGCCAGGAGGCTCGCTCATCTGTCCGTAAACCAGAGCAACCTTGTCCAGCACGCCGCCTTCTTTCATCTCATGGTAGAAGTCATTGCCTTCCCGGGTCCGCTCGCCCACGCCAGCAAATACCGAATAGCCGCTGTGCTCTACGGCAATGTTGCGGATCAATTCCATCAAAGTGACGGTCTTGCCGACACCCGCACCGCCAAACAGACCTACCTTGCCACCCTTGGCGATCGGCATGATCAGGTCGATGACCTTGATACCGGTTTCCAGAATTTCCACGTTGGCCGCCTGATCAGCATAAGCAGGCGCTTTGCGGTGGATCGGCATGCGCGTTTCAGCACCAACCGGACCAGCTTCATCAACCGGGTCACCGAGCACATCCATGATGCGGCCCAGTGTCGCCTTGCCTACCGGCACGGTAATCGCCATACCGGTGTTGCTCACCGCAGCGCCTCTTTTCAGGCCATCGGTCGATCCCATCGCAATGGTGCGTACGATACCGTCACCCAATTGCTGCTGTACTTCAAACGTCAGCGGTGGTGTTTCCATCTTGATCGCGTCATAGACCTTGGGCAGAGATCCACGGGGGAACTCCATGTCTACCACCGCGCCGATGATCTGTACGATTTTTCCTTCGGTCATGGCTTTCATTCCTAGCAAATTTCGAATCTGTTAAACGACGGCGTTTATACCGCTGAAGCACCGGCGACGATTTCGGAGATTTCCTGCGTAATCGCGGCTTGGCGGGTCTTGTTGTAAACCAGCTTGAGCTCGTTGACGACATCCTTGGCGTTGTCCGACGCAGCTTTCATGGCCACCATCCGAGCCGACTGTTCGCAGGCCAGGTTTTCCGCTACGGACTGATAGATAAGCGCTTCGATGTATCTGACCATCAGACTGTCGACAACACTCTTGGCTTCCGGCTCGTAGATGTAATCCCAGTGGTGCTCGGCCATTTCCACGGCTTCCGTTGCATTCAATGGCAGCAACTGAGTTAGCGATGCCTCTTGCTTCATGGTCGACACAAATTTACTGTAAATCAGATACAGCGCGTCGATCCGCCCTTCTTTGTAAGCATCCAACATGACCTGAACCGGCCCGATCAGGCGCTCCATATGCGGCGTATCGCCCAGTCCTGTCACTTGTGAAGCGACATTGGCTCCCAAGCGTTGCATGAATCCCAGGCCCTTATTGCCAATCACACTAACATCCACTTCAATCTTCTGGTCTTCCCAACCCTTGAGATTGGTCAAAGCCAAGCGCAAAGCGTTGGTATTGAGGCCTCCGCACAGCCCTTTGTCCGTTGTGACCAGAATCAGGCCAACACGCTTGGTGGTTTCACGTGAAACCACGAACGGATGCCGGTATTCAGGATGTGCTTGGCTGAAGTGGGCGGCGACGCGGCCAATCTTTTCCGCATAGGGACGGGCTTGGCGCATACGTTCTTGCGCCTTGCGCATCTTGGCGGCGGCGACCATTTCCATGGCGCGTGTGATCTTGCGCGTATTCTCGACGCTCTTGATCTTGCTGCGAATTTCCTTGCCGGCGGCCATGCTTTTTTTCGTCCGTCAGTTGTTGTTCAGTAAGCCGCGCTGGCCTTGAAATCATCAATGGCTGCCGAGAGCTGCTTCTCGGTTTCACCATCGAGATCACCCGTACTCTGCACTTTATCCATGATTACCGGATATTTGCTCTTCATAAACGACTGCAAAGCGGATTCAAAAGACAAGGCACGTTTGACTTCTACGTCATCCATATAACCGCGATTGACCGCAAACAGTGTGACCGCCATTTCCGCTACGTTGAGCGGTGAATACTGGAACTGCTTCATCAACTCGGTGACCAGCTTGCCGCGCTCCAACTGTTTGCGCGTGGCCTCATCCAGATCAGATGCGAACTGGGCGAAAGCGGCCAACTCACGATATTGGGCCAGGGCCAGACGAATGCCACCACCTAGTTTCTTGATCACCTTGGTCTGCGCTGCGCCACCCACCCGCGACACCGACAAACCGGCATTGATGGCAGGACGAATACCCGCGTTGAAGAGATCGGACTCCAGGAATATCTGGCCGTCGGTAATCGAAATCACGTTGGTTGGCACGAAGGCAGAGACGTCTCCTGCCTGGGTTTCGATAATCGGTAATGCAGTCAGCGAACCAGTCTGTCCTTTGACCGCGCCTTGGGTCTTCTTCTCGACGAAGTCGGAGTTGACACGGGCGGCCCGTTCGAGCAGGCGTGAATGCAGATAGAACACATCACCGGGGTAGGCTTCGCGACCCGGCGGACGCCGCAACAACAGGGAAATCTGCCGATACGCCCAGGCCTGCTTGGTCAGATCGTCATAAACGATCAGCGCGTCACGCCCGCTATCGCGGAAGTATTCACCCATGGTGCAACCGGCGTAGGGTGCGATGAACTGCATCGCAGCCGGATCTGATGCGGTTGCAGCAACGATGATGGTGTGCGCCATGGCGCCATGCTCTTCGAGCTTGCGCACGACGTTGGCAATACTCGATGCCTTCTGGCCGACGGCGACGTAGATACACAGGACGCCGGTAGCTTTCTGGTTGATGATCGCATCAATCGCAACCGCAGTCTTGCCGGTCTGGCGATCACCGATGATCAACTCACGCTGTCCGCGGCCTACCGGCACCATGGCGTCGATTGCTTTCAAGCCGGTCTGCATTGGCTGCGACACCGACTGGCGCGCAATCACACCCGGAGCGATCTGTTCAATCGGCGAAGTGTTCGGACAATCGACGGGGCCTTTGCCGTCAATGGGCTGTCCCAGAGCATTGACAACTCGACCTAGCAGCGCTTCGCCAACCGGGACTTCGAGAATGCGGCCGGTACATTTGACCGTATCGCCTTCCGAAATATGCTCATATTCACCCAGAACCACAGCGCCGACTGAGTCGCGCTCCAGATTAAGCGCCATGCCGAATACGTTGCCGGGAAACTCCAGCATTTCACCCTGCATGACTTCGGCCAAGCCGTGCACACGCACGATGCCGTCGGTTACGGAGACTACTGTCCCCTGGGTACGCAGTTCAGAACCGGATTCCATGTTCTGGATGCGGCTCTTGATCAGCTCACTGATTTCAGACGAATTGAGTTGCATGAGAACTCCAAATTTCCTAATTAAGCTTTCAGGGTGACGGCAAGAGCTTCAAGCCCACCGCGCACCGACGCATCCATGACTTCATCGCCAACCTGGATCACCACACCGCCAATCAACGCGTCATCCAGAGATTGAGTCGCCGAAACCTTGCGACCAAATCTGGCCTCCAGCTTGGCAATCAGTCCGAACATCTGCTTGGCATCCAACTCAAATGCGCTGGTGATATGGGCGGCCAGTTCACCTTCTTGTTCAGCTTTCAATGCCTCAAACGCAGCAAGAATTTCAGGCAGCAGGGTCAAACGCTTGTTGTCGACCAGCAGGCGGGCCAGGTTTTCACCCTCAGCTGCAAGCTTGTCGCCGCAAACCGAGAGCATGATTTCCGTGACGCGAGAAGCTGGTATGGCAGGATTACCCGCAAGAGTCTGAATCTGACTATCGCTTGCCACCATGGCGAGCAGTGTCAGGCGTTCCGACCATCGGTTCCAGGTTGACGCTTCCGCAGCAAGCTTTGAGATTGCTTCTGCGTAGGGGCGGGCTAACGTTGCACGTTCCATGTCAGAGCTCGTTCTTGATAGCTTCCAGGAGATCAGCGTGGGCTTGCGCGTTGACTTCACGACGCAACACCTTGCTTGCTCCCGCCACCACCAGAGCGGCCACATCACCACGCAACGCTTCGCGTGCTCGATGCGATTCCTGCTCGATCTCAGCCTTGGCGGAAACAATCAGACGATCACCTTCCGCTTTTGCCACATCCTTGGCTTCTTCAACAATCTGCATGGCACGTTTTTCTGCCTGAGCAATGATGTCGGAGGCCTTCAGCTTGGCTTCATGCAGTGTTTCACTGGCACGTTTTGCAGCGAGTTCAAGTTCATGCTTGCCGCGATCCGCAGCCGCCAGCCCGTCGGCAATCTGCTTCTTGCGCGCTTCCAATGCACTGACAATGGGCGGCCATACAAACTTCATGCAGAACCATACGAAGATGGCGAAGGTTATGGACTGCCCAATCAGGGTCATATTGATATTCATGACCGCTCCTCTTACGGGTTATTGCGGAGGTTGATCAAGCCGCAACCGCGAAGAGGACGTACATGGCCAGACCGACAGCGATCATCGGCACAGCATCAACCAAGCCCATGACGATGAAGAACTGGGTGCGCAGCATCGGAATCAGTTCCGGCTGACGGGCGGCACCTTCCAGGAAACGGCCACCGAGAATACCGATGCCGATGGATGCACCGAGTGCGCCCAGACCCATCATGATGGCGCCGGCGATGAACAGCAGAGCTTGAACTTCAGTCATTTGGTTACTCCTGTATCAACAATTTAAAAAATTTTAATGGTGTTCTTGATGCGCCATGTCGAGATAGACAATGGTCAGCGTCATGAAAATGAAAGCCTGCAAGGTAATGATCAAAATATGGAAGACCGCCCACGCCCACTGCAACACACCGCCCGTTACGGCTAGCACCGCACCGCCGGAGAACATGATCGCAATCAGGATAAAGATCATCTCACCAGCATACATATTGCCGAACAAACGCAAGGCCAGCGAAACAGGTTTGGCAATCAGGTTGACGCCTTCCAGCAGCAGATTGGCAGGCATTCCCCATTTGCCAAATGGCTGCAGCGTTAGTTCACCGATAAAACCTCCAAGCCCCTTCATCTTGATGCTGTAGTAAATCACCAATGCAAACACGGTGAGCGACATACCAAAAGTTGCGTTCGGATCGGTGGAGGCCACAACTTTCATATAGGGCAGACCCAGCATGCCAGCTACGCCAGGCAGCCAGTCGATCGGCAGCAAATCCATCAGATTCATCAGGAAAATCCAGATGAATATGGTCAATGCCAGCGGGGCTACCATCGGATTGCGCGCGGTGAAAGACCCTTTGACGCTGGAATCGACGAATTCGACGATCCATTCGACAAAGTTCTGCAAACCCGTGGGAACACCGGTTGCAGCAGATTGCGCTACTTTGCGAAAGAAGAACAAGAACAGAACGCCGAGCAGAATTGAAAAGCCCATGGTATCCAGATTGATCGCCATAAAGCCCATTTCCCTGGCCTCCTGCGCCGAATGCGCCAGGCCCCAGGTACCGTCGGCATGCTGACCATAGGTCAGGTTCTGCAAGTGATGCTTGATGTATTCCGTTGAGGTGTGCGCTTCCGCGGACATGGCTCTAACTCTTTGTTTTGCCCTGGGTTATCACCTAGGGCTTGAATCCATAATCAGAACATCCGCCGGGCCAGTGTCATCGCCACCACCCATGCCAGTTGTCCCACGATAAATCCCGACAACATCACAAACTGCAGCAGATCCAGCACGCCGAATCCCACCGCCAACAAAAAACCGACAACAAAAAACCGTTCCAGCATGGAACGGTTGAATGACTTTAGATGCCGCTGACCATCGCAATGATAGTCATGTAATCCTTGTTGCCAGCGAAATACCAACAAGCCCGAACTCACTACCGCCACCAAGCCACCATACAGCATAGCCATGACAAATTGACCGTCCTGCGCGAACCATCCCATCGCCCCGACAAGCATAACAACGATACATTGGAGCAGCAGAGCAAAAAACATTAGCGGACGATAATATATTAATTAGCGAGGCTGATGCAATCATCAATTGCTTTGATAAGTCGGCCTGCCGCTTCGGGTTGCATTATTGATCAAAATCAATTGATGCGACGCAACAATTCGTCTAATTGTTCAAGATTATCAAAATTAATGGTAATCCGGCCCGCACCCGACTTGTTGGCGCCGATTTTGACCATGGCACCCAAACGCTCGGTCAACTCCTCTTCCAACCGCGCCACATCACGGTCTTTCCGGGGCACCGACTTTTCCTTCGGTTTTGCCATCCGCGCCGCCAATCGCTCCGCTTCGCGAACCGACATACCCTTGCGTGCCACCTCATGCGCCGCGTCAACCTGGCGAGCATGGGTCAGTGCAAGCAACGCGCGCGCATGCCCCATGTCCAACTCACCACCCATCAACATAGCTTGCACCGGTTTGGCAAGATTCAACAGGCGAAGCAAATTCGACACTGCGACGCGTGACCGGCCGACCGATTCAGCGGCGGTCTGATGGGTCATGGAAAACTCCTGAATTAGTCGATGGATACCCAGGGCTTCCTCCAGCGGATTCAGGTTTTCGCGCTGAATATTCTCAATCAGCGCCATCTTCAGCGCTGCCTCATCCTCTACCACGCGAACCAGAACCGGCACTTCCTTCAAGCCAGCCAACTGGCTGGCACGCCAACGCCGCTCACCCGCGATGATCTCGAACTGACCGCCTGGAATCGTCCGGGCCAGAATCGGCTGCATCAACCCTTGCGAGCGGATTGAAGCTGCGAGTTCATCCAACGCAGCTTGATCCATGCGGGTACGCGGCTGATATTTGCCGGGCACCAGGCTTTCGACCGGCAAAGTCAGCAATCGCTCGCCATCATTGGTATCGCCTTCGCCCAACAACGCATCGAGTCCTCGCCCCAATCCCTTCAATCTAGCCACGTCCTGTCCCTCCGGTAGCGATAGCTTGTTTCTTCAGCAGCTCGCGCGCCATTTGTAGATATGCCTGCGCGCCTTTGGAAGCGCGGTCGTACTGCAAAACCGACAGACCATGGCTGGGCGCTTCCGCAAGGCGAACATTGCGTGGCACAACAGCGTCGAATACCTTGGCGCCGAAATGCGCCTTGAGTTGGTCGGAGACATGCTGCGCCAATGTATTCCGGTTATCGAACATCACCCGCACCACGCCATCGATCACCAGATCCGGATTCAACCGCGCCTTGATTTTCTTGATCGTGTTGACCAGATCGGCAAGACCTTCGATGGCAAAGTACTCACATTGCATCGGGATCAACACCGCGTGCGCGCAAGTCAGCGCATTCACGGTCAGCAGATTCAATGCCGGCGGGCAATCAATCAGGATGAAATCGTATTCCACGGCTGCCTTGTCGAGCGCCATCTTTAGGCGGAATTCGCGCTGCTTGGCGTCCACCAGTTCGATCTCCGCCCCGGCCAGCTCGCGATTCGCCGGCAGCAGGTCGAAGCCGCCGGCTTCGGAACGCAATCTCACGGCGGCATAGTTGTCTGCACCCAGCAACAGTTGATAAACCGTCTTGCTCAAGCTCTGCTTCTCGGCTCCGCTGGCAGTGGTCGCATTGCCCTGCGGGTCCAGATCGACCAGCAGCACCTGCTTACCAAGACTGGCCAGACTGGCGGCGAGATTGACGGCCGTCGTGGTTTTGCCGACACCGCCCTTTTGATTGGTTATTGCAAGTATGCGAGCCATCAGACGGGTTCCATGATGATCAAACTTCGTTCGGCATTCAGGCCAGGAACCTGCAGCGGCAGTGCGCGCAGCACTCGCGCCGCTTTGAGATGCGTAATTTCCGCCTGCGGTAACACACCCTTCATCGCCAGCCAATGCCCGCCGGGCGCCAGCAGATGCGCGCTAAGCCGGACAAAATCAGCTAGTTCAGCGAATGCACGCGAGACAATCAGGTTGAATTTTTCCGGCGCCTGAGAAGCCTCGACCCGGGCATGCACCACATTGACGTTGGCTAGCTTCAATTCGATCACCACCTGCTGCATGAAACCGCATTTTTTCTGACTGGCATCCATCACAGTGACCTGCAAATTCGGTCGCGCGATTGCCAACGGAATGCCAGGAAATCCTGCGCCACTGCCAACATCTAGTAGGCGACCAGGTTCAACATGCGGCACCAATACCAAGCTGTCCAAAATGTGATGCGTCAACATCCGCTCCGGCTCGTGAATTGCTGTCAAGTTGTAGGTCTTGTTCCATTTGATTAGCAAGGACAGATAGGCAAGCAATGACTCTTTTGCCTGCACCGACAACTCAAGCGCCATTTCCGTCAAACCAGCATCAAGCGAAGTAGCCAAGGTCATGTCGACTCCTTGGCAAACCCAGCGCGTTCACCCAATTCACCACGCTTCAAATAAACCATCAACACCGAGATCGCCGCCGGAGTCACACCGGCCACACGCGAAGCCTGGCCCAAAGTCGCAGGTTTAACCTGGTTCAACTTCTGGCGCACTTCAATCGACAGGCTGCTCAAACTCATATAGTCGAAGTCGAGTGGCAAAGCCTGGTGCTCTTGTCCGCGTTGACGCTCAATTTCATCAAGTTGACGCGTCACATAGCCGGCATATTTCGCCTCGATTTCGATCTGCTCGGCAGCTTCCTGGTCGGCAATGCCGGGGCCGGCATTGGGCAGATTGACCAGATCGGCATACGCTACCTGTGGTCGCCGCAACAGATCGAACAGACTGTATTCACGCTCAATCGACTGACCGAGCAGGCGTTGCGCATGTTCATCCGACAGATTTTTCGGATTTACCCAGGTCGCCTTCAGGCGTTCGCTTTCAAGCGCCATCGCCTCCCGTTTTGCCTCGAAGCGCTGCCAGCGCGCGTCATCCACGAGACCAAGGCCGCGACCGATTTCAGTCAATCTTTGATCGGCGTTGTCCTCCCGCAATGACAAGCGATATTCGGCGCGACTGGTGAACATCCGATACGGCTCGAGTACGCCACGTGTCGTCAGGTCATCAACCATGACGCCAAGATAGGCCTGATCGCGACGCGGCCACCAGGCAGCCAGCTGCTTGACCTGCAAACCGGCATTCAGGCCCGCCAACAAACCTTGCGCCGCAGCTTCTTCATAGCCGGTTGTGCCATTGATCTGTCCAGCAAAGAAAAGACCGGCAATAGACTTGGTTTCCAGGCTCGGCTTGAGCCCGCGCGGATCGTAGTAATCGTATTCAATCGCGTAGCCAGGGCGCAGCAGATGCGCCCGTTCCAGCCCACGAATCGAGCGCACCAAGTTCAACTGCACATCGAATGGGAGACTGGTGGAAATTCCGTTGGGATAAAACTCATGCGTGGTCAGGCCTTCCGGCTCAAGAAAAACGTTATGCCCAGTTTTATCGGCAAAGCGTGAAATCTTGTCTTCAATAGAAGGGCAATAACGCGGCCCGACACCCTCGATAACGCCGGTATACAGCGGTGAACGGTCCAGTCCCTGACGAATGATTTCATGCGTCGTTTCATTGGTCGACGTAATCCAGCACGGCAATTGGGTGGGATGCATCTCGCGCCGACCCATGAACGAGAAAACGGGTGCCGGATCGTCACCTGGCTGGATTTGCATCAATGAAAAATCGATGCTGCGTCCATCGATCCGGGGCGGCGTTCCCGTCTTCAGACGGCCAACCGGCAGGCTCAATTCACGCAGCCGCGCGGCAAGCGAAGCCGCAGGCGGATCGCCCATGCGACCAGCCTGAAAATTTGCCAGGCCTACGTGTACCAGACCGGCAAGAAAAGTCCCGGTAGTCAGCACAACAGCACGCGCCTTGAACACGATGCCAAGCTGGGTACGCACACCGGCAACGCAGTCCGCCTCTAGAATCAGGTCATCCACCGCCTGCTGAAACAGGGTCAGATTGACCTGATTCTCCAGGCGGCTGCGAATCGCCTGTTTGTAGAGGAGACGGTCGGCTTGCGCTCGCGTTGCCCGCACCGCCGGACCCTTCGATGAATTAAGCGTGCGGAACTGAATTCCTGCCTCATCGGTGGCAATCGCCATGACCCCGCCGAGGGCATCGACTTCCTTCACCAGATGGCCCTTGCCGATACCACCGATGGAAGGATTGCAGGACATCGCACCGAGTGTTTCGATGTTGTGACTGAGCAGCAAGGTCTTTATACCCATGCGCGCCGAGGCAAACGCCGCCTCGCAGCCGGCGTGGCCGCCACCCACCACAATGACATCAAAAACTTCGGGGAAAATCATGGCCTTGCTGGACGCTTCATAGACTCTGACAGGCGGCGGATTCTACGCCATGCGGTCACCGGTTTGATGGTGTGTTTCACGTGAAACATCGTCAAGCGTGCACATACAGTTGGTGATACAGACCACCGCTCTGCATCAGGCTTTCATGCACGCCTTCCTCGACGATACGGCCATTTTCAAACACCAGAATGCGGTCCGCCTGGCGCACCGCCGAAAGCCGATGCGCG
The DNA here is from genome assembly GCA_945897865.1 of Tepidiphilus sp. J10. Classification (GTDB taxonomy): domain Bacteria; phylum Pseudomonadota; class Gammaproteobacteria; order Burkholderiales; family Thiobacillaceae; genus PFJX01. Next base: position 17,279 of record CAMDHJ010000074.1, read on the forward strand.
ATGATCAAGGTTGTCCGATGGCGCAAAAAATCCGCCATGGCTGCATGCAGATCATGCTCTGTCTTGCTATCCAGCGCCGAAGTTGCCTCGTCCAGGATCACCACTTTGGGTTGGCCCAGAACCACCCGTGCAACCGCCAATCGCTGGCGTTGACCGCCGGAAAGTCGGACACCGCTCTTGCCGATCAAGCTATCCAATCCGGCATCCAGATTGAAGATGAAATCCTTCAGTTGAGCGATCTCCAGAGCCTGCCACAAATCGCTGTCGCTGAATTCCCGCCCCAGCGTCAAGTTCTCACGCACGCTGGCATTGAACAGCACCGGATGCTGCAACACGACGCCCACATTTTCCCGCACCCGGTCCCAGCCGATCTCGGCAACATCAATACCGGCATAGCGGATCACCCCGGCACGCAACGGATAAAGCCCGAGCAACGCTTGCACCATGGTCGACTTACCTCCCCCCGATGCGCCAACCAACGCCACCTTTACGCCTGGGGCAATCGAGAGATTGACCTCATCCAGAACGTTTTCGCCATCACCATAGGAAAAGCTGACATTGACCAGATCAAGCCCAATGGACTCCGATGTCTGGAAGGGGTTGCTATTCGCCTCGCCCTGTTCCGCCGGACGCAGCGCCAACATGCGATTGATGCGCCCAATTGCCGCATTGGCGGCATACCAGGAGTATTGAATGTTGATGATCTCCTGCACCGGCGACATCATGAACCAGAGATAGCCGAAAACCGCCAGCATCTGTCCGATGCTTAAATCGGAGAAAACCACCATCAGCATCGCGATGGCGCGAAAAATATCAAACCCGGCAAGAAAGATGAAAAAGGAAACCCGATTCATTGCATCGGACTTCCAGGCAAAAGCCGCTGCGTGTACGCGAATGTTTGCTGCTTTTTCCTGCACCCGGCTGAGGTAGTGCTTTTCCCGGTTCATCGCGCGGATTTGATTCAACGCATCCAGGGTTTCACCAAGCGCTTCCTGAAATGCCTCAAAAGCGCTGTTTTCGTTTTTTTTGAGTTCTTTCACCTTCTTGCCAAGGCGGGTCGAAAAAGCAATCACCAACGGGTTCAGAAGAAGAATGAACAACGCCAGTTGCCAGTTCATCCAGAGCAAGACCCCCGCAACACAGATCAACGATAAAACAGCAACCAGAAAGCCGGAAATTGATGCTCCC
>CAMDHJ010000075.1 GCA_945897865.1 Tepidiphilus sp. J10
TCATGCCCTGGGTTTCCAGCGTGATCATGGCCTTGGCGTCGATGCTCATCGGCATTCTGGCTTCTGCGGCGTCGATGCCTCGGGCCTTGGCTTGCGCCATGGACAGGCCGACGAAGCCGGCTTGCGGGCGGCTGAAGGTGACGCCGCAATCCAGTTCCGGGTGGTATTCCAGTGGTTTGCCTAGCAGGTTGTGGGCGGCGACGCGGCCTTGCGCGGCGGCGGTATGCGCCAGCATGTAGCCGCCAATGACATCGCCCACCGCGTAGATGTGCGGTGTACTGGTGCGGCAACAGGCATCGGTCTTGATCGCGGCGCCGTCGAGTTCGATGCCGGCGGCAGCCAGATTGAGCGGGGTGGTGTTGGGGCGCTTGCCGGTGGCGATCAATATGTAGTCGCACAGGGATTCGCCGGGGGCGCCGGCGGCATCGAGGTATTTGATCCGCATGCTGTCCGGTTGGCCGCTGATTTCGAGAATCTTGGCGCCGGTGACGATGGGAAATTCGCTGGCCAGGATGGTGCCGAGTTGCTTGGCGATGTCATCCTCGATCTCGGCCAGGATGCGGTCTTTTGCTTCCAGCATCAGCACTTCGGCGCCGAAGTCGTACCAGATCTGCGCCATTTCAACGCCGATGACGCCACCGCCGATGATGCCCAGCCGACGCGGCGGCGCCGGCAAGGACCAGATGCTGTCGGAAGTCAGCACACCGCCGCCGGCCATCGCCTCGCGCGCGCCGGGGATCGGCGGCACGAATGGCGGCGCGCCGGTGGAAATCACCGCCGCGCCGAAGGTCAATGTCGATTCCGCGCCATTCGGGTCGACGATCTTCAAGGTATGCGCGTCGATGAACGAGGCAAAGCCGTGGCGGCTGACGATCTTGATGCTCTTGTCGGCCTGCGCGGCGAGTTCGCCGCGTGTTTGCAGGATGCCTTTTCGATGCGCTTCCAGCGTCGCCCAGTCCAGGCTGGGCGATTGCGTGCCGACCACGCCCTTGTCCGGGTCGTGCGCGCGGTCGCGAATCACATCGGCGGCGTGCCGCCAGGCCGTGGAAGGAATGCAGCCGCGCCAGAGACATTCGCCGCCGGGCAGGGCCGCGTTGTTGATCATCACCACCTTGATGCCGTGATCGGCCAGATCGCGCGCGCAATCCTCGCCGCCAGGTCCACCGCCGATGATGGCGACCTGGGCGTCCCAATCACCGGCTGGAATGGGTTGCGCTGCGAACGAATCGGTCATGCCTGTCTCCAGCTTGTTTTGATGAGGTGCGGATGATGTTGCGACGGCCAAGCGGGTGCAATAGGCATTTTTCAATGCCGATCATTGATAAATGCCCGATGCCATGGATGTCGCCGTCAGTTGTTTGGCTGCCGGATCAGCATGCTTCGCCAGTCTGCAGGCGGGTCCGCAGAGCCAAGGCGCAGGATGCGGCCGACTTCGTTCTCGTACCAGCCGTTGTGTTGCTGGTTGGGTTCGGCCTCGTAAGCCCACCATGTTCCGTCTTCATCCTGCGCCAGCCAGTGCGCCCAGGTTGGAATCGACTCCGGCTCGATATCCATTTCAGCTTTGTACCCGATGACTTGCACGAGAGGTGACCAACGCCCCGCGCTCAATCAGCGCGTCGAGTTCGCTCGCCGGCTTCGGGCGGGCGAGCAAGTAACCCTGGACTTCAGTGACGCCAAGGGCGCTGACCGTTTTGAGTTGTTGTTCGGTTTCGATACCTTCCGCCACCATATCCATGCCTGCTTCCTGGCAGAACGTGGCGACCGCCCGGACGATGGCGGTGTTTTTGGAGTTGTCGTGCATGTCAACAGTAAATTCCGGATACCCTTTTTTATTTGCTCAGCAGGAGATCTTCATGGCGGAAAAACTCACCCGGGTCGCATGTCCGACTTGTGGCAAAGAGGTGGTGTGGCGGTCGGAAAATGCGTTTCGTCCGTTTTGCAGTGAGCGTTGCAAGATGATCGATCTGGGCGCCTGGGCCAACGAGTCATACAAGGTGCCGGCTGAAAACGGTACCTTCGAAGAGGATATTGAGCGGCCCCAGTAACTTCAGAACCGCTCCCGCACAATCAGCGTTTGAATGTCTGCACGCCTTCTTGCGTGCCCATCAGGCAGACATCAGCGCCTCGGCGAGCAAACAAACCGACGGTGACGACGCCGACGATCTGGTTGATTTCGGTTTCCATCGCCACCGGGTCGAGGATGCTCATGCCATGCACGTCGAGGATCACGTTGCCGTTGTCGGTGGTGAAGCCGCTGCGTAAAACCGGGTTGCCGCCCATTTTGACCAGTTGGCGCGCAACGTAGGAACGTGCCATCGGAATGACTTCTACCGGTAACGGGAATGAGCCCATGACGTCGACCAGTTTGGTCTGGTCGATGATGCAGACGAATTTTTTCGCGCAGGCGGCAACGATCTTTTCGCGCGTCAATGCACCGCCACCGCCTTTGATCATCGCCATGTGGCGGGTGATTTCATCGGCGCCGTCGACATAGACTTCCATCTCACCGGCTTCATTCAGGTCAATCACGCGAATGCCCACTTTCTTCAGGCGTTCGGCGGTAGCGACCGAGGAGGCGACGGCAGCATCAATGCGGCCTTTGATGTCGGCCAGCGCATCAATGAAGAAATTGGCGGTCGAGCCGGTGCCGACGCCGATGATGCCGGCGGGGACGTATTCGATCGCGGCACGCGCGGTGGCTTGTTTCATTTCGTCTTGGGTCAGCATGATGAGGTTCTCTTCTCTTGTTAGTGGTTTGAAGTTCGCTAAATAGGCTTGAGAATAGCGAGCTTTCGCGGCCTCATCAAACACCATGTTCATCTATTCATTGCAACCTCGGCGGACTTCATGACCGATTATCTTGAGCGCATCCTTCTGGCGCGGGTTTATGACGTCGCGATTGAATCTCCGCTGGATATCGCAACCAATCTTTCGCGTCGCCTCGGCAATACGGTTTTGCTCAAGCGTGAAGATATGCAACCGGTTTTCTCTTTCAAGTTGCGCGGCGCGTACAACAAGATGGCGGGTTTGACGCAAGCCCAACTCGACCAAGGCGTTGTTGCCGCAAGTGCTGGCAACCATGCTCAGGGTGTTGCGCTGGCTTCACGGGTGTTGGGGTGTGAAGCCACCATCGTTATGCCGGCAACAACGCCCGGCATCAAGATTGATGCCGTGGCAAAGCGTGGCGCAACGGTGGTTTTGCATGGTGACTCTTACGACGATGCCTACAAACGCGGCATGGAAATCGCCCGGGCGGAGAACAAGGTGTTCGTGCATCCGTATGACGATCCGGAAGTCATCGCCGGCCAGGGCACCATCGGCATGGAAGTGCTGCGTCAATCACGCAACCCGATCGACGCGATCTTTGTGCCGGTTGGCGGCGGCGGTTTGATCGCCGGTATAGGCGCCTACATCAAACGTCTGCGTCCGGATATCAAAATCATCGGTGTCGAACCGGAGGACGCGGATGCCATGGCGCGCAGCCTATGCAAAAAGGAGCGCATCACCTTGACTCAGGTGGGCATCTTTGCCGATGGCGTGGCGGTAAAGCAGGTTGGCGAGGAAACCTTCCGTCTTTGCCAGCTTTATGTTGATGAAATCATCCGTGTCAGCAACGACGCAATTTGCGCCGCCATCAAGGATGTCTTCGAAGATACCCGCTCCATTCTGGAACCAGCTGGTGCGCTCGGTGTGGCAGGCGCCAAGGTTTGGGCTGAACGTGAGCAGGTCGTCGGCAAGACACTGGTTGCCATTGCCAGTGGCGCAAACATGAATTTTGACCGTCTTGGTTTTGTTGCCGAACGGGCTGAACTAGGCGAAAAGCGTGAGGCGGTGCTTGCCGTCACCATTCCGGAAGAACCGGGCAGTTTCAAGACCTTCTGCACGCTGCTTGGTGCCCGTGCCATCACCGAGTTCAATTACCGGTATGCCAATGCCAACGAAGCGCACATTTTTGTTGGCGTGCAAGTGCCTGATCGAGCCGAAGTCGATGCACTCATCTCCACTCTGACTACGCATGCGTTACCCGTGCTGGATTTGTCCGACAACGAAATGGCCAAGTTGCATATCCGCCATCTTGTTGGCGGCCGTGCGCCGCATGCGGAACATGAAGTGCTTTATCGCTTTGAGTTTCCTGAACGTCCGGGTGCATTGATGAAATTCCTCAACAGCATGAGCCATGCGTGGAACATCAGCTTGTTCCATTACCGCAACCATGGCGCGGACTACGGGCGTGTGTTGACTGGCATTCAGGTTGCGCCTGAGCAGAAGGAGGAATTTCAGTCGTTTCTGGATGACCTTGGTTATCGCTACTGGAATGAATCACGCAACCCGGCCTACAACTTGTTTCTGAAGTAAACAAAACGGCTTCCAGGCGTTGAGCCTGGCAGCCGTTTTGCAGTAATCAGCGGGCTTGCGAAACCAGCAGTTTCTGTTTGTTGCATGCGTCGCAATAACGCGCCAGAAATGCTTCTGCTTCGGCAGGCGGCAACACAGAAGCCATGGTGGTAATCATTTCAGCATAAGTGCCATCACCACTGGCCTTACAGGGGGCAACATTCAATACGTCCAATGTGTCGATTTGAGTCGATTCAGCAGCTTGAATACCACTGGCGCCCAAGCTTAGAACTAACAACATGCCGGCAATTGAGGCTTTACGATCTTTCATGGTCTTGCTCCTTTACATATATAAGAAAAAGCTAATATGTGTTAATGATATAGGGCAATGACGTAGGTAAGAACATTTATATTGGTGGGTTGAAAGGTGCTTTGGACTTGTTGCATAAGCGAGACAAAACAAGCGTGTGTGCTGCCGACAATATCCATCAAATTGCGTCGTTGCCCTCTGCCTCAACCGGAGGAATGGTTTTGTGACAGGAGCAGCGCACGGAACTGGGGGCTTGGTGCGAATGCCGGATTTCGTACATGCGGGTTTTGCAGCTTGCTTCGTTATCGAAGTACTCGGCTTTTCCGGTGATGGTGGGGGCATCAGGCGAAAGCGTAAGGAAAGATAGGAGAACCAGGCTTTTCATGATTCACATCCATTAGATAATTTAATGGTCATATATAAGCACATGATGATGAAGTGGATGGCGAAAAAGCCGGTATCCGGTTTCTTCTCAACAACAGCGTGGCAATTTCGCCATACGAGAACTTTCCAAATTTGTCGAGGCAAACCGCAGAGCTGGAAACTCTATCTTCCAAAGATGGTTTCTTAAGCGACAAGCATGCGGCTCCGTTGGCCGTATGATTTCTGTCCCGATTGTTACGCGAGGTTTCCGGTGTTGGCAGCTCGCGGGACGATAGCCTTGTGGTCTTTCAAAATTACAGGTTACTGATGTACTTATGCACACAATGGGAGTTGACTTCGAAAACCTCCAAGAGTAGTAAATTATTCTCTAGCGGCGTATATAACCCATTGTTTTTAATAGCATTATTGTCTGCGTAAAAATATTGCCGTGAATCTAACTGCCCGTTTCATAAGGCTTTTTTCGAGTTGGGAATGGCTTATCAACATGGTTATCCACAGGTCTGGTGGACAACTCAAAAGACTGTTCTGGAAGAGATGGTTCGTTGATGTTCATATCAAATCACTTTAAGTGTCGTCTCCAAGCTGGCGTAATAAAGTCGGCGGATGCAGGCTGCGCTATACAAACCACTCACGTTGATCGTATTCCGGCTCGCCAAAACCAGGATGCTGACGTTGAAAGCAGCGGTATTGCCTGCTGCAGTGCGGCAACCAAGTTTTTGGCCTATCCATAGGAATCGTATCGGGACGTTTTCATGAATATCATTAAATGCTAATGTTGCTGCGTTCTGCATTTGATCGTTGATCTGCCATGCATCATCCTATTGCTCTTTTTGCCGAAGCCCTGTTAGCTGTGTTCTTGTTGAATGCACCGGTTCAGGCGGATTTCGATGCCGGCCTGATGGCGTATGCCAACGGTGATTTTGATACTGCAGCGCGTGAGTTTTCCACGTTGGCCAAGCTTGGCGACAAGGAAGGGCAATACTACATGGGGCTTCTGTATGAAGAAGGGCAAGGTGTCCCGCAACGATTTGAAAGCGCTGAAAAGTGCTACACGAAAGCGGCCCAGCAAGGCTATGTCGATGCCTATTTCACCCTTGGCGAATTGTATTTGCATCAACCCGGAATCAAGAAAGATCGAGTTTCTGCTTATTACTGGCTTGAGATGGCGGCAATCCATGGTCATCCGCGCGGCAAGGACGAGTTCCAACGCAACAAGAATGCGATGACCCCGGAGCAGATCAGTCTTGCTAAAAAAGCGGATATGAAGCAGCAATGAAACAGTCATGACCGGCATTCTGTTTGCCAGTATGCGGTCAGCATGAAAGCCGCTTCGGTTCTCATGCTGTGCCCATGTGGTTCGGCCAGAAATCTTCAGGATTGTTGTCAGCCGCTTTTACTGGCTGAGCGTCTGCCTGCGAGTGCGGAAGCGTTAATGCGCTCGCGCTACACAGCCTATGTGCTGAATGACGCCGCTTATTTATTGGCAACCTGGCATCCAGATACATGCCCGGAAAGTCTGGATTTGGATCAGACATCGCCAACGCAGTGGCTTGGGCTGGCGGTCAAACGATATTCACAGATCGATGCAGATCATGCCGAGGTTGAGTTTGTTGCGCGTTACAAGATTGACGGACGAGGCTTTCGTATGCGGGAAACAAGTCGATTTGTACGTTTGGAAGGCCGTTGGCTGTATCTGGATGGCGATCTCACCTCTGGTTGAATAAGTTGGCATAGGGTCTAGCAGCCTGTCGGACTTTATAATCCGGGCATGATGGTTGGAATTACATTGAACAGGGATTGGGGTTGGCTGCGCCAGCCGATTGCGCTTGGATTGCTGGTTTCGGCCGGGCTTCATTTCATTTTTCTTGTGCTGTTTCAGGTCGCGCCGGTCAGTAGTGGTCGCCAAGTCATCCAGATCAATGCGCGGTTGCAGACACCCGCATCACAGCCGGAGCCGAATCAGGACGCTTTGATCGAACCGGTGCTTGAGTCTGAGCCGGATGTATCTGAGAAGGTGGTGTTGGCTGTGGCGCCGAAAGACGCAAGCCCAGACCCAAGCACAGTACCCAGCCCAGCCGAGACGGTGGTGGCGCGTCAGCCAGAAACCGAGGTCACCCAGAATGTGAAGCCTGATGCGAAGCCGGAAGCGGAACAAGTTCCAGCTTCTCTAGTGTCAGCAAATTCGGTAACGAATAGCGCATCTTCCGCAGGTGGCGCACCAGACGCAAAGTCGGTTGCGTCCGCGGAAATTTTGCGTGGCACGCAGCAAGACACGGGGTTGCCAAGTTTGCCGATTGGTCTCGATACCCAATGGTACTTGGCGCGTCAGGTCGACAAACAGCCGAAAGTGATTGGTACGGTTGAACTGATCTATCCAGAACAGGCGAAACGAAGCGATATCGAAGGCACGCTTAAATTGATGCTGAAAATCGACGATCTGGGTCGTGTGCTCTCGGTGGAGGTTGTCGAAGCAACTCCGCCGGATGTGTTTGACAAGGCCGCGTTGTCCGCATTTCGGGAGGCGCGCTTCAGTCCGGCGATGAAAGATGGTCAGCCGGTCAGATATCAGGCCTACATCCGGGTCGATTTCAAACTGGAAGATTGAAGCTGAGACGAGTTTCCGCGCTCAAATCAGGGCGTGACCAGCGGGAAGTCACGCGGCAACAGAACCCACATGCGGCCTTTCTGTTTCATCGAGCCGGCCTTTTTGCCGGCTTCGTCGCCGAATCCCCAGAAGAAATCGGCGCGCACATTGCCGCGTATGGCGCCGCCAGTGTCTTGCGCCAGCATCAATCGGTTCAAGGTCTCGTTTGAATTGGGGCGGGTGGTGGCGAGCCAGACCGGCGCGCCCAGAGGCATGCTGCGTGGGTCGATGGCGATACTGCGTTCGGCCGTGAGCGGCACCCCCAAGGCGCCGAGAGGGCCACTGAGGTGGTTCGGCAGTTCGCGGAAAAAAACATAACTGGGATTGGCGTTCAGGAGTTCCGGCAAACGTGCCGAATTTTGTCTTCCCCAATCCTTGATCCCCTGCATTGAAGCCTTGTCGAGCGTGAGCTCGCCATTTTCAATCAGCCATTTGCCGATCGAGCGATACGGATGGCCGTTTTGATCGGCGTAACCCACACGCACGGTGTCGCCATTTTCGAGTTGCACGCGGCCCGAGCCTTGCACCTGAAGGAAAAATAACTCCACCGCATCGTCTACCCAGACCAGTTCTTTGCCTCGCGTCGGTGCTGAACCAGCCTCGATTTCAGCGCGGCTGAAATAAGGCACGACCCGGTTGCCTTGCAAACGGCCACGCAGGCGCAGATTTTTCAATTCTGGATAGAGGTTGGTGAGATCAACCACTAACAGGTCATCAGGTGCGGCGTAGATTGGGAAGCGGTATTTGGCGGTTGCGAAACGACTCCCACGCAGCAGGGGCTCGTAATACCCCGTTACCAGACCTTCTGTGCTGTTCTCAGCCTGGTGAATTTGCCAGGGTGAAAAATGCTGTTCGAAAAAAGCTCTGACACTTGCGGCATCTGGTGAAGCGGGAAGCTGCATCGCGGCTTGGCAAACTTCAGTCCAGGCAGGATTGCTTCTCAGGCCACGACAAGATTGATGCAGTGCCGGCCATGCAGGCGACATGTCGTCGTCACGCCAGCCGGGCAGGTGCGTCCATTCCACCGGCTTCAACCAGGGCATCGAAACGGGCGTCGGTTTGCCTGGTTCCGGCAAAACGGCGGTCGGGGTTTTGACTGGTTCGACCACGGCAGGCAGATGCGGTGCGAATTCGGGCGGCGGAGCAGGGCTCACATCTGGTAAGACGAACACAGGTGGGGCTGTCTCGGCAGGTACTGGTTTGACCGGTTTCTGCGGCGCGTCCGGCTTCAGGTCCAACAAGCTGCAGCCTGAGCTCAACACGGCAATCAAGCCCATCAATATATAAACGCGCATGGAAACTCTGATGAAAAAAACAAATAAAACAACAGATGGAGCGAAAAATTGAACTGGCTGCGTCAACGGGGCTCTGTCAAAAGGAAGCTTTCCCGTCTGGCAACGCAGGCAAATCGAAGAAATACCAGGGTTCTATCAATGCAGCACGCGCGGCACAGAGAGAATGAACTCCGGAATCTCCGCTTCAAACGGTTTGCCATCTTCGGCAACCATCTGATAGCTGCCTTTCATCGCGCCAACCGGGGTCGAGACGGCGGTTCCGCTGGTGTACTCGAAGCTGTCGCCGGGCTTCAGCAGGGGTTGCTCGCCGACCACGCCGAGGCCGCGGACTTCCTGGACTTTCTGGTGTGCATCGATGATCTGCCAGTGTCGAGAGATCAATTGCGCGGCAATCTGGCCGGTGTTGGAAATGGTGATCGTATAGGAGAACACATAGCGCTCGGCAGCCTCGTCTGATTGCTCAGGAATGAAGTGAGTCTTGGCAGTGACGGTGATGTGGTATTTCCTGATTTCGGCCATGGTGTGCGGCGGGGTGCGGGGAGAGAGGGTGATTGCACACGAATCGTTGCGGACTGTCCAGACTGCCCTATATTCCAGGTGGCCTTCGGCGGGTAATATTGCGGTTTTAACTTGCCGGGAATTTGTCATGGCCGATTACCAGATTGCTCCTTCCATCCTCTCCGCCAACTTTGCCAAGCTGGGTGAAGAAGTCGATAAAGTCCTCGCCGCAGGCGCCGACATCGTTCACTTCGACGTCATGGATAACCACTATGTCCCCAATCTGACCATTGGCCCGCTGGTCTGTGAAGCGCTGCGCAAGCACGGTGTGACCGCTCCGATTGATGTGCATTTGATGGTCAAGCCGGTTGATCGCATCATTCCCGACTTTGCCAAAGCGGGGGCCACCTACATCACTTTCCACCCGGAAGCGTCCGAGCATGTCGATCGCACCATTGGCCTGATCAAGGAAAGCGGCTGCAAGGCTGGTCTGGTATTCAACCCGGCAACGCCGCTGGATATCCTGGAATACATGTTGCCCAAGCTCGACATGGTGTTGCTGATGTCGGTCAACCCCGGTTTCGGCGGTCAGAAGTTCATTCCCTATGTGCTCGACAAGGCTCGTAAAGTGCGCGCGATGATCGACGCCGGTGGCTACAACTGTCGTCTCGAAATTGACGGCGGCGTTGGCCCGGCCAACATTTGCGAAGTCGCCAAGGCCGGTGTTGATACCTTTGTCGCGGGTTCCGCCATCTTTGGCGCCGCCAAGGATACCGACCCGAATCGTTACGACAGCGTGGTTGCCGCGATGCGTGCGGAATTGGCCAAGGCCTGAAAAACAGTCATGGGGAATGCGTGATGGGGGATGTGTCCCCCGTATCCTTCCCCATCTCTCATTCCTCATCTCCCATACCCATGAACTTTCCCCTCCCCGTTAAAGCCGTGGTCATCGACCTTGACGGCACGCTGCTCGACACCGCTGAAGATCTGGCTGATGCCGCCGAGGCGATGCTGGTCGATCTCGGTATGCCGGCCGTTTCGCTGGCTGAAATCAAGACCTATATCGGCAACGGCGTTTCCCGTCTGGTGAAGCGCTCGCTGACCCGCGACATGCAGGCCGAGCCGGATCCGGCCCTATTCGAACAGGCGCTGGCCAGCTACGAAAAGCACTATGGCGCCCATGTCTCGCGCAAAAGCCGCGTCTTCCCCGGCGTGATCGACGGCTTGCAGGCCCTGCGCGCCGGTGGTTACCGGCTCGCCTGCATCACCAACAAGGCGGCGCGCTTCACGCATCCGTTGCTGAAAGACACCGGGCTGTTCGATTACTTCGAGCTCATCCTGTCCGGCGACACCTTGCCGAAGAAGAAACCTGACCCGATGCCTTTGCTGCATGCCTGCCAGGTTTTCGGCATTCAGCCGGATGAACTGTTGCTGATCGGCGATTCGCTGAACGATACCCAGGCTGCGCGCGCCGCCGGGTGTGCGGTGTTCTGTGTCCCTTACGGTTACAACCGTGGCCGCCCGGTGAGCGAGCTTGATCTTGATGCCGTGGTGCCGACACTTGCAGACGCCGCCAAGTTGATCGTCAAAAAATGATGCTTGAATTGCCTGGAAAAGGTGTGCAGGAAACTGCGCCCGGAAAATGGCGCGCAGAAACGCAGGTCCGCCGATGGCGGGCTGAATTGCGTTTCAGCCGCCGCATTTGACCGTCACGTTTCCCAGGAAGATCCGCATGTTCAACGAAGACAAATTCAACAGTCTGGCGCGCCAGGGATATAACCGGATTCCGGTGATCAAGCCATTGCCGGCCGATCTCGACACACCGCTTTCGATCTACCTCAAACTCGCCAATGAGCCGTACTCCTACCTGCTTGAATCGGTGGTCGGTGGTGAGCGTTTCGGGCGCTATTCCTTCATTGGCCTGCCGGCCAAGACCGTACTGCGAGTGCATGGCCGCTTTGCCAGCGTCGAGACCAATGGTCTGCCGGTAGAGCAGACCACCTGCGCCGATCCGCTCGAATTCGTCGAAACCTTCCTCGCCCGCTACAAAGCCGCGCCAGTGCCCGGCATGCCGCGCTTTCCTGGTGGCCTGTGTGGCTATTTCGGCTACGACACGGTGCGCTACATCGAATCGCGTCTGGCCGCTGCGCGCAAGCCGGACAACATCAACACGCCGGACATCCTGCTCATGCTGACGGATGAGCTGGTCGTGGTCGACAACCTGTCCGGCAAACTGACTTTGATCGTCTATGCCGATCCACTCGAAGACCAGTCCTATCTGAAGGCGCACCGGCGACTCGCCGAACTGACCCGCCTGTTGCAGCGGCCAGCGATTCCGCCGCGTGATGTCAAAGGCAATGGCGACGAAGCCGTCTCCGAGTTCGGCGAGGCCGAGTTCAAGGCGGCGGTGGCGCGCGCCAAGCAATACATCCTCGATGGCGACATCATGCAGGTCGTGCTTTCGCAGCGCATGAGCCAGTCTTTCTACGCGCATCCGTTGTCGCTCTACCGGGCGTTGCGCGGCCTGAATCCATCGCCCTACATGTTCTATTACGACATGGGCGGTTTCCATGTCGTCGGCTCCTCGCCGGAGATTCTGGTGCGGCTGGAAAGTGCCGGCGATGACCAGCATCCGGATGAAAAAAGGGTCACCGTGCGGCCGATCGCCGGTACCCGCCCGCGCGGCGTGACGCGGCAGGAAGATCTGCGTCTGGAAGCCGAATTGCTGGCCGACCCGAAAGAGCGCGCCGAACATGTGCAGCTGATGGACCTTGGCCGCAATGATGCCGGCCGCGTCTCCCAGGTGGGCAGCGTCAAGGTCACCGAAAACATGAGCATCGAGCGCTACTCGCACGTGATGCACATCGTCTCCAACGTCGAAGGCAAACTCAAACCCGGACTGAATGCGATGGACGTCCTGCGTGCCACCTTTCCAGCCGGCACTGTTTCGGGTGCGCCCAAGGTCCGCGCGATGGAAATCATTGACGAACTCGAACCCAGCAAGCGTGGCGTCTATGCCGGCGCGGTCGGCTATGTCGGATTCAACGGCGACATGGATGTCGCCATCGCCATCCGCACCGCCGTGGTGAAGGACAAGATGCTCTACGTCCAGGCCGGTGCCGGCATCGTCGCCGACTCGGTGCCGGAAAATGAATGGCAGGAAACGCGCAACAAGGCGCGTGCCGTGCTGCGCGCCGCCGAGCTGGCGCAAGCCGGATTTGAGACGGAAGCGGATTGAAAACATCACTTTCAGGGTAGGCCGCACACCCCACTTCCATCCGCCTGTCACCCTTGCTTCGGTGATACCCTCACACAGACCTGCTTCAAGGCCCCACTCACTCATGTTCGTTTTTCTAGGCCGGCTTACCGGCCGCCATCCCCGGTTGATTGTATTGCTGGGTTTGCTGCTGGTTCTGCTGGGCGCTTTCTATAGCAAGGATGTCATGCAGCGTTTGACCTTGGCACCGGGCTGGGATGTGCCGGGCAGCGGTTCCGCCGAGTCAGTTCGCATGCTGCGCCAACACATGGGGCGCGATGAAACGCAGGTCATCATGCTGTTTCGGCCCCGCTCGGATACTCTTGGCGATGCGGACAGTGAGTCCTATCGCAACGCTGTCGAGGCGGTCACTGCCAATATTTCGCGAAATCCCGAGGTCAAGAGCGTCGTCAGTTACCACAGCGGCGCAGATGTGCGTTTTCGCTCGAAAGATCGGCGTCTGAGTTATGCCGTGGTGCAACTCGAACGTGCCGCCGACGAGGGCATCGCCGCCTTCGAGCGGCTGCGCCTGCAGGTTCAGAACGATCAGATCGAAGTCCTGCTGGGCGGCGAATTGGCCACCTACGTCGATATCCGTCAGCAGTTGGCGCGCGACATCTGGCATGCCGAGATTGCCAGTTTCATCGCGTTGTCGCTGCTGCTCGTCTGGGTTTTTGGTTCAGTCGCGGCGGCGACGCTACCGCTGATCGTCGGCGTCGTCACCATCGTGCTGTCGGTGGCAATCTTGAAGACCTTCACCCTGTTCATCGACATCAGTGTCTATGCCGCCAATGTCGTATCCATGCTGGGCCTTGGCCTGGCGATCGATTACGCATTGTTCATCGTGTCCCGCTTTCGCGAGGAATTGGCGGCCGGCTATGACGTGAACAAGAGTTTGATGACCACCATGCGCACCGCCGGCCGAACCGTCGTGTTCAGCGGACTCACCGTTGCGTCGAGCTTGTTCTGCCTGCATTTGCTGCCGCAGCGGTTTTTTCAGAACATGGGCCTGGCCGGCAGCATCTCGGTGGTCGCCGCCATGATTACCGCCGTGGTGCTGCTGCCCGCTTTGCTCGCCTTGTTCGGACATCGCGTCAATCGCTTTGCCTTTCCCGGACTTGCCGGCCGCGCCGCACATCAGACCGAAGGCGGCCGTTGGTATCGTTACAGCTATTTCGTCATGCGGCGTGCCTGGCCGGTGCTGATCGTCACCCTGAGTTTGTTACTGGCGATGGGCTTGCCCGTGCTACACATGGAAATCGGCCCCGCCGACAGCAAATCCCTGCCCGTGACGGCGGAGAGCCGGCAAGTACAGGAAATCCTCAAACAACGTTTCTCGCATTCCGACATGGGGCCGTTGGTGCTGGCCATCCAGACCGAAGGTGAAGCGCATTCGCCGACCTCGCTGGCGGCTCTGGATACCTACACGGAACAGCTGCGCACACTGTCCGGCATTGTCAAAATCTCCGGCCTGACCAGCGTCGATTCCACTCTGAAACTTGCCGACTATCAGCTTCTGTATGAATTCCCGGATCAATTTCCGCTCGCCACGGAAACCCTGGCCGCCTATGCCAAAGGCGACACCACGGTGATTTACGTCGAGTATTCCGCACCGCCGAGTTCCGAAGCCGCGCGCGAACTGGTCAAGCAGATACGTGCACTGCCAGCGCCGACGAACATCAAACAGGTTCAAGTCGGCGGTTTCCCGGCTTTCCATCTCGACTACCTGCATTCTTTGCGGGTCTGGGTGCCGTGGACTATCGCCGCGATTGTCAGTGTGATATTCGTGTTGCTTTTTTTAATGCTGGGGAGCGTGCTGATTCCGCTGAAAGCGGTGATCACCAATCTGCTGTCGCTGTCCGCCACCTTTGGCGCGCTGGTTTGGGTGTTTCAGGATGGAAATTTTGCGCAGTGGCTCAACTTCACGCCACAAGGCAGCATGGATGGCACGATCCTGGTGTTGATCTTCGCAGCCGCCTTCGGTCTGTCGATCGACTATGAAGTCTTCCTGCTCTCGCGGATCAAGGAAATGTGCGAGCGCTCCGGCGACAACATGCGCTCGGTTGCGGTTGGCATCCAGCGTAGCGGACCGATTATCACCAGTGCCGCACTGTTGATCGGCATCGTGCTGGGGGCGTTCGCGATGGGCGAAGTTGTGTTCATGAAAGCCATGGGCCTCGGCCTGCTGCTTTCTGTCCTGGTTGATGCCACACTGGTGCGCATGCTGTTGGTGCCAGCCAGTCTGCGATTACTAGGCCGCCTCAACTGGTGGGCGCCGAAGCCATTGTTGCTGCTTTACCAGCGGTTCAACCTGAACGAAATAGAAGCCCATCGACGTGAGGAGAAATCATGAAACTGTCCGCTCTTTTACTGGCGCTGGTCGGCAGCATTGCCGCCTTTTCGGCGACTGCCGATCTCTCAATGACTGGCCGCAGCACCGTGGTAGCTATGGGTATGCAGGGCAACGGCCAGGAAGGCGTCTGGTTGCATGACCAGCAGATTCGGCGTGATCTGATCGATCGCGGCAAAGCTTATTCGCATCTGTACGATCTGAAAAAGAACGAAATCGCAGTGATCGACCATTCGCAGCGTTTGGCAACCGTTTACATGATGGCCGCGCTGAATGAACAGACCGATGCCAAGGTCAGCAGCAAGGATTTGAAGCTGGATGTGAAAGCCACCGGCCGTAGCCACCCATTGCAGAAATGGAAGTGCGCTGAATACAGCCTTAATGCCACGATGCCGGCGGAAGTCGGGGGTGAAAAAGTCAGCTTCACGCTGACCGGCAATGTCTGGCTGGCGCGAGATACGCCGGAACAGAAAGAAGTCGCGGCGTTCATCACCGCCGCGCAGACACCAGATTTCTTCATGGGCATCCCGGCGCTGGCGAAAAGCTCACCGACGCAGGCGCGCAGCATGAGTGAAATCGTCCGCCGCATGGCGCCGATGGGCCTGCTTTGCGCGGTCGACGTAAAAACCAAATATGAAGGCACCGGCCGCATGGCCGCGCTCTCCAACAAGCTGGACAGTCGCATCAGCCTGACCTACCAGCAATACGGCAGCGCGCCGTTGAAGCCGGAAGTGTTCGACATTCCCAAGGGCTATCGGGTGGAGCGCAAATAAGCCAGGGAGGAGGCTTCGGCGTTGACGGACTTTTCATCGTCGGCGGGGTTTGACCCCCCGCCGCCCTGCCAGCGCAGTTAACGCGCCAATCCAGCCGTTGTTAAGTATTCCGAAGTGCCGCCCAGGTGGCATCGGCAGCTTGCCCTTGTCGCCGAAATCAGCAGCGTAAGACTGAGTAGCCAAAATCTGGCAGTTGTCCGCGTTGTAGGAGCGTCCGCTTGCGGCGCGAGCTTTGCTGGATCGGCCCGCAAGCGGAGCCTCCTACAGCGTGTTCTACCTCACCCGACAGGTGAATGAGGAAATCAGCCTCTCGCCAGTATTCAAGCGGCTTCACGGAGAAATATCCGCGCTCAACTGAGTTTTCCAGGATTGGCTGTCAAAATCTCATCAAGTACTTTGCTCATGACTGTCTCTTATCCTCGTCTAAACCGCATTCATTGTTGCGGGTCTGTACGCGCGGTTTTCGGCAAACCCGTGCACACCAATCAGCCTGAAAAACCCGGTTTGACCGCACTGTAGGTGCGAATTCATTCGCATCATCAACCACTTGCGTGCGAAAGCACTCGCACCTGCAGAAGTAACGCAAGCGATTGAAATTTCACTACATTCAAGCCCAACTTAGATTTCCAGAATCATCGGACAGGCGGTAAAACCTGAACAGATTGATGCGCAAATGAATTTAGACTTGGCATAGAAAACTGGCAAGCACAAGCATGGCGTGCTGTCTAAGGAAATGCTTTACATCGACAGGCTTTGCCCGTGTACCCGCGTGATGTGGAATTTGACCTTCGAAGCACCCAACGTTTAGCTTGAGGGGCTGGCCGAAAGCTGGCGAAGCCGGCTTTTGGACAGCCCTACTCGAAGTACAAGTAAGATCACTGAGTTACCATCGATTTGAATTCATGTGCTTTTACTAGCTTGCCAATCAAGTTTTGCACGGCTGGCAAGTAAGCTTCAGCGGTTTGCTTGCATGCAGTGTCTGCAATGAAGCCGCTTTTGAACTCATAGTGCTCTGAGACGAAGGTGGATTTGCCGTTTGAAGAGGTAACTCGAAGCCCAATATCCCATGATCCACCAGTAAGGCCTCTAGTAGAGGAAAAGGCGAGATTTTCAACAACGCCTGATAAAGTGATTATTGGTGTTTTATCGTTGAAGGCGCCCGCCACTTTAAGTTCATCGGCCAAGGCTTTCTGAATATAGGCCTCAAAGCTCAGGTTATCTGGTGGTGAAATAGGCCCGGCTGCTCGGCAGCTATTGTCAAAGCTTGCGAGGCCTGTAAATGTGCCAACATTTATGTTGCCAACGCCAATGGATTTCAACGCAACATTGGTGTCGGCGGAGATATTGTAGCGCTGAGGCATGTATGTGGAGCAAGCGCTCAATGCAAGTACAGATACAAAAACAACGACCTTCTTCATTTGTTTAATACTCCTTTTAGAAAATTTAACGTAAAGCTAAGGGGCGCGGCGGCTTTTTGCCGCGTCCCGCTTGAGCGCTATGTTATGCATTATTCGATGACCCCCTTTGCTTGCAATGCTTCTCGTGTCAACTTCGGGCGTAAGGGCAAGTCCTTTTCGTCACGGATTTCAATATTCGTGGCAAAGAACCATACATCCTTTGGAGTTTCGACATAGCCCACATACCAGCCAACTTGCGGCTTTACTCTCGCTGCCCAACCTGTCTTGGCCCGCATCGTAAAAGCCGGTGATTGCTCCACAAGCATAATTTGTCTTAATGTTTCGTAGGACGGAGCACTGAATGGAAGCGTACGCAGATAAACTTTCTTGAGGAAACTTACTTGTTCGATTGCGCTGATTTGAAGCGAACCGTCAAGCCAGAATGTTGTTTCCTCAAAAGGCTCACGTAATATTCCGTAAACTGACTTGCTTAAATAATTTCGATACTTCTCCGCGCCGACCCGGCGAGCAAGCTCCTGAAAACACCAAACACAGGAAACCTTGAATGCACTTTCCAGCGTTTGGTCACGGTTCCAATCTGGAAAATTGTAAATATGCCCGTCCCATTTCAGCGCATCGTCTTTTCCAGAAATGGCCTTTTCTTCGAGCGATATAAGCGTATTGAGCATCTTGAATGTGGATGCAGTGGAAAATCTCTGGCTTGCGCGGGGATTGTTGTGAGTGAATGTCTTTCCGCTGTGCAGCGACGAAATTACTATAGTCCCGTCAATACCTTGCTGGGCAAAGAGCTTCGCAAGCACTTGGTCTTCAGCGACTGCTGGCACCGACAGTAGAAAGGCTAAAAAAGCGATGAAGAACTTACTCATTGTTTATGCATAACGTTTGAATTCACCGGACCTGCGCGGCTTTTCGCGCAGGTCCGGTGGAATGATTGGTT
>CAMDHJ010000076.1 GCA_945897865.1 Tepidiphilus sp. J10
CGCCCGAGTTGGCGCCAGACCAGCAGCCCGGAGATCAGCGCGGACAGCGTCACCACCGTGGCGCCGAGCGCGAAATTGTACGGTTCCAGCACCAGCGGCAGACGGTAGAGATCGGATTCGAACACCACCACCAGAATGCCGCACAGACCGGCACCAACCAGAAATCCAAGTGGAATCGCAGCCAGCGTCAGCAGCGCCAGCTCGCCAAGCAGAATGTAGGCAATCTCGCCGTGGGTGAAGCCCAGCACACGCAGGCTGGCGAGTTCGCGGCCGCGTTCCGACAACGCGATGCGGGCGCTGTTGTAGACCACGCCGAAGGCGATGGTGGCGGCCAGCAGCGTCGCCACCATATTGAAGAACAGCACGAACTCGCCCAGCGTGGCATAGAAACTCCGGATTGCAGCGGCGTGCGCGACGATGCCCAGCACGCGCGGCCGCGCGTGCAAGCGGGCATAGAGCGCCGTCTCCACGCCGGGATCGTGCGACAGATAAGCGCCGGAAACCACATCGCCCTCTCGCAGCAAGGTGTTGAGGGAATCCTGCCGCATATAGGCAGACACGCCGAGATACTGTTTGGTCAGGCCAAGCACCGGCACTTGCAACACCTGGCGACGGCCTTCCAGCACTTCCACCGTCAGCATGTCGCCCGGCCGCACATGCAGGATGCGGTTGGCCAGATGATCGGTGAGGACGACGCCATCGGCCGGCACCCGCACCGGCCGCAGTTCGCTATCCAGTGAACGATGCAGCGATCCTTCGGGCTGGATGCCGAACACGGCGGCACGGTAGTGGTATTGGCCAAAACGCAGGTTGGCCGGCACATCGCGGAACCCTTCCACATGCCGCACGCCGGGCAATTGCGCCAGTTCGTGCAGCGCGCGGCCGCTGGTCGGCTCGATGAAGGTGACCGCCAGATCCTCACGCGCGGCCTGGCGAAACTGCACGTCAACCATGAAGTCGATGGCGCCGCGCTGATAGTTGCCGACCATCATCAGGCCGCCGGCGCAGGCGATGCCGAATACGGTGAGCAAGGATTTCAGCGGCCGCCGTTCGATGTGACGCAACACCATCCGGGTCGGCTGATTGAACAGGCGTTGCAGGCCGAAGTGCAGCACGCCGCGTTCGAGCAGGGTGGCGCGATAGGCCACCGGCGTCTCCGCCCGCATGCCTTCCGCCGGCGGCATGCGCATCGCCCGTGCCACTGCCAGCAAAGTGCCGCTCAACGCCGCGATGCTGGTCACCGCCAGCGCGATCAGCACAACTTTCGGCTGCAGCACATATTCCAGATAGGGAAAGCGGTACAGCTCCATATACACACCGGACAGGCCACGACCGAACCAGACCCCGAGCGCCGTGCCGGCGGCAACGCCGAACAGCGCCACCGCCATCACCAGCTTGACGTAATGCCAGCCGATGCTGGCGTGCGGGTAGCCAAATGCCTTCAGGATGGCGATCTGCTCGCGTTGAGTCGCGATCAGCCGCGTCACCACCACGTTAAGCAGGAACGCGGCGACACCAAGGAAAATGGACGGAAACACCGTTGCCGTGGTCTGCAGTTGCTTCAACTCCTCACTCAGGAAGCGGTTGGAGAGCTGATCACGGCGGTCATGCGCGCCAATGCCGCCATAGCGTGCCAACAGGCCATCAAGACGTTCGATGACCTGCTGTTCATTGGCGCCCGGCGTCAGCGTCAGGCTGACACTGTTGAAAGCGCCCTCCATATCGTAGGCGGCGGCCAGCGCATGGCGGCCCATCCACAGCACGCCGTAGCGCTTGAAGTCGGGGAACATCGCACCGGGTGCAATCTGATAAACGTATTCCGGTGACAGCGCGACGCCAACCAGACGCAGCGCCTTGCGCTTGCCGTTGATGACCGCGTGGATGTGGTCGCCCGGATGCAGGCCATGCGCATCGGCGAACGTGTCGCTGACGATCGCCTCATCGCCGCTGTATGGCGTCGGCCAGCGGCCGCGTTTCAGATGCAGCGTATTGAGGCGGGGCGCGCCGAGGTTCGGCACCGACGTCAGCACCCCGGTGACCGGATCGGTGAAGCCCGCCACTTCCAGCTTCACCAGCGCCACCACCCGCGTTTCCAGGCGCTCGACACCGGGGATTTCGGCCAACCGCCCCGCCACCGTTTCCGGCGCCCGCTTCAGCGTCGTGAAAACCTGGGCGAAGCGGTAATCGCGATAGAAATGGTCGCGCGTGGTGAGCAGGGAATCGTAGGTGGACAAGGCCATCACCAGCGTCGCCACACCACCGGCAATCACCGCCGCGATCGCCAGCACCTGCCCGCGCATGTGCCAGAGGTCGCGCAGCAGCTTGAGATTGAGGGCGGTCATGGCATCACCGATTCAACGCGTTACCAACTCAGCGCCTGCGCCGGCAGTTTCTTCACGTTGCGCTGTTCTTCCACGATACGGCCGTCGGACAGGCGAATCACCCGGTCGGCCATCGCGGCGATGCCGGCGTTGTGGGTAATCAGCACGGTCAACGTGCCCAGCTCGCGGTTCACCTTTTCCAGCGCCTCCAGCACGATCACGCCGGTCGCCGAATCGAGCGCACCGGTGGGTTCGTCGCACAGCAGCACGGCCGGATTCTTCGCGATGGCGCGGGCGATGGCGACGCGCTGCTGCTCGCCGCCGGAGAGTTGCGCCGGAAAATGGTCCAGCCGCTCGCCCAGCCCGACCAGCGCCAACGCCTCCTCCGGACGCATCGGCGCACGCGAGATTTCGGTCACCGCCGCCACGTTCTCGCGCGCCGTGAGGCTGGGAATCAAGTTGTAGAACTGGAACACGAAGCCGACGTGGTGGCGGCGAAACAGCGTCAATTCATCCTCGCTGGCAGCCGACAGTTCGCGTTCCAGATAGAACACTTCGCCCGCGCTCGGCGTATCAAGGCCGCCAAGGATGTTGAGCAAGGTCGATTTGCCGCTGCCCGACGGCCCCAGCAACACCACCAACTCGCCGGCATACAAATCGAGGTCGATGCCGCGCAGCGCATGCACCTCCACCTCACCCATGCGGTAGACCTTGGTCAGACCGCGAGCACTGAAAATGCTCAACGGCTGCCCAGACGCAGGCGTGCCGCCCTGCGCCACGCTGTCGCTGCGAGGCTCGCTGATGCTGTGAATGTGGCCGAAGTTCATAGGCCTTCCGGTTGACATTGATCATGCATTGGGCATGGCAGATGCCACCTAATTTCAAGGCGTGCCATCACGTCACCCATTGCCGATCCTTGCTTGAAGCATAGACAAGCGAGCCCCGAAGGCGAGGCCATGATCTGATTCAGCCGCTAATCGAAGATCAGCCGGTTCAAGTTGCCCATGCTTCGGCAACACCCTGGCAGCCGACAATACCTACTGGCTGATTTGATGACAGAATTGCGCGCTTATCCAAATACGGCCCACCTGCCCCACCCGCATTGATGCCAAAGCCGCAGCAAATTGATGGCCCAGGCAAGTGCTAACCCAGAGACCCCTGCAAAATATCGCAACCCATGCTCACTGCCCCCCGCTCGCTCCTCATTTGCGACGACGAACCCGACTCCGTCGCGCTGTTGATTTCCTATCTCGCTGAGCAAGACATCGACATCCGGATCGCGCTGGACGGCGTCGATGCGATCAGCAAAGCCGTTGCCGGCAACCCGGACCTGATCCTGCTTGATATCACCATGCCCGGCCTGGATGGTTATGCCACCTGCGCGCGACTGAAATCCAACCCGGAAACCAGTGCCATTCCGGTAATCTTTTTATCCGGGCGGGTCGGCGTCGAAGACCGCCTGCAAGGATTTTCGACAGGCGGCGTCGACTTCATCAGCAAACCCTTTTCAGCGCAGGAAGTGCTGGCGCGCATCGGCGTACACCTGCATGCCAAACAACAAGTGGATGAACTGCTCAAGCTGGTCACGCTGCGCGGTGAAACCATCAAACAAACAGGCCAACCGCGCGACCACTTCTTCTACCGGGCGCTGAACGAACTCGAACAGAATCTGATCGACCCACTCAGCCTGACCGAACTGGCACATCGCATCGGCACCAATGAGCGCAAGCTGACCGAGATTTTCCGGCACACGGTCGGCATGACCGTGTTTGATTTTGCCACGCAGCGTCGGCTCGAAGTCGCCCGTCAACTGCTGCGGGAGAGCGACTTGCAGATTCGCCAGATCGCCGATCGCATTGGCTACCAGAACCCTGGCGACTTTACCCGCGCATTCCGTCGTCAATACGGCGTGACACCACGCAGTTATCGGCGTGGCGAAGTCAGCGAAGACGAAGACGCGGAATGAACAACCGGCGCCACACCCACCCGAACGAGCACCCCAACGCGTACCTTGGCCGGCTATTGTTCGGGCTG
Source organism: Tepidiphilus sp. J10 (assembly GCA_945897865.1). GTDB lineage: Bacteria > Pseudomonadota > Gammaproteobacteria > Burkholderiales > Thiobacillaceae > PFJX01. The sequence continues at coordinate 4,356 of CAMDHJ010000076.1, forward strand.
CTCTTTCTGCTTGGTGCATTCGGATTGCTTGCCCAGGCGGCGCATGCACATGACGACGTGATCGACATCCAGGCGCATGCCGACAAATCGCAGTCACTTGGCCATTTTCTGCACCTGTATCAAGACCCTGGCGGCCAGCTGACGCAGGCACAGATCGCCGTCCTGGATGCCCAGGGAGCCATGCATCAATCGAAGGTCAAAACACCGAGCCTGGGATTTCAGACTGGCGCGACATGGGTTCGATTCGACCTGCACAACGCCAGCACTGCGCCCCAAACCCGCTGGTTGTTGTTGCGCTGGCCGTTTCTGCAGCACTACAACCTGTACCTCACCAACGCCGATGGCGTAACCCGATTGATGCGCAGCGGCAGCAGCGTGGCGACCGAAATGCGCCCGCTGGCTTCGCGCTATTTCCTGTTTCCACTCGAACTCGCCACTGGGGAGAAGGTTCGGGCTTACCTGCAGGTTGCCGGCAAAGCATCGCACATCATCAACCTGCAAATTTGGCGCCCAACCGCATTACTCGACCACATGACCTGGCTGATGACATGGAAATACCTGGCCCTCGGCTTCACCTTGATCATTGTGGTTTTCAGCGGCATGGTCTGGCAGCTGCATCGCCGGCCTGGCCTGCTCGCGCTGATTCCAGGACATGCTTTGACGGTACTTATTGTGCTCGGCATTGACGGCTTTCATGTCGACTGGTTGCCCGCGCGAGACGAGAATTGGGCCGGCTTGCTGCTCAACCTCTGCGCCATGCTGGCGATGTTTTTCAATGCCCAGTTCCTGCGCAGCTTCCTCAACCTGAAAGTACGCATCCCCCGACTGGACCGGCTCTTGAATCTTTCGGCCTGGTTTTTATTGATCAGCGTTGGCATTTTCTTCATCCTCAAGCAGGTTCCGCCCACCTTGGCGGCCACCTTCTTCATGCTCATCGTGCTTAGTCTGGTTGCGCTGTATGCGGCATGGCAAGGCGGCAACAAAGAAAGGGGCGTTCTTGCCGCCTGGATCCTGTTGTTGTTTGGCTTCCTGCTGCGCACGGCTCAGGTATTCGGCTTGCTGCCAGATACCGACTTCATCGGCAATTTGCCCTTTCTGGGCTTCTTTGCCTCGGCATTGCTCCTGTCATCCACCTTGATGCGGGATATCAAGGACACACGTCGATCAAATGAACTGAACCTGGAATTGCTGATCCGGCATCAACAGGGCGAACAGGCACGCCTTAGCCAGGCAGTGGTAGAACGCACCGCCGAACTGAGCCAGGCATTGGCCAATGTTGAACAAGCCAGCCGCGCCAAAACCATCTTTCTCTCCAGCATGAGCCACGAACTGCGCACCCCGTTGCATACCGTGCTCGGCTTCAGCGCCCTGGCAAAGCAGAAGGCGAGTAATGAGATTCGTCCGCAGATCGAGATCATCGAACGCAACGGCCGCCAACTCCTGCGTCTGATCGATGATCTGCTTTGCTTCAGCCGGGACGAAACCGCTACCCTGAAATTACAACTAGAACCAGTCAGACTGGCATCGTTCATCGATCATCTGCGCCAGCAGGGCAATCGCATGGCAATGGAAAGCGGCAACCAGTTTCTGCTCGAATGCAGCCCGGCCGTGCCCCACGTCCTGGAGATGGATGAAGCGCGCCTGATGCAGGTACTCCTCAATCTATTCAGCAACGCCTGCAAATACACCGAACAAGGGCTGGTCGAGTTGCGCATTGCAGTCATACCTGAAGCTGCAAGCGAAGCCGCCCCAAGCAGATGGAAGTTGCTGTTCACCGTCGCCGATAACGGCGCCGGCATCGACCCGGCGGATCAGCAACGGATCTTCCAGCCTTTCGTTCGACTGTTTGACGGCGCCGCACGTCCCGGCATGGGACTCGGCCTCGGTATCGCGCGCCAGTGGGTCCACGCCATGGGCGGCGAGCTGCATCTCGATAGCGCCCCCGGCCAAGGCAGCCGGTTCAGCTTCACGCTGGTACTGAGCCAAACCGACGTCAATCCGCCAGACCACCCCGCGTTGTTGGAAGATGATTCCTCAAGTCTGCTCGAAGAAACAAGCCTCCACAGTTCGCAGACAGAACTGTTGCAGGAGTTTCGCGACCTGTTGCAAGCCGGCCGCCTGCCCGCCTTGCAGCGCAGAGCACAAGCGCTGATGCCGGAACATCCACAATGCGCACAATTCCTGCTGCGCATCCAGACCCTGTGCAGGCAGGTTGACCTGCCCGGCCTGGAGCACCTGCTACAGCAGAATTGCCGGGGGACAAGTTGACCGCTATGCATCGAATCGACAGCCGAGAAAAAACGAGCTGGCAGCCCACCGACAGGCTTGGTTTTCATGTATCCCTGCTCACTTTTCAAGCTGTTCAAAAATTTTTTCATGCCGATAAAGCATGATCGTGACCATCCGAATTGAAGCGACATGAAACGCCGTCATCTTCCCCTACCGATCAATCTCAGACAGTTCAGCTCGACGCCGACAGCCGTCCAGGTGATTCCGGTAGATGAAGATTGCGGCGGCGCCTATCGCCGCCCGGCCATGTTGCCGGCATGCCTGGCCGCGACCCTGTTTAGCCTGCTCTGCAGCGCGCCCAGCGCGGCGCAACAAAGCGAAGCACATCAAAGCGAAGCGGACAACATGGAATCCGTACTTGCGCTAAGCCTGGAAGAATTGATGCAGGTGGTGGTGACTTCCGTCTCACGCAAAGCGCAGCCGATGTCGCAAACGGCGGCGGCGGCGTATGTGATTCAAGCAGACGATATTCGGCGCAGTGGCGCAACCAACATACCCGAGGCATTACGCCTGGCCCCCGGCGTGCAGGTTTCCGCCATCGGCAACAATAAATGGGCGATATCCATACGCGGCCAGGCCGATCGCTTCAGCAACAAGTTGCTGGTGCTGGTGGATGGACGCAGTGTGTATTCGCCGATGTTTTCCGGTGTCGTATGGGAAGCGCTCGACGTGCCGTTGGACAACATCGAACGCATCGAAGTCATTCGTGGCCCCGGGGCTTCAGTCTGGGGCGCCAATGCGGTGAACGGCGTCATCAACATCATCACCCGCTCAGCCTTCGATACCCTGGGCGGTAAAGCGACCTTGGCGGCAGGCACGGAGATGCGCGGCTACGGCCTGGCTCGTTACGGTTGGAGTCCAGATCCGGACAGCGCAATCCAGCTCCATGCCAAGGTGCATGACAGTGATGCCGGGCAATTTCTCAATGGCAACCAGGGGGTCGATGACTGGCAAACGCGCAGCGCCGGTTTCCGCTACGAACGCCAGCATGGGCAAGACACCTACCGCTTGCAAGGTGGCCTCAACACAGCACGCGCCGGCGACGAAATCCTGATGATCACCCCGGTCGCCATCGCACCAGTGCGGCATAGCCAGGACATCTCCGGCGGCCATCTTCTCGGACGCTGGGAAAGTTACACAAACGAAAGTTCCCCAAACGAAAGTGCCCCAAACGAAAGCGGCTCGACGCAAAGTCGACAGGACAGTTTTCAGGTTTATCTGGAGCACTCCGACTATGACCACATCATCCTCGGCGAACTGCGCACCACGCTGGACATGGAGTACCAGCAAACGCGGCGTCCCTCGGCCAACCAGGAACTGGCCTGGGGACTCGGCTATCGCTATAGCCGGGACGATATCCGCACCTCAAGCCTGATCACGCTGCCGGATACCGCAGCGTCCACCTCGCTCTACAGCGCCTACATCCAGGACGAGATCACCCTGCAACCCGAGCGCTGGCGCCTCAGCCTGGGTGCGCGCCTGGAACACAACGACTACACCGGCTTTGAATTGCAGCCCAACCTGCGCCTGCTGTGGACTCCGGACAGCCGCAACAGCGTCTGGACCTCGGCCGCGCATGCAATCCGCACGCCTTCGCGTGTCGAACGCGGTGGCACGGTGTACCTGCCCATCACCTCGGTCAGCGCCCTGCAAATGGATAACGGCGAGACCAGCGAAGAAAAACTGGATGCGCTGGACCTGGGCTGGAGGTATCAGCCGAACCCCAACTTCAGCCTTGATCTGGCCGCATTCACCTATCGATACACCGATCTGCGCGACGCCTCGATCGCCGCAGCCGCCGTGCTGCAACCTGGCGGCTATGTCTTCATTCCCTCGATCAACCGCAATGGCAATCGCGCCAAGGCAAGCGGCTTCGAGGCATCGCTGGATTGGCGGCCGGATACGGCATGGCGTTTACAGGCGACCTACAGCTATCAAGATAGCGAAGTCAATCTGGCGCCTGGCAACCTTGCCAGCGGCTATGCGGATACCACGCCGACGCACATGCTTTCACTGCGCGCCTCGCTGGATTTCAGTTCGACGCTGCATGGCGATGCCTGGCTACGCCGCTTCAGCCGTATCGAAAACGACAACTTTGCCATCCCCGCTTACACCACGCTGGATTTGCGCCTGGCCTGGCAAGCAAGTCCGGATCTGGAACTCTCGCTGGTCGGGCAGAACCTGCTCGACAGCGCGCATCAGGAATATGGCAGCAGCTTCATTCTGTCCTCCGCAAGCGAGATCGAACGCGGTGTTTACCTGAAAGCAGACTGGCGGTTCTGACGCATGCCCAAATTCAGCGCTCCGGGCTTACTGGCTATCGGCTTGTTGGCCATGCTGCCGCTTCACCAACAGGCACAGGCTGACACGCTTGCGGAAGACAAGGCCAAGGTTGGCTTCATCTTCAATTTCACCAAATACACCGAGTGGCCCAACAGCGTCATGTCCGAGAAAGAGCTGCGGTTATGCAGCCTGAGTCCGCAGCCCTTATCCGGCAGACTTGGCGCACTCCAGGGCCAGCAAGTGCAAGGCCGGCCAATTCAGCTACGCTTGTCGGCGCATACCGCTGAATGGCCGCATTGTCATGTCCTCTTCATTGCGGCGGAGGATACGCAACGTCTCGACAACGTGCTGAAGACAATCACCCGTTATCCGGTCTTGAGCATCAGCGATGCACCTGATTTTGCTGAAGCGGGCGGCATCATTGGTTTGCACCTGCGCGATGGCCGCATTCGTTTCGTCATCAATCAGGGCGCCGCGCGCCAGGCCGGAATAAAGTTGAGCAGCCAATTGCTGAAACTCGCCGAGAAGGTGTTGCCATGAAACTGGGGGTAGCATGAATCCTTGTCTGTATTCATGGCGCGGCCAACCCACCCAGCCAATGCAACCCGGTCAAATGCACAAAGCACGTCCAGCATCATGAGTACAAATCGGAACAACACTACATTGAAGCGGCGACTAATCGGCATGCTTGCCGGCATGGCCCTGCTGGTGCTGATTCTGGCACTGCTGATCTTCAGCATCACCGGCGTCCTGCGCCAGCAGACCAGCATGATGGAACAACTCCGGGGCATGGCGCAGGTGCTGGCGGCAAATGCCGAATCCGCCGTGGTGTTTGGTGACGATGACGCCGCCGTGACCAGCTTGTCCAGCCTGCGCGAGCGTAGCGAGGTGCTGGCCTCGCGCATTGTGCTGCCGAATGGCAAGGTGTTTGCGGTCTATCCGCAGAATGCGCCGCACGATATCTTCAATAACGCACCGCAAGACATGCACCAGCCGATGCCATTCACCGCCACACGTTTGCGCCTGGATTGGCCAATGCATACGCATGCCGGCGATGAATCGTTGGGCACCCTGTCGATGGTGATCGACCTGTCCGAGATGTGGGCGCAAATCCGGCAGGACACCATCAGCACCTTGTTGGCTGGATTGGCTGTGTTCCTGATTGCGGTGATGTTGGCGACGCGACTGCAAAAACGCATCAGCCAACCAATACACGAACTCGCCAATACGGCTCGCCAGGTCGCCCAGACGCAGCGCTACGATCTTCGCATCGAGCGCACCAGCGAGGACGAGATCGGCGATCTGGTGGAGGGTTTCAATGACATGCTGGATGAAATCCATCAGCGTGATGAAAGCCTGCGCCAGCACCGCGACAATCTGGAAAGTTTGATCGAGGGACGCACCATCGAGCTGAAAGCAGCAAAAGAGTTGGCCGAAGCGGCCAGCCAGGCCAAGAGTAAATTCCTCGCCACGATGAGCCATGAAATCCGCACCCCGATGAATGGTGTGCTGGGAATGACCGAATTGCTGCTCGATACCCAGCTCGACAAGACTCAACAGGACTATGCCGGCTCGGTGCTGAAATCTGGTCGGCATCTGCTGAACATCATCAACGACATCCTGGACTTCTCGAAGATCGAGTCAGGCCATATGGAACTGGAGTCGGTCGAATTCAATCTGGGCGAATTGATTGAAGACACCGTTGCCATGTTCGCCCAGCAAGCCGACGAAAAAGGTCTCGAACTGGCCACTCAACTGACGCCGCCGAATATCCCGCTGGTCATCCTCGGCGATCCGTTCCGACTGCGCCAGGTATTGGCCAATCTGATCAACAACGCAATCAAGTTCACCCGCCAGGGCGAAATCATCGTCCGCGCCAACATGCTTTCGGAGTCTGAAACGGACAGCCGTGTCTATCTCAGCGTTCAGGACACCGGCGTTGGCATAGATCCGGAGGCGCAAACGCAGGTATTCGAACATTTCGCCCAGGCCGACAGCACGACCACCCGCCAGTTCGGCGGCACCGGCCTTGGCCTTGCGATCTGCAAGCGTCTGGTCGAATTGATGCATGGCAGCATCGGCGTCGAAAGTGAAATCGATCGTGGCGCCAAGTTCTGGGTCGATCTGATCATGCCGAAATCGCCCAGAATGAACGCATCCGAGACCCAGATGCCCTTGCTCCAAGAGGTACGCGTACTGGTGGTGGACGACAACCTGACCAATCTGGAAATTCTGCACTTGCAACTGACCAGCTGGGGCATGCGTCCCACCTGCGTCGAGAACGGCGCCCAGGCGCTGCAAGCAATGCAGCAAGCAGACGCCGCCGGCACACCGTTCGAGCTTGCCATTCTCGACATGCACATGCCCAACATGAATGGCCTGCAACTGGCCCGCGCAATCCAGGCCAGCCCGGCGATGGCCAAGGTTCGCCTGATCATGCTGACCTCAACCAACAATACCGGCAAGCTGGAGGATCGGCAGCGCGCCGGCATCCAGCGCTGCATCAGCAAACCCATCCGCCAATCCGAGCTGCATGACGTGCTCTGCTCGGCCCTGCTCTCTTCGACACAGGTCTCTTCGACATTCAGCAGCTCTGTTCCTCCCGCCAGCGCCTTTGAAACGCCGAACAAGCCGGTTTCGAAGGAAATAAAGGCCCTACGCGGCAGGGTCTTGCTGGCGGAAGACAACCTGATCAATCAACAGCTTGCCAAGGCCATGCTGGCCAATTTTGGCCTCAGCGTCGACATTGCGAACAATGGTGAAGAAGCGCTTGCTCTGTTGGAAATGCAGACATTCGATCTTGTTCTGATGGATTGCCACATGCCGGTCATGGATGGCTATCAGGCCACTGCCACTTTGCGGCAGCGCGAGTCGACCGGTGACCGGCGTATGCCGGTGGTGGCGTTGACGGCAAATGCCATGCTGGGCGACCGCGAACAATGCATCGCCGTCGGTATGGATGACTATCTCGCCAAGCCTTACACGCGCGCCCATCTCGAACAGATATTGAACCGCTGGCTGCCGCCACCGGCGGAGGCAGCAACTGAGGAAGCAACGGAGGCAAGCGCAGCAACCACACCAACCCCAGCGCCAACAGCCGCAACGCTGGACAAGAGCGTGCTTGAGCAATATCGCGAACTCGACCCGGAAGGCAGCCTCAGTCTGGCGATCGAAATTGGTCAGATATTCCTTGAAAGTTCAGATGCGCTACTCGAACGGTTGCGCTCCGGCCTGGCGTCGAGTGATGCAGAATCAATCAGGCAAGCCGCGCATAGCTTGAAATCGAGCAGCGCCAATGTCGGCGGCATGACCCTGGCGCAACATTTGAACGAAATCGAAACCCTTGCCAAAGAAGGCCGAATACTCGAAGCAGCACCGCTGATGCAGCCGATCTGCCAGGAATATGACCAGCTCAAGCGCGAACTACGCGAATTTCTCGCCCTGGCCGAAGTATGAAACCCTGATCGCTGAAGACGCAGCATCGTCAAATTGCGTAGCCCGGTAGGATGGGCCAAGCGCTACGGGCCCATCACTCGGCGGGTTGATGGGCCCGCTGCGCTTGGCCCATCCTACGTCTTGGCTGTTTGGAGCAAATCGCACCCTAAGGCGCGACAAGCGGCGAACGGTTACCGGCGGGTTCCATCCACTTCAGCAAAACGCCGAACAACACTTCCAGTTCAACCGGTTTGGCAATGAAATCATTCATCCCGGCGGCCAGGCATTTTTCCCGGTCTTCGGCGAACACATTGGCGGTCATTGCCAGAATCGGCACTTTGTCGCGTCCGGGCATTTGACGAATGACTTGAGTCGCTTCAACGCCGCCCATTTCCGGCATCTGCATGTCCATCAGAATGGCGGCGTATTCGTTATCCCGCACCATGCGCACCGCTTCCACCCCGTTCTGCGCCAGGTCGGGCTGCAAACCAACATCGCGCAGATTGATCAGTGCGATTTCCTGGTTGATCGGTTCGTCCTCCACCAACAACACACGGGCGCCGGCATGCGCTTGCCGCAAGCGATTTTCCGCATCCGCTGGCGGTAGATCTTCGACACTTTCCGGCATCACGCTACTCTTGCCCAGGCGCGCGGTCAGCCAAAACGTGCTGCCCTGCCCCGGCGCGCTTTCCACCCCCACCTCACCTTCCATCAGTTGCGCAATACGCTGGGTGATCGCCAAGCCAAGGCCGGTACCGCCGTACTTGCGGGTGGTCGAGTTGTCGGCCTGCTCAAAGGCGCGGAACACCCGCGTCTGTTGTTCGTCAGTCAAACCAATGCCGGTATCGTTGACTTCAAAGCGCAGCAGATAGTCGGCATCGGTTTCATCCAGCACTTTGCCACTCAACGTGATGTGGCCGCGCTCAGTGAACTTGATGGCGTTGCCAAGGTAATTCAGCAGGGCTTGCGAAAGCCGGATCGGATCGCCATGCAGCGACTTCGGCAGATTGCTGATGCGAAGGTGGAAATGCAGGCCTTTCGCCTTCAAAGTCGGATCAATCACTGCCATGGCCTCGCGCAACAGGTCAGGCAGCGAAAAATCCCGGCTATCCAGCGCCACCATGCCAGCTTCAATCTTGGTCAGATCGAGGATGTCATTGATGATACGCATCAAGTGTTTGCCAGCCGATTCAATGGTCTCGATCCGTTTCAGCTGTTCCGGCGTCGCGCCATTCCTGCGCAGCAAATACGCCATGCCGAGAATGCCGTTCATCGGCGTGCGGATTTCATGGCTCATGTTGGCGAGGAATGCAGTCTTCGCCCGATTGGCGGCTTCGGCAGCCTCGGTTCGACGCACCAGTTCACGACTCAACTGGGCAATCTGCAACGTGCGTTCCTCCACCCGCTTTTCAAGCTCAAGCCGGCTTTGGTCCAGCGCATCCGTGGTGCGCTTCAATTCGGTGACATCGGTCAGCGCCAGTCGCACTGTCGGCAGCCCCTCGGCAAGGTGGATTGGGTGGCAATGCACCTGCACCCAAATCTGGTAGTAGGCTGAATTTGCCCGGCGTAGCGTCAGTTCGAACATAAAATCTTCTGCCACAGCCACCGCCCGCTGCAACATCAATAGCCATTTTTCCTGATCCACCGGCTGCACAAAATCTTTGAAATGTTGAACCAACAGCTTCGAGCGCTGGATACCAAGCAGAGTTGCCGCGGTCAGATTTGCGGCGCTGATCTTGCCGTCGCAACTCAGCATCAGATAAGCCACCGGCGCAAATTCATACAGGTCGGCATAACGCCAGGTGGCGAGTTCTTGCAGTTTGCTGTGCGCCTTTTGAAGTTCGTCATGCGTCTCGCGCAAAGCGGCATTCTGCATTTCCAGCTCAATCTGGTGAATTTCCAGTTCTTGCAACAGCTTGCGCGCGTCAAGATCACCCAACGGTTCTGGCTGCCCGCCGGAAGCCAGTAGGTCTTCGGCACGGTGGCGCAGTTCGCTGCCATCCAAAGCATATTTGCCAGTCATCACGTTTCCCCTCCCATGCACCCAACGTTATTCTTGGACATCATCATGCATCCTCTGGAACATAATGAATTCTAGGAGATGCACAGAACATCCCCCCTGAATTCAGATCAATCTTTTGGCGCAGCGCGCCTTGGTCGCAATCGGTGGCAATCGGGCGGCAAGCATCGCTGCTTTGATCTAAGAATAGGCGGAAAATGCACCCAACAAGGACAAAGCATGGCTAAACGCACCAAAGCAGCGGCCCCTGATGCAATTGAAGTAACCACTGAAACGGTGGTCAGGATAGGCAGTGATGAATTCCCCATCGTCGGCATCGGCGCATCGGCCGGCGGCCTGGAGGCGCTGGAACAATTTCTCGGCAATGTGCCGGCCGCATCGGGTGTTGCCTTTATCGTCATTCAGCATCTCGACCCCAACCGCCCTGGCGTGATGCCGGAGTTGTTGCAACGCATCACACCAATGAAGGTGGCGCAGGCTGACGATGGCATGCAGGTGCAACCCAACTGCGTCTATGTCATTCCGCCCAACAAGGACTTGTCCATCCTGCACGGCACGCTGCATCTGCTGGCACCGCTGGAAGCGCACGGCCTGCGCCTGTCGATCGACTATTTCTTCCGCGCCCTGGCAGATGACCGCGGCGACCGCTCAATTGTGGTGATTCTTTCCGGCATGGGGTCGGATGGCACGCTGGGCTTGAAAGCGATCAAGGAAAAAGGCGGCATGGTACTGGTGCAGGACCCGATCGACGCCAAGTTTGATGGCATGCCAAGCAGCGCCATCCGTACTGGCCTGGTTGATATCGTTACCACAGCGGTAGCCTTGCCGACACGGTTGCTTGCAGCCTGGCGGCATTACCAGCCGAACTCGGCACACGAACAGGAATCGGAAAGCGCCAGCCAGAGTGGCCTGGATAAAGTGGTGATCCAGCTGCGGGCGCGCACCGGGCACGATTTTTCGCAATACAAGAAAAGCACGATCTACCGCCGCATCGAGCGCCGTATGGGGCTGCATCAGATTGATCGCATCGCCACCTATGCCCGTTACCTGCAGGAAAACCCGACCGAAATCGATCTGCTGTTCAAGGAACTGCTGATCGGCGTCACCAATTTTTTCCGCGACCCCACCTGTTGGGCGTATCTGTTTGAGCATGCACTGCCGGAACTGCTGGCCATGTATCCGAATGGCCGGACCCTGCGTGCCTGGGTACCGGCCTGCTCTACCGGCGAAGAAGCCTATTCGCTGGCCATCGTGTTCCGCGAAGTGCTGGATAAATTGGCGCCGAAAGGCCGCTTCACCTTGCAGGTGTTCGCCACCGATCTGGATCAGGATGCCATCGACCTCGCCCGCCAGGGCTTGTACCCGGCCAATATCGCGGTCGACGTGTCGCCGGAACGGCTGGATCGTTTTTTCGTCAACGAACAGGGTAATTACCGGGTCAGCAAGGAAATCCGCGAAATGGTGATTTTCGCGCCGCAGAACGTGCTGTCCGACCCACCATTCACCAAGCTGGACATCCTGACATGCCGCAACCTGTTGATTTATCTGGGCGCTTTGTTGCAGCAAAAACTGCTGCCGCTGTTCCATTACAGCCTCAACCAGAACGGCATTCTGTTTCTCGGCAGCGCGGACACCATCGGCGGCTTCACCGAACTGTTCACCCCGATCGACGTAAAATGCCGCTTGTATCAACGCATCGGCGGCACGCTGGGCGTTACGTCATTGGAATTTCCAACCAAGGCATTTCCAGCCAGCTCAACCAACAGTGAAGCTGTGCCACGCACAATAATCAATCTGCAAAGCCTGGTCGAGCAGCGCATCCTGCAGCAGTTCGCCCCCGCCGGTGTGCTGGTCAACGACAAAGGCGACATCATTTATATCAGCGGCCGCACTGGCAAATACCTGGAACCGGCTGCCGGCAAGGCCAACTGGAACATCCATGCGATGGCTCGCGAAGGCCTCCGCCACGAACTGGCTCTGGCGTTGCAGAAAGCAATTCGGCAGCCCGGCCAGATTGATGTACGCGGCGTCACCGTGGGCACCAATGGGGGTCGCCAGACGATTGATCTGCATGTCGAGATATTGAATGAGCCAGCCGAACTCAACGGTCTGGCCCTGATCGTGTTTGATGATCAAGAAACACCGCCCGCCGCCATAGTAAACGCCAAGCGAGCCCCCACGCGCGGTGCCCGGGCGATACAACTGGAAACCGCGCTGGCCAATGCGCAGGAAGAAATCCGCAACCTGCGCGAGGATATGCAGACCTCGCAGGAAGAACTGCGCTCGGCGAACGAGGAATTGCAATCCACCAACGAGGAACTGCAATCGACGAATGAGGAACTGACCACGTCAAAGGAAGAAATGCAGTCGCTGAACGAAGAATTGCAAACCGTGAATGCCGAACTGCAATCAAAGGTGGACGATCTGTCGCGCACCAATAACGACATGAAAAACCTGCTCAACAGCACCGACATCGCCACTGTCTTCCTTGACGGCCAGTTGCGCGTTCGCCGCTTCACAACGCCCACCACGCGCCTGATCAAGCTGATTCCCGGCGATGTCGGGCGGCCGCTGTCGGACATCTCCAGCGACCTGGTCTACCCGGAATTGCAGGACGACGCGCGCGAGGTGTTGCGTACCCTGGCGTTCTCGGAAAAAGCCATCACTACCCACGACGACCACTGGTACATGGTGAAGATCATGCCCTACCGCACGCTCGACAACGTCATTGATGGCGTTGTCATCACCTTTACCGACATCACCGCCAACAAGAAGCTGGAAGCCGAATTGCGGCGCGCAAAATGAACTTCGCCAGTTGAGATTGCCCACCTCATTGAAAAGGAACCTGAAATGCGTTTACTTCACACCATGCTGCGCAGCGGCGACCTTGATCGATCGATCGCGTTCTACACCGGGATTCTCGGCATGCAGTTGCTGCGCCGGAAAGACTACCCGGAAGGCAAATTCACCCTCGCTTTCGTCGGCTACGGCGACGAAGCGAACAACTCGGTGATCGAACTGACCTACAACTGGGGCGTCGACCACTACGACCTCGGCACCGGCTTCGGCCATCTGGCGATCGAGGTTGACGATGTCTATGCCGCCTGCGCCGAGATCGAAACCAAAGGCGGCAAGATCCTCCGCCCCGCCGGCCCGATGAACGCCGGCACCACCATCATCGCCTTCGTCGCCGACCCGGACGGCTATCAGATCGAATTGATCGGGCAAAAGAAAAACGCGGGGTAGACCTTGTAGGATGGGCCAAGCGCAGCGGGCCCATCGAACCTTGCGCGTGATGGGCCCGCTTCGCTTGGCCCATCCTACGGGCTGGCCGTCACGCATCGCCTTCGTTGCCGATCCGGATGGCTATCAGATCGAATTGATCGAGCTGAAGAAAAACGCGGGGTAGACCTTGTAGGATGGGCCAAGCGCAGCGGGCCCATCGAACCTTGCGCGTGATGGGCCCGCTTCGCTTGGCCCATCCTA
>CAMDHJ010000077.1 GCA_945897865.1 Tepidiphilus sp. J10
CTACGTTTCGGCCTTCGGCCTCCACTTCGGGACGAACACTCCACGCATCACTTCAGGCAATGGGGGTGTATCAGTTTTAAATCGGCAATATGGTGGGAAAGTGTGTCAATTTTGAATCGGCATTGACAGGCGGCCAGTACGAGTTGCCAGGATTGTGGTTTTCTTTGGCGGAAATCCATGCGCTGCTGACCATGCAGCATCTGCTCGCCAACCTAGACCCGGGCAGCATCCTGACGCCGCATATCCAGCCTTTGATGGCGCGACTCAATGCATTGCTGGGCACGGCGGAGAACACCGCCGAGGAGATCTGCCGCCGTGTGCTGGTGGTGGGTGTGGGTCAACGCCAGATTCAGCTCGACCACTTCGAACGCGTTGGCTCGGCGCTGCTGCGTCGCAGGCAGTTGCACATCACCTATTTGTGCAAGGTAAAGAGCCGCCTGGCGCAACTGACTGTGGACATAGCCAGCCCGTTTTCCTCGCGACTGCCTACACAGTGCCTACATGAGATTTTTCGGGATGTTGCGAATTCTGCTGAACCCGCATGAATACTGGTGGCCAGAGGCGGAATCGAACCGTCGACACGCGGATTTTCAAGACAGGTGAAAGCAAGAAATATGCCAAGTAAGGTTAAGATTTCTAAGGCGTTTATTTCTTGGTGTCGGACTGGGTCTTGAGATTCGAACCTATGCCGAACCCGAACTACCAAATTTCGCTCGATTTCACTGTTTTATGAATTAAATCAATGAGATGCGGATTTCGGCGTCGAACTTAAATAGAACCCCTCATTTTGTGTGCGCAACGAACCCTGCTTGGGTTTCGGGCAACTATGCGGCCCAGGTGCCACGCCCCGGCGGCCGGAGTAGGGTGGTCAGGGGCGGGGGCGGGGCGGCCCGAGCTGGGCCACTATGGGGCCGAGGTGGGGCGTTTTGCGGTCGCCGAACGCACCGGGGGCGGGGCGGGTGCAACGACCGGAAAAACGTAGAACAGACTTTCATCTTTACTGCGTTTCGGACTGTTGGTCGGCTAATGCCGCCATTTACTGATTCCATAAAGCTGTCGTTCGTGAATGACTACTTCCACCTGCTGTGATTTTCGGTATCAGACCCGTTGCAGTCATTTTCCTCCGACGGCTGACGGGCACCTTCAGAGTAAGTAGCCGTCTTTGCTTCACCTGGACAGCGGTCATTCGCAGAGACCTAAAGACAGGTGATCGGTTGTCGGGATTTTTTACATTCTTGCTTGCTATGCTTTTCATTGCTTTTGAATAGAATTTCATAGGAGACTGAATTCAAACGGGAATATATCAAATTCATTCTTGCTGGCATGAGATTTGCAATAAGCCGATCTGAAAGTCCGGGACAGTTCTGGACCACCACTCTGGGAGTTCACCATGCAAACCAAACCTTTGATTCTTGCCCTTCTTGCCGGTCTTTCCTTTTCCGGTACATCACAAGCTGCTCTCATGGACCGCGGTGGCGGCCTGATCTACGACGACGTGCTCAACATTACCTGGCTGCAAGACGCCAACTACGCCAGGACGAGCGGCTATGACGCAGATGGCCTGATGTATTGGTACGATGCCATGACCTGGGCCGACAACCTCGTCTACCACGACAGCTTGCACAACGAGGACTACAGCGACTGGCGTCTGCCCTCTATCAACGGTGAGTTGATTCATCACTTTGTTTCCAACCTTGGCAACAAGGCGGGTGAATCCGTCTTGAATCAAATTGGCGACACGGCGGAGCAGATCGCCAACCTTGAGCTGTTCTCGAACGTGCAGTCCAATGTGTACTGGTCTGGCACGAACGACGTACCCGGCTATGCGTGGGTCTTCTACACCAACAATGGCTTTGATTCAATTGTCGGAAAGGACCACTTAGAGCTACTCGCGTGGGCGGTTCGTTCCGGCGATGTCGCTGCCGAAGGCAACGTGCCGGAGCCTGCGACACTGATGCTGCTGGGTCTAGGTTTGGCCGGTTTAGGCGTGATGCGGCGGCGTGGGTGATTTGACGCTTCGGGCGCTTCGACCCTTTTCGGGGGGTAGGGGGCGGGCAGCTTGAGCATTGGGTTTATGATTGATTTTCGGAGGAACACGTGCCCCTGCCATTTTCCCAATTGCGGTCATCCGGTATCTGTTTGCTGCTTTCTATAAGCTGCCGTTCAGGCTGTCCTTGATACTGTCGCACATTGACATTCAACGGCTGCAATCAGGCGTAAGCAGGCAGCTACCGGGAGCCACCCGCACTCCCGGCAACACCAACATCACACACCCCTCTGCATCGCCTCCTGAATCTTGATAGAGGCACTGTTGGCCGCATCCTGAAGCGTCTTGCTCGACAAGTGACTATACCGCTGCGTCACGCGACTGTCGGCATGACCCAATGCCTGTTGCACAACAAAAAGACTGCAACCGGCGTTGACCAACATCGAGGCGAAGGAATGTCTCAGGTCATGCAACCTCAACCACGGCATACCGGCCTTCTCCCGGATGCGATCCCACGTATGTCGAATATGGGTGTACGGCAATTTCGTATCCGGGTTGGTGAACACGTAGTCAAATTTCCCCTCCGTGCCGATCTGATCAAGAACATCCAGCGCGGCATCGGACAGCGGCACCGCCCGAGATTTTCCACTTTTGCTGTTTGAAGCAGCCACGCGCCACAGCCGACTGGAACGATCGATCAACTTCCATTCAGCGGTGAGCGCTTCGTTGACCCGACAGCCGGTTGCCAGAAGGAACATGCAGATCAGGGCCACCTCCTTGGCCGGATAGTCCTTCAACACCGACACCAGCCGCTGCAGTTGCGCATCATCCAGATAGTGCTCGACCTGGTTGTCCACGTTAAAAAGTTCAATGCGCGAAGCTGGATTTCGGTCCAACTTATCCCATTGCACCGCGAGACCAAGCATGCGGCGTATCAGTTTGGCCACGTGATCAACACTCGCGGCGGCGAGCCCGGTTTTCGTCAGCTTCGCCATCAAGGTTTGAATCTGCTGCCGCGTGATCAGGTTGATGCGCACCTTGCCGAAAGTCGGTTGGACTTGCAGGCGGAAAATCTGTTCATCCCTTACAAACGACCTTTTGCGCGGTTTAGCGAATGATTCGTATTCCTTCCACAGTTCATCCATGGTCAGCACCGCTTTCTGTGCCTTCACCTCGGCACGCGGGTCACGACCATTGGCGGTGATTTCGGCCTTCAAAGTCTTAGCTTGTTTGCGCGCGTCAGCCAAGGTGAGTTCGGTGGTACGGCCAAGTTTCTGATGACATGTCTTGCCGGTGCTGTCTTTGTAACGCAGGTAGTAGGTCTTGATCGGGCTGCCGGCGCTGACGAGAACATACAGTCCAGGTACACCGTTGGCGTCATCACAGTACTCTGATCTGGATCGTCCGATCATCGGCTGCAGGGTTTGAAGCATTGATTGCGTCAGTTGAACTACGGGCATATCGATACCTCCTTGAAGTTGAAAATAATTGGGGTGCTGTGTGCGCACGAGGTCAGGTCATGTCGACCTCAGCGCTTGAAATTCATGAGTGGGAAAATCGGAAAATTCCTGGCCCCCCCCGGCACCCAGTCGGGCATAAATCGAGGGGGAGGTTTCTGGCGGCATGACCCCACCCCGCCGGGGAAAACCCACTTTTCCCGACCTCGACCGCTACTTGGGCCGATAGAAGCGCTTGCCCTTTTTGCCGGGATTGGCCACTTGGAGCGGTTTGGGCAGCATGTCGTGTGCGATGAAAAACCTGATGCAACGGCCCATTGCGAGACATGCACCGAAAGTCCGCTGACGCCAGTACTCGCCCCCGATCAAGGTCTCGGCGGTTTGCTTAACTGACCAATCGATATTGGGCCAATTCTTGTGCACCTGCTTCCAGGCTTCCTGCACCGTGCCCTTGTTAACCCCATATCCTCCGGGCATGGTCAGAACGAACTGTTGGCCATATACCGAGTTGCGCTCGACGTATCCGATATCAATAAATTGCATATAAAACCTCGATGTAGATTGAATGTTGATTACCTGAAAGGGCTGGGGCACCAAGGCCCCAAGCCACTGTTGCCCGACTAAAACGTGATTTCAGAGTCGTCGAGATTCGCAACTTGATCCGAAGGGGTCGGGGGTTGCTTCTGCCCGTTTGCGATTGATTTCTTCAGGGTCAGGCCACGGAAGATTTCGTAACCGTTAACCTCGGCCAGACGCACCCCCATACCGAGGTTGTGTTCAAGCAATTCCTTCACGCGGGATTTGGCGAAAGGCCTACGGCCCGACTCGCTGCACCATTGGGTATACGTGGCGTAGAACTCGGAACGGCGAATCTGGAAATCAGAACCGAGTTGGCAACTGTCGAAGATGAATTCATCCAGCGACGATGTGCTGCGACGCCACTTGGCCATCAGTCGATCATGGGCGGCAGATTTGGAAAATTTTCCGTTCTGGATTAAACGGATCGCACCTTGCAACGCCCAGTACGCAATGCCGGCCAACTCGTTGGTGATGATGCGGTCGGCGAGACCAGGGTCCAGCGGCAGGCCCGAACGCAGACGGCTATTCGGGAAGCCCACGATCAGCCAGCGCGAGAAGAACGCCTCACTCTGATCTTTAGTCGTGATCAGGTGATTCGACATGAACAAATGCGCGGCTTCGTTGGTGAAGGTGATCGGCCGATGCGTAGGATGGCGTCCGGTAATCAGGTCACCGCCGATGACCGACTTGAAACTGGAAGCCGGGATGGCTTCGTTTTCCGGCAGTTCGCCCACAACATTCAAACGAGCACCCGCCAAAGTCGCCACGTGGTAATCGTGAGCCCATTTGAAGGGCGAGATGGCGGTCACAAAATTGGCAGGCACCAAGTTGCGCAGAATGCGCTCCAGCGTGCCTTTTCCAGCACGGCCGAACGGCTCATAAAACAGCACAGCCTTCTGGTACTTGGGCATGATGCCGAGCAAGATGGCTCCGGCGATTTCTTGCACCAGGGTCAACTGCTGGTCCATCTCGCCCAATTCCGTCGATGCGAAGGTTTCCTGCAGAAATGCCTCGAACAGCGGGATGGGGTGCTGGGTCGGCATGATGGACAACATCACGCGCTGCCGATGGTCTGGCGTTAACGGAACCAGGGTGACCTCGTTACCGACGATTTGGTAGAAACCACCGGGACAGGCCACGCCGATGGGGGTATCGGCAAAGAATTTATTGTCGTTGGCCAAGGAAACGGTGTGTTCAGCAATGGCCTTGTAATCCGAACTGCGACTGCAATGCTCCTTGCCGTCGTGCAACTCGGCTACCCGCTTCACCAAACCCTCGATCGGCAGGCTCATCCAGAGGTTTACGTTCGAATCCAAGACGAACAGGCCATTGTGGAAGCCGACCGGTTTCCATAAGTCCTCAGTCAATTCGACCAACAAGGTCTTCGCGTAACCATGGTGGGTCTGCGCGGTAATCATATCGGCGGCCCAAGACTTCACCGCACTATCAACTGCAGACAAGGAAACATCTCGGTTTGCCTGCTTCAAGGCGGCGCGCTTCCGTTGATATTCGGATGGCTTGGCTTGCTTGATGGCGGCAAGGGGCGCCACGACATCATCATCCAGGGCGGCAGCGCTGTCCTCAATGATCTTAGGCATCGCTGCATCAACGGCTGCCGTGTCCCGGATCAACTTGGCTTCGTCGACTTCAAAGGCATTCAGCCAGTGAGTGGTGCCGGTGCCGGCGTCATATACGAAGGGAATACCATCATCGTTAATGTTGTAGAAGGCGGCAAAGCTTGATGAATCGCGGAAAGGCGTCTGGCAGCGCAATTTGCCGGTGATGCCACGTTCGATAATTTCTTGTACCGTCAGGATGCCGTGGTCTTTGGTCTCGATTTCCGTATTCAATTTCAGGCTGTTAGTGGTGATCCTGAGGCCGTTGCTACCGGTCTTGATGTCCATTTCCACTCCGGCCTTGCGAGTCACTTCGCGCACGGTTTTTGCATCAGGCAGAAGCATCAAAGACGTATCCAGCACTTGGCATGCGCCTTCATGAACGACCGCAGACATGGGTTCTACCGTGAGCCCGTTACCCACGGTTGGTTGACCAACGAAAACCAGGCGGCCAGGTGTCCATACGCTGGGGTCAATGAGAGTGGTCAGGCTGTTGCCTACAACGGTGTCCTTCTCCTTGCGGCTGTAGCGGGGCTTCAGCCAGGTCACTTCCGCATGGGCAGCACGAACAATCAGTGCAACACGCGCACGCTCAATGTCGGTAGGGTCTTGAACATAAACCCAGACATGACCGTTGCCACCGCCGACAGATATGCCATCGCGCAGGACACGTGATGAGGTGGATGGCGTCTCGACGTAAGCGGTCTTGTCGATGCCGGGGATGATCAACGCCAGCTTGCTCAGCCATTCCTCGATTGTGAGATCGGCGTATTGAGCAGGTGTGTGTGAATCCACATCACGATCCAGCAGCTGCCAGTTCGACGGGGAGACGTTTTCCTTGAAGCGGCCGACAGCTTTGTAGGTCTTGCCGTCATACTCAACCTGGTGAATACCCCGCTGGCGCTCACGATCAGAACGGGGAATGCCAAGACGTTCTTCGATTTCCTTCTCGGACAGGATGATGAATTCTTCACCGACCGGGATGTCATTGAAGCTGGCATTGATGATGGCGGCATGCGGATCGTTGCCGACTTCATTCAGCAGCTTGGCCAAGTCTTCGTGTGTCGGTACATGATGCTGAACCGCTATGCCGAACGACAGGTTGACGGCGGATTTCTTGCTGATCGTGCCGTCAGGGTTGATGTCGAACTGCTTGCCGAGTTTGTGCTCGGGGTCGCGAACGACGGTGATGATGGGATTGTGGGTACTGGGATTTAGATCAGGTGAACGCCACAGTGCCCGGGGTAATGTCTCGGCGGGGGTGACATCTCTGGGCCGGTGTTGAAGGACTTTGTCGTCGGTTTCTTGACGAGTTTCTGCGACAGCTACTTCTGGCTTACCCGTCAACGGTTCAGCATTGGTATATGCAGGTTCGACCTGCAGGTGGTTAGAGTTAGAGAACTGCCCAATGCTATGCAGGCTATTGTTATTTTCATTCATGACGTATTTCCTTTTGGAAATAGCGTCTGCTGGAAGGGATGGGAAGTGTCAAGATCAGCAGACGAACGCTTGACGCTTCCGTCCACTAGCCGTGGTATGAGGTTTAGTAACCCGCTGAAATTCGTCAGCACCGTGGGAACCCCGTGCTGGGAAATTTCTTGGGCCGCGAGGCATTGCGCCTTCGCTTAACGTGGCAGTTCTTTATTCAGAACCGGCCCATTTCCGCAGTCACCACCTAGTCGATATGGGCATCGCTTCCAGGTTGTATATGTGGCGAATTTTAAATGGTGAAAATAAGGTGTCAATATTATATTTGTCGATTGTGTAAATTAATTATTGTGAGTCGCGGGAATTACGGTAATTCCAGAGCTACGGTCATAAACATTGGTTAAATATATCTTCCTAAATAACGCACATTAAATAGGGCATTTATTTTTATCAATCCGGACGACCTTTCGCATTGACACAAAATTTGCATCCAATGCATCGGCCTGGATACTCCGCCATCAAAACTCAAGATCAGACGTCCATACATGCACGCGACTGCCGCACGCAGAAAATGGACGCCACCCGCAACTTCCCAGTCGTGGCATGGCCTCTCGACGTTGCGGCAACGTTGCGGATGCGGGGGCGTGGCGAAACGTGGCCGAGCTGGCCGGGGCGTGGCGCATCAGTTGTGGGACAAGGGGCGACATCCGCAACCTTCGCGCACCATGCCGGCGCTGGAAGTTGGGTAAATGTTGCGGCGTGGCGGCACACTCAGGTGACCTGTATGTTCCGACATCCGGCCCTCCCTCCCCCCGCCGAAAAACCCACTTTTCCCGACCTGCACGAATTTCGGTCGGAGAAATAGGGAAAATCGGGAGGGGGTGGGTCTGCCGGTGAGTCAGTCGATCGCCGCCATGATGCCCCTCTCCTCCGGGTGGTCCAGGGCGTAGTCGCGCAGCAGGTGGAAATGCCGGGCGCATAACTCCGCCAACGCTTGATTGTCGGTAAAAGAGATGTAGCTGTAAGCATAGATGCAAGCTGCAATTCCCAAGGCATCCGCCGACATGGACCCGCTGAACCCATTTTCACAGGACACAGTGAACAGGCCGTCGAATTCCGGCGACATATAGAAACCGCCGTTACTCAAGGCGAAGAACTTCCACAGTCCACCTCGGTATTCATGCCCCATCTCTTCGGCCACCGCGAAAACAAGGGGCTCAATACGTTGGGGAAAATCGATACCGAATAGATCGGCCACAATCTTCGTGCGTTTGTTGTCGGGCACAAGATTGCGGGTGATGGATGTGGAGTTTTTGGTGTTGGTCATGGATTTGCTCCGAAAAAAATAATGTTTGCCCCGGCCCACTTCCGCCGGACGTGCAAAACCCTCCACGAGAAAGTGGATGATCATTGACGTCGGGTGAAAGGGCGGGAGAGGTGTTGCTGAAGGCGAAACAGAACTACGAAGAATTGCGGACGTATCAAACCATTCGGCCGCAAGCTTCCTCATACGGCAGACCGGCCATCAAGCCCGCCTGACTTTGCAGTGTCAGCGGCAACAGTTCATCCGGCATATCCCAGGCCAGGACGGTTTCAAGAGCATCGAAAAGATAGTTTTCAGCGGACATGATTACTTCCTCCAGAACAAGACATAAAAAAACCCGGCCAACGCCAACGTGATTGACGACGGAACCGGGTACAGGGCGATCAAAAGAAACAAACCAATGACGCCGAACAAGCGGGTGCTACTGAAGAACAAGCAGACGGCCGTGGTGATGGCCAAAGCGAGGGCGATGGAAGACATCGAACCTCCAAGTTCACATTGCGGGGGTTTTGATGTGAGAAACCGACGGTCAGGGTCGATATTGGGTCGGCATTGCACCGACGTTTCTCTTCTGCTGCTGTTTGCCACAGTGGAAACAAGGGCTTACTGAGACTTTACGAGGACTGACACGCGGACTTGGTCTCCAAGGGAGAAACCTCTGCCTTTGATGCAGCCTTCTTTCCCTTCTTGATGGCGGCGTCATCGAGTTTGGCTTCCATCAACACCGTCACGCCGGCCATGAACGATGTGTCTTCCAACGCCACATAGACGCGCTCTTTCTCGCCTTTCAGCTTGACCAGCCCTTCCGCCTTTAATGCGGCCAGCAGGAACCCGGGCGAGTTGGTTGACTTGCCGACATACAACGAACGCAGCGAGAAGGAAGTGATGAACGGCGCCTTCGTCAAGATCATCTGGATCGCCGAATACGGCACCCACTCCTGACTGAAATAGCCGCTGCTGCTGTTGGCGAACACGCGCAGATGAAGGTTGGATTCTTCATCGACTCCGAGGTGATACGTCAGATCGGATTTGCCGGACAGCGATTTGCAGATGGCGGTCTTGATGACGCGGATTTCGGGTTGTATTTCGGGGGGAACTTCGGGTATGGCGATGGCTTGGGGTGTGGACTTTTTCATGAAGTAACTCCTGTGGTTAATGAAACGGGCCTTTCATATAAGATGGATAAATCGCCGCTAAAGCAGTGCTTCCAGCACCGAACGCAGCGAGTGGGAATCCGGGATCAGGAAACCGATGCCGAATTCGTTGTTGGTCAGATGCACGGCATGGAAATAACCATTGATCCGAACGGCACCGTCCCAATGGATATCCGACAGCCGACCGCGCATTTCCGGCACAACAATTTCCTGATCGCCTTCCTCCACCAGCACCAGATAGCCGCAACCGGAGGGAGTCCGACTGAGCAGATCAGTAATGATGGGCAAGGCGGGATGCCGGGGTGGTAACTGGGCGAGATCGGCACGTGTTTTGAAGATGAACATGATCAACTCCGAAAAATGGACGTAAAAAAACCTGCTCATGGCAGGCATCGTTGGCATTGCAGATGGAAAGAATTACTCGGTTGCGGTGGTGGTGTATCGACGGCAGAACGCCAGCAGGTCGGGATCGATGTCGGGTGAATCCGGCACGAACAGCACGGTGCCGAATCCGTCGTCGGACATGACGAACAGCATTTCCCAGCATTCAGCTTCGGGGTGATGTTCCAGCCATTCAAAGCTGGGCATGAAATCCGGGCTGCCGAAATTCTCATCGCCGAACAGGCCGGTGGTTATCCAGCAGCCGCTCGATGATTCGATGACGCCGGGGTTGTCACCGGATTCGACCAGAATCAATTCGCCGAACTGATCGAAGGGTTCATCCAGTTTCATTTCCGAAAGACGTTCACGAATCAGCCGATGGATGCCGGGATGCTTGATGGCGGCGACGTCGGCGGGACTACGCAGGACGATCATGATTGGCTCCTTAAATGGGATGTGAAAAAAGAAGAAGCCCCGCGACCATGACAATCATCGGGGCTTCCTGAGGGTTGTGACGCTTACACGTTTATTGAGCCCAAAGCGTCACCGAAGGCTCTTGGTATTTGGGTGCTACAACAGCCAGACGATCAGGTTAGGAATGACGTAAGCGAACAGGGCGAATATCCAGCCACCCATCAAGACGGCACCGGCCACCGAGATCAGGAACTGCATGAAGATGGTCCTGAGTTCATGGAGAAAACCCATTGACGGTATGTGTTCGAGAGCATTGCCCATGCCGGTGTGATCGGTCGCCAGCCAACGGAACAGGCCGACTGCGATCGTTTCGACCACTCCCGACGATTTGCCAACGGTTCTTGAAACCCGAATTCCTTGACGTCTCGACATGTTGAATTTCCTTTCAGTCGGTTGGTGTGGACGAAAAAAATGCCCGGTAAGGGCATGATTGGGATTGAATTAGAAGGATGGGGGAATGGCTTACTTATCTCCTTGGTGAGGGCGGGGAACGGGTAACAATAGAAAAAGCCCCGTGACCAGATGACTGGTGGCGGGGCTTTCGGGGTGAAGTCGCAAGGTGTGCAGAGGTGAAGTTTCGCTACACTTGATTCTTAAGTGTTTCGTGAAAGATATTTCACCATGATTAGTAGTAGGAGATCGGCTCGTCTGCGAAGAAAACCTTGATCGTATATGAGGCAGCATGCTCATATTGTTTTTGATTTACAAGCCAGTTTTTAACGAATTTAACAACAACGCCTCTCCCTAATTGTTTTACTTCATTTATATACACAGGTGACTCAGCGTATTTCTTCAACTCTGCTGTAATTCCTTGTTCCAATGCATTGAGCGTATGTTGGCTGTTTAATAATACACATCCAGCTGCATTTTTCCTGATTCCAGCAGTATTGAATGCCACGGGGAGCAGAGGGGTAATCCTAGGGGCGATAACAACAAGTTCGTGTTTGTCATCCCGCAGTCTAATTTCCCATTGCTTTTCCAATGTAACTTTATATGAAGTTGATGCAGGAATTGTGATAGAGGAAATAGAAGTGCAAACAGGAACAGGAACTCCCATCACGGTTAGGACATGTCCAGTGCTAAATGTTTGTGTGCGATTTAGAGCTCCCAGCAACAATTCACCACCATTCGTTGGAATAAAAACGGGGGCGTCCCCCGAGCAGGCGGGAGTTAGTTTCTTTGGGGGCTTTGTAATGACGAAGTACCCTCCCACCAAGGCCATGGCAGCCATTAACAAACCAATTACAACAATTCTTATTGATATCAACATTTAATCCCCAAGGCTAGAAATTATTTCACACAAACCTGTTATGGCAATATTGACATTCTCAATATTGCCGGCTCAATCAACACAACCGTCCTGAGCACAATATCCTGGACCTTGCCGCGAATTTTGATCCTGTCGTTGGTTTTAGCCTTCCGCAGTAGGTCGTGGTCCCGCCTATTTTGTGGGTATACCCAGAAGCTAGCTCTCAGCATGTTTACTGCCTGCTTGGATTTGATCGGAATCGGTTGGGACGTGACCTTGTAAACCCCGTCGACGTAGTTAATTTCGTAAACCTGAACATCCCACTCGACCACTTTTCCGATCAACTCCTTGCGGAGAATGTCTCGTTGCAGATCGGTGGAATAGCTACCAAGCGCGAACGCCTCTGAAACCTGCTCTGGTGATACAGGTACGGCATCCGTACGCATAAGCTCGGCAAGTTGAACTTCGAGAGTGGCACTACCAGAAACGTCCTGCTGATCTCCTTCACATCCGACTAGAGGCATAACCAAAGCCATGCCTAGCAGCCAAGTGATTGCTATATTCAGTTGCCTCATCTTTTTGTTATGGATGAAGCCCAAGACATATTGGTCCAGTTTGTGCATAGTGCTCAGAATGATTCAGGCAGACACCAGCGGCCATCGCCGAGCCCAGCCCAAACCAGCCATCCCCAGACCCAGCAGCATCAACGTCGCCGGTTCAGGAACAGGGGATGTATCCGATAGGAGAAAACCGTGATTTAGACCCGTTAATTTGTTGGATGCAGTCCCAACAATCCAGCCTTTGTCGTTAATACCATATGCTCCCTCTAGCACCCAACCAGCACTGATGTCGTTGGCATCAAGAAGGCTGTTGAGGTCAGTTATTGAGATGCCATTCCATACGGTTGCATGAGCCGCAGCATTTCCGACTGTAGTGCTATATCCAACTGCCACCCCAGTATTGTTGATTGCGTAGGCGGCGCTGCTGGTACCACCCAATGTACCGAGATCAGTCGCAACAGCGCCATCCCATAAAGTTGCGTGATGGTCGGTATCGCCTGTGACCCCGCTACTGCCAACAATTATCCCCGTGTTGTTGATCGCATAGGCGGCGCTGCTGGTTCCACCCAATGTGCCAAGGTTGGTCGCAACAGTGCTATTCCAGAGAGTGGCATGGTAGTTTCCGCTTAAAGTACGGCTATCCCCAACAACTTGCCCGGCATCATTTATACCGCGAGCAGATCCAATGCCAAGATCAATTGGATTTGCCCCATTCCAAACGGTTGCGTGATAGTCAGAGTCGATAATGCTACGTCCTGCGACTTGCCCGTAGTTGTTAATTGCCCAAGCGTCGCTGTGGACCGTTCCTGGCAAAGTGCTAAGTACTGTCACCGTTGCACCATTCCAGACTGAGGCGCGCCAAGCCCAGTCCCAAGTGCTAAATTGGGAAATGCTATTTCCGGCGATTTGCCCGGAGGCATTAATACTATTAGCAACACTGCTCCAACCCGGTATACCGGGGGTAAGGTCCGTCGCTGTGGTGCCATTCCATATTGTGGCGTGCGATCCAGCATTGCCGGTGGTCCAAGCAGTCCCAACAACTTGTCCTGAGTTGTTGATTGCAAGAGCCTGACTGAATGTTCCACCCAAGGTGCCAAGATCAGTGAAAATATAGGTCGCATTTGCTGGAGAAAAAATGCCAATAACCAGAATAATTGATGCTGCGCAGGTACTTAATAAAGATGTAGGCTTTTTCATGGGCTGGTTTGGCGAAAATAGTCAAAGAATTTGATTTTGCAATGGATTTAATAAACATCCAAAACAGAGCATCTGCATTTACATAAAAAGTGCTTTTGCCCGATCGATTGCAAGGGAAAATTTATGGTCCCTTTCGTATTGAGCAACAGAATAATGCTTGCCAAGTCCGATTTGATTGCAGACTTCCATTAAAAATATATACTCTTGTTTATTCATAAGGCCATCAGTAGCAAGTAAAGAAGACATTTCTTCAACCAAATACCACTTAACTTCAGGGCCAAACAGATCATCTACCAATGCAAATATATCGCGGAGATTGATATTATCGGTTAAGCATGTGTCGAATCTGTTTAAAGCATCTTCTTGGCTGATCCGCTTAGAATGTAAATTAGATAAATACCATCTTAGCTCTTCGGCGCTTTCAAAGCCATCAGCATAAATAGATAGCTTGTAAAGCATTATCTGAAGGTTGAGCAAAGCCTCTTCCTTAAATAATTTTTTGTAGTCTTGGAATTCGCCAACCAGTACATCACACTGCCATACCCTCTCCATCAAGTCATCTCTTTGTGAAGCGTCAATAAGCTTGTGACTCAATGCAACTGATAAGAACCTGCTATAGTCCAAAATATCAGCGGCGTGCAATTCAATGTATTCCTTAATTCTTGCCTTTAGTCCTTAATTTACAACATCATGTGCACAACTAATTTTCTTTGATGATGTTGAATTAAACATTTCTTCAATTTCCAGCTCTGCTATTGCGAAACCCTCAGGGCTCAATTTTTTTAGCTTATTAAATAGAATAATCGCTTCCAAGACCTCCGCTCTTTTCGTAAACAACAAGGGATCAATAGTTCTTCTTGAGTTATATCTCTCGGCAGACTGCGCATTGCGAATATTTGTACTTCTTATGTAATCATGTTTAGAACCTGACTCAACAAGTTTTGATGCACCGTAAGCTAGTGCTGCAGCTGCAGCCGCACCACCTATTACCCATCCGATTGGTGTAGATACAGTTAAAATGCCACCTAGCAATGAGCCTAAGCCGCTTGAGCCGAGAATTGTCCCGCCAAATCCAGAAGCCACGACGGTTCCCCCGCCACCAACTGCTGCGGTAATAGTTGCGGCAGCTTTACCAGCATGTCCTGCGGGATCTTTACCACTTTGATGTTTAACAACAGAACGGTTTCCGATCTTTCTATCCACTAAATATGCGTCAATATCATTGACAGAGTCATCACTTAAATTGGTATATATGTCCAACACCTGACTAATATCGTACGTCTCAAGTTCGCGAACTATTTTTATAGCACTCATCACATCCCCAAGTTATTTCGTCAAGTACTCTCTTAGTGCACTAAATACCTCAATGGCAAATGACAAGAAAATCTTGGCTGCCTCTATTGTTCCTTCAATTATGGCTCCCAATGAGTCAGTAGTCGCGACACCTCCTCTAGCCTTCTTGTCTAAGTATGTACCAAATGCCCCTCCAATAAATGCGCCTACAGCCATGGCTAGGGGGGCCAAAAGCGGACCAAAGAATGGTATTACATTAATCAATGCACCGACAGCGGCTCCTATGGCAACGCCAATGACCATATTTGGATTGCTTCTAACAAATTCAATTATTTTTGCTATTAGTATTCTGCCAATATTTATAACGTGTCCGCCGATTTTTCTTGTTATTACGAGAAGTTCTTGCACCCTCGTTGATATACTTGCAGGAATGCCAGAATTGCTGCTAAACCGATTCCACACTTGTTCACTTATTTCATTCGCATCCCTGTCAAAAAGTCGTACTTGCGAGATTGCGTTAGAAGTGTCCATTTAAAACCCCTTGAATTAAGCGGGTTGAAGGCGTTTGGCCGCATTCAATCATCGAATTGGAAAAAATTCAGCTCGCAAAGAGCTGCATATAAAATTCAGTTATGGCAAGTAATCATATATTCATATTCCCCCCCTTGAGAAAGCGATTCTCAATTGAGTAAGCTTCTAC
This sequence comes from Tepidiphilus sp. J10, assembly GCA_945897865.1. Classification (GTDB taxonomy): domain Bacteria; phylum Pseudomonadota; class Gammaproteobacteria; order Burkholderiales; family Thiobacillaceae; genus PFJX01. The sequence goes on from CAMDHJ010000077.1 coordinate 15,400, forward strand.
TTACAGGCTTATTCGCATTTCTGTACGTCAATTGCAATCCAGGTAACGGGCCAGTTCTTGTTCCATCTCACCCTGCAAACCTTCCGGGCTGATGATGCGGATGTGGGGTATCCAGTAACGGACGACGGGCAACACCTGATTGGGATGCCCCACCTTGGCTGACACGATCAACCCGCCATCTTCCAGTTCCTTCACAAGGATTTGGTTTGCGATGAGCTTGCGGCGCTTGAAGTATTCAGCGACCTCCGATGCAATCTTGAGGACGATTTCCTTCTTATCCTCTCCCAGCCAGATGCCATCCTCTTCTTCGAGAGTCTTATCTATTGCAGGATCAGCATCGAACTGGGTATCGAGCAGGTTCGGATGTTCAATCTTGACGAACGAGAAGGTTTTGAGTTTGTCTCCATCGCGAGCGGCCAGATACCAGATGCCCTTGTGGTTGAGCAACTTGTAAGGGGCGACGGTGGCGTAATGCTTCGCACCATCGTCTTTCTGGTAATCGAAAGAAACATGGCGACGGGCAATGATGGCCTGTTCCAACTGACGGAATGCGACTTCCTTACCAACCAGATTTTCGTAGTGGTGGCCTTTGACCATCAGTGCTGACTGGATACGGCTGTCGAAGATGTCGCGCAAGAAATCATCGGATAGAGATGGAAACAGACCACGCACGCCGGCCAAACTGGCAAAACGTTCGACGTCTCGGGTATTCAACTTGCCAAGGAATGTAGGATCAAGTTGATAGCGACCATCCGTCTTCTGCAGCGGCAGATATGCAAAACGGATGTTGAGGTCTCGTTGAATGGTGCGCAGATTGACGCCGAATTCCTCGGCAAGTACCTGCGGGTCTAATTTCTCGCCCTGGTTCAGCTTCACTAGCATCTGAGCCAAGCGATAGACCAACGTGTCGTGGTTGCCAGAATTCATCATTTATTCTCATTAAATCCCGGATCAAGTAGCTCCCTGCTTACCGATTGAACACCTTACGCCAAAGTAGCGCTATGCCCATCACCGCGACCACCAATAGGGCGAGCATCAAGCCCCCCTTTAGTACTGAGAGCCAGACCGACATCGCGCCCAGTTGAGCAAACACAGCGGCGATACCCGCAAACATTAGAAATGCCCAGAACATGGCTATGCTCCTTTCTGATTAACAAGCCGTGTCTGCATCTTGAGCAAGTGCAACGACAGGTCGTGTCGTTCCCAAGGATTTTTTTGTTCGAGGAATCTGCCATTCATTCGCCGCTCGATGACGGTTGAATCGTATCAGCGGCACGGATTATTCCCAATATATTATGAAGACCTGAAAACAGCCCGGAACTACCGTCCCTCGACCTTGAGGGGGATGGTTTGGAACCGGAAGTTGCGTTTGGGCAGGTGCTGCGGGAGCTAAGGAAGGGACGCGGTCTGTCCCAGGAAGTGCTCGCACTCGAATCTGACCTTGAGCGTAACTACGTGTCTCTGCTGGAACTCGGACGTAACAGTGCGAGCGTGAAAACCATCTTCAAACTTGCGTCTGCGCTGGGTGTTTCCGTTGCAGATTTCATGACGATGGTTGAAGTCCGGTCCATGGAAGAACCACGTTCCAGCTAGTCATGCCCCAGTTGGTTCGACCAAAGGCCGATCCCAGCAAGGTTCGCTCGATTGACCAGTCAGTTTTCCCCGTGACACTCCTGCCGCGATAAGGCGACCGGGTAATTTCCGACTTACATCCGGACTTACGTCCACAATGGTGACGCCATATCCATTGGTTGAATCTCACTGTCACTGCCGGATGTAATTTGATACAGCATGCCGATTGAAAACTGATACACCGAACGAGGACGATCAGGGCTTTTTCGGAGCCTTGATGATCAGTGACGAGGTGTATGTGGAAATCAAAGTTTTGAGAAAGCAGGGACTGAGCCTG
>CAMDHJ010000078.1 GCA_945897865.1 Tepidiphilus sp. J10
AAATCAATCTGGGCGAGGGCGATGAAGCCGTGGCCGGCAAGATGGTGAGCGTGCATTACAGTGGTTACCTGACCAACGGCAACAAGTTCGATTCCAGCGTCGACCGGAAAGAACCGTTTGATTTTCCGCTCGGACGCGGCCACGTCATCAAGGGTTGGGATGAAGGCGTTGCCGGCATGAAAGTCGGCGGCAAACGCAAGTTGACCATTCCGGCTGATCTCGGCTATGGCGCGCGCGGCGCCGGCGGCGTGATTCCGCCGAATGCAACCCTGGTATTCGATGTGGAATTGCTGGCGGTGCGCTGATTCGTTGTTTTTGCGCCTCGCAAGCGGACATTTGAGTTCGTAGGATGGGTCAAGCGAAGCTGTAGGATGGGTCAAGCGAAGCGGACCCATCTGTCGACGCGAGTTGATGGGTCCGCTACGCTTGACCCATCCTACGAACTACGAATCTCATCACGTTGTAGGAGCGTCCGCTTGCGACGCGATCTTTTCACCAACTTACTTCTTGCTCTTCAACCTGGCTTCAATGCTGTTGCACAGGGTTTCCAGAATCTTGATCCGGGCGTAGTTCTTGTCGTTTGCAGGAATTAATGTCCAGGGTGCGATTTCGGTGCTGGTGCGATCCACCATGTCACATACGGCTTGTTCGTATTGCGGCCATTTATCCCGATTCCGCCAGTCATCCGGGGTGATTTTGTAGCGTTTGAAGCCGGTGTTTTCGCGTTCCTGAAAACGCTTGAGTTGTTCTTCCGCGCTGATCGCCAGCCAGAACTTCACCAGCACGATGTTGTGTTCCACCAGTTGCGTTTCGAAGTCGTTGATCTCGCTATAGGCGCGCATCCAGTCGTATTCCTCGCAATATCCCTCCACCCGTTCAACCAGCACGCGGCCATACCAGGAGCGGTCGAACAAGGTGACTCGGCCACGGCGGGGCAGGTGGCGCCAGAATCGCCATAGATAGGGTTGTGCCTTTTCCTCATCGGTTGGCGCGGCAATCGGGATGACTTGATAGCGGCGGGCATCGAGTGCGCCGGTGATGCGGCGAATACTGCCGCCTTTGCCGGCGGCGTCGTTGCCTTCGAACACACAGACCACCGAGATTTCGCCAAAGCGCTTATGCCGGGTCAGCAGATTCAGGCGGCCCTGGAGTTCTTCCAATCGCTCCTGATAGCGCTGCTTTTCCAGGCTGGCATCGAGATTCAGCGCTTTCAGCAAATGCAGGTTATCCACCGTCCGCGGCAGTGGTGGGGCGGGCAATACACCCTTCGGTGCGTTGTCCTGATCCAGCCGGTGGCGCAGGTTGTCGAGCAGGATGCGGCCGAAGGTCAGGCTGCGATAGCGCTCATCTTCGCCTTCGATGATGTACCAGGGCGCTTGCGCAGTGCTGCTGATGCGCAGGATTTTCGAGCTGGTCTGCAGGAACTTGTCGTAATGGGAAAAATGTTCCCAGTCGCGTTCTGTAACCCGCCAGCGGGTGCGCGGATCTTTCTGCAGCATCTTGAGGCGTTTTTCCTGGCGGTCCTTCGACAGGTGAAACCAGAACTTGAGCACCAGTGCGCCTTCATCGACCAGCATGCGTTCGAATCGCACATTGCGCGCAATCGCCCGATCCAGCCCGGCGTTCTTGATGCGGCCATAGACCCGGTCGAGCAGCGGCAAGCTGTACCAGGAACCTTGAAATACCGCCGTCCTGCCTTTCGACGGCAGCGCGCGCCAGAAGCGCCACATCGGCGGGCGATCGCGTTCTTCGTCGGAAGGTTCGCCCATACCGTGGGTTTCGATATGGCGTGGATCCAGCCACTGATTGAGCAAGCCAACCGATTCGCTGCGGCCGGCACCATCGACACCGCCGATCAGAATGACGAGTGGGAATTTGCGCGAACTGATCAGATCGTATTGCACGTCGAGCAAAGCCTCGCGCAGGGCGGGGAGTTGCTGCTCATAGCTGGCTTTGTCGACTTTGTGGCCGATTTCAGCGGATTCGAACATCGTTACTCCTTCAACCGCCCGGAGGGGCAATGGATTGGGGCTTCAACAGGAAATCAAAAACACTCAGCCCCGTAGGGTGCGCCGTGCGCACCGATCCTCTGAATGGTGAGCACGGCGCACCCTACATTGGGGCAGGCTCGTCCCCTGAATTGGCGTCAAAGTTCCAGTATCAAAGTGCCGCCAGATACGCGGAAATCGACTCGATCTCGGTGTCGGTCAAGGCTTTGGCAAAGGGCATCATGGTGCTGCTTTGCGGGCCAACTTCCTTGCCTGCGCGGTAGTCGTTCAGCTTCGCGATCAGTTCTTCCGCCGGCTTGCCGGCCAGTTTCGGGAAAGGCCCCTGGCCGCCGCCGGTGCTGCCATGACACCCTTGGCAGACCGCAACATATTTGAGCTTGCCCGGGTTGACCACCGGCGCGGCGTCATAGGTTACCGGTTTGGGCGCGCTGGCCTGGGACGCCGGCGGAGTAACCTCGGCTTTGTCGCCGCAGGCCACCAGGGTGGTCATCGCAATGAGTGCAAAAAGTGTTGATCGCATGGTGTTGTCCTGTATCACTTCGAGTAGTAAAGAAAGTTTGCGTAGGAGGCTTCCGCCACCTTGAACCATTGGTTTTCCATATCGCGGAAGCTTTTCCATTCTTTATAGATATTCGCGAAAGTGGGGTTCTTCTTTGCTTCTTCCTCGTACATCGCAAAAGCCGCTTTCTTGGCCGCTTCCATGATGTCCTTCGGGAAGGCGCGCAATTTTGCGCCTTGTTTGATCAACCGCATCATTGCCTGCGGATTCTTGAAGTCATACTCCGCCAACATGTTTACGTTGGCCTCAACGCAGGCGGTTTCGAATGCTGCCTGGTAAGCCGGGGGCAATTCGTTCCATTTCTTGAGGTTGACGAAGAAAGACAGTTGCGGGCCACCTTCCCACCAGCCGGGGTAGTAATAGTTCTTTGCGATCTTGTGGAAGCCAAGTTTTTCATCGTCATACGGACCTACCCATTCAGCCGCATCAATCGCACCCCGTTCCAGCGAAGGATAGATATCGCCGCCAGCCAGGGTTTGGGGTACCGCGCCCAGCTTCGCCATGATCTGACCACCGATGCCGGGGATGCGCATCTTCAAACCCTTCAGGTCGGCCAGCGACTTGATTTCCTTGCGGAACCAGCCGCCCATCTGGACGCCGGTATTGCCGCCGGGAAACTGGATGATGTTGTATTGCTTGAACAACTCGCGCATCAGCTTGATGCCACCGCCAAAATACATCCATGCATTCTGCTGCCGCGCGGTAAGGCCGAAGGGCAGGGCGCAATCGAAGGCCAATGCCATGTTCTTGCCGACATAGTAATAACTCGCGGAATGGCCGCATTCAACGGTGCCGTTCTGCACCGCATCCAGCACTTGCAGCCCCGGTACCAGTTCGCCGCCGGCATGCACGCGCAATTGGAACTTGCCGCCGGTGATCTTGTTGAGCCGGTCGGCGAGTAAATCGGAGGCGCCGAAAATGGTATCCAGACTTTTCGGGAAACTCGAAGCCAGATGCCATTTGATCACCGGACCATCGGCAAAAGCTTTGGGTGCCAACGCGGCTGCGGTCACGCCCAAGCCCGCGCCGGCGGATTTCAGAAAGGTTCGTCTTTGCATGGGAATCCTTGGTGGTTTGCGAACTGATAACAGGGTGTTGAAAAATGCGGCATCACCGGATTGGGTGGCAAAGCGGTAGAAGGCTCTGCTTGCGGGCTGATACCACAACTCGCCGCATCGCTCGCGCGACAAGCGAACGCTCCTACAACTCTCAAAACTGCGGCCGTATGCGAACAATCACATCGATGCTGTCCGTCATCATGCCAACTGGCAACGTCGGCAAGCCGAAAACCTGCAAGGAATCGGCCGGAATGTCGGTCAATTCGCCGCTGACCATGTTGTAGAAATGATGGTGCGGCGCAGTGTTGGGGTCGTAGAACACCTTGCTCGGATCAACGATCACCTCGCGGACCAAACCCTTTTCAAGAAACAGCCGCAAGGTGTTGTAAACCGTCGCCTTCGATGTCTCACTGTGATGCAGATTCACCGTGGCCATGATCTGATCCGCCGATTGATGCTCGCATCGCGAAAACAACGCATTGGCGATTTCAATGCGCTGATGCGTCGGCGCGATGCCGTGCGAACGCAGACGTTCGGACAGGTCGGCGCGGGGGATAGGGGTTGGAGAGATGGCAGCCATTGAAAACGTGTTGTGTCAATAAGATGATGGTGATTGTAGGGGCGAGGAAAAGAGGCGTCTAACGGATGTTTTTTATCAACATGTTGTGATGTTGGTTTCCTTGCCAAAGATAATTCTGCAAGCCGCGCTGGGTCCAGCTTGTTGCCGGTGCTTACCAAGCCTGATTTATAGATCGTTGAATCTGTAGAATGCTTGTCGGAATTCTTTACAAAGATTGGCCTAAATCCTAGCCAAAAAAATTAATCCTATTTAAAACAATGGCATGGGTTTTTGGCACGTTGTTTGCTTTTTGCTTTTTAAGTTCTGAGCAATGAACTTTGCCTCTTGATCAAGTTGCATGGGTCCGAGTAACTTGAGGCATCGGAAATGCTATTTTTCGTTCAACCATTTACTACTCTTTTATTTTTGGAGCGCGACCATGAAAATTCTTACCGCTATCTCTTCCTTTGCTTTGTTTGCTCTGTCCAGCACGGCTGCTTTGGCTGGTCCTGTTACTGGTCCTGTTCCTGGCACCATTCCTGAGCCTGGTTCATTTGCTCTGCTGGCAATTGGTGCAGGTGCCGCTGCCATTGTTTGGGCTCGCGGCCGCAACAAGAAATAATCCATTAATACCGAGTTTGGCTTGAAAAAAGCCCCAGACTGCAACGCAGTCTGGGGCTTTTTTTTGCGTGCGCTCGGGCGCACACCCAGTGGCTGTAAGCCCCATAAGTGCAACTGCATGAAGGGGCGAGTGCGGGGGCATTGGGCGAAGCGATTGGCGCTTCATTAGTTTGAAGACGGAAAATTAGGGTGTGTGTAAAAACCCTCCGTTGATTCTCTCAATTACGCCGCCTATCGCCCCATCAAAGCTATCAACAAAAGACTCGTCTAATCTTGAATTATGAAAATTCATCGATTCATTCTCCCTCATTCAAGCCGCCTATCCGTTTGTCAAAGTGATGGATTTACGATGATCGAGTTGCTGGTTACGCTCAGCATCGCAGCAATCATGCTGACTATCGCGATCCCCAGTTTCCGTGATTTTTTGCTAAACAATCGCATCACCTCACAGACTAACGATTTCGTGCTGGCTCTGGCATCGGCTAAAAGCGAAGCAGTCAAGCGTGGAGTGCGTGTAACCGTATGTAGCCGTGCGACCCCTCCCACTACCCCAGAGAGCTGCGCGGGCAGTACTACCTGGGATACAGGTTGGCTGGTGTTTGTCGACAATGACGGTGGTGGCACAGTGAATGGCTTGGATGAAGTGCTGCAAGTCCGCGAGCCGCTTGAAGGAAACAACACCTTGCGAGCTGCTGCACGTCAACGCGTGACATTTCAGAATACTGGGTTCAGTCTAGGTTTCACCGATACATTCAGGCTCTGTGACACACGCGGCACTGCGAACGGTAGACGTATTACCGTATCCAACCAGGGCCGAGTAACTTCCGCAACGGGGACGACCGCATGTCCATGACCTGGCAGCCAATCCAAGGTAGCTACCGTGCGGCCATGTTGCCGGCGGCGGCGCATGGCCAGCGCGGATTTTCGCTGCTCGAAATTCTGGTCGCCATCGTTGTGCTTTCCATCGGTTTGCTCGGCTTGGCTGGCTTGCAAGCCGTCAGCCTGAACAATAACCAGGCCGCCTATTACCGCTCCATCGCCTCACAGCAAGCCTATGACATGGCGGACCGGATCCGCGCCAATTTGGCGGGAAATTACAACGCACTGGCAGCAGGCCTGCCGGGAACCAATCCCGATTGCATTGCAGCGGTTTGCACTCCTGCAAACATCGCGATATCTGACCATCGCCAGTGGAACACCATGAACGCCCGATTGCTGCCGGCAGGGAATGGCACTGTCACCGGGGCGGGTGGGGCTTTCGTCATCACGGTAATGTGGACCGAGAAAGGCAATGTGTTCAATGATCCAAACTGTCCTGTTGGTACACCGGCTAATACACGCTGTTTTGTAACCGCGATGACGCCATGATGCTGAATAGAAAACATTTCATGGCCATTCCGCTTCCCAGCATGCCTGGGAGCGATTCCATGCAAAGCCAAGCCGGTTTCACGCTACTGGAACTCCTGATCTCCCTGACCTTGGGCCTGCTGCTGCTGACCGGTATCGGCACGATCTATGTGGGCAGCAACCAGACCTACCGCGTTCAGGAACAAAACGCCCGATTACAGGAAAACGGACGCTATGCGCTTGAAATGATCGGCCGCAACATCCGGCAGGCTGGCGCCGATGCCCCGTTGAGCTTCACACCTACGGCAATAACACTGGACTGTCTGCCCACAAATACCCCTGCCTGCATCGCAATAAATGGTACTGATAACGGCACAAACGGTACTGCTTTTGACACGCTGACCATCCAGTTGTATGCAAATCCCGATGAAAGCAATGCAGGGGTTTGGGGTGCGCGGGATTGCACAGGTGGATTTGCTGCTCAGGGGACATTGATTACGAATGCCTTTGCGATGAACGGAGCGGATTTGAGATGCACCGGAAGCGTGGGTGGTGTCCAGCCACTCATTTCAAACGTTGAAGATTTTCAGGTCCTCTACGGCATCGATACCACACCCACTGCCCCCAATGGAGACCAGTCAGCAGATCAGTATGTCGCTGCGCCAACCGCCGCTCAGTGGCCTTTGGTCGTTTCTGTGCGGGCCTGTGTCCTGATCCGCTCGGAAGAGCAAGGTGTCACAACTTCAGCTCAAAACTTCCTGAACTGTGCCAACGCGTTAGCCGGCACTGGAACGCTTACAGCAGCTGCTGATAGTCGCTTGCGCCGCACTTTCGTGGCCACCTTCAATTTGCGCAACCGGGTCACCTTCCTGCCCTGAGCGAAATAATGACGAATAACCCCATGCCACTTTCGCCTCCGTCACACCAAACCGGTGCGGCGCTGATCACCGGCCTGATCTTCCTGGTTGTGCTGACCATGATCGGCATTACCGCCGCGCGCATGTCCACTTTGGAAGAGCGCATGTCCGGCAATATGCGAGATCGATCGATTGCCATGCAGGCGGCGGAACGAGCCCTGCGTGATGCTGAGCAGGACATCCTGGGGGCGGTGCCGGCGGCAGCGCGAAGTTTTTCTGGATTGACCGGATTTGTTGCCGATTGCGGCGCCTCTATCGGAGGAACAGCAGATGATGGTCTCTGCTACAACGGCACGGCAGGCTATACCAATCCCATTTGGACCACGGTCAACATGGCTGCGGCGCCCAGTGTTGCCTATGGCAGATTTACCAACGCAGCACCCATCGCCGGCCTCTTCGCGCAACCCCGTTACGTTATAGAAGGCATAAAGAGGACTCCCCCCGGAGGCGGCCAGATTTTTTATTACCGTATTACTGTTCGTGCCCAAGGCGTGAACGCTAATACCTTGGTTTGGCTTCAAGAAGTTTTGTCTCCCTGATTTGGGTGATTATTTAATTGCATGCTCTGAACCTTATTTTTCTTGCGCTATTCTGAGTCGAGCAATATTTTCTATTATTGCTTTAGTTGCAATTTGAAATCAGGTTCACCGAACGCTCGGTAATACAGATGGAGGTTGCCATGAAAAATCAATGTTGTTTGATAGCTCAATCGGAAACTGCTGTTTTCACTGAGGTGCAGCGACATTCTCGGTTCATTTCAAACAGGAGTGGCCATCAGTTATCTGTGCTCTCGATTTCAATTTTGATTGGTATGGCTACGGCAAATGCAGCACCGCTGGCACTCAGCCAGTATCCACTATTCATTGGCTCAATCAATAAGGCCAATGTGCTGTTAATACTGGACAACTCGAATTCGATGGACGAAGATCCTGATGGCGAACCCAGATGCGATGCCTCTAGTCGATGCGGTAGTGCAAGTGATACCAGCAAATCTCAAATTGCGAGAGAAGCGGCAAAAAACCTGATCACCACTTACACAAATAAAATCAACATGGGTTTGATGGCCTATCAGCAAAATGCAGCCAACAATACTTTTGGAAATCACGATACAAGAGTCGTTCCCGGATTCTTGCATAGTTTGTATTACGACATCAGCTTCGATCCTGCAAATTACGACGCCAATTTCAATGGCGACGCAGACTCAACAACAAAAAGATCACGCAGAGCCAATACGACAAATCCTGGAACTTTCACTTACTACAATCTAGCCGCCCCTACTTATTTTAGTTCGGCAGTGGCAAACGCATTTTGCTACACAGGTGAAGTCCCTGCCGCCTCGTTTGGTTCGCCGCCGCTTTTAGCGAGCTCAAATTGTGATGCGGCCACCGGTTGCGAAGAATATCGTTGTTTCAGTACCCGCACTGGTCAAACCGATACTGTACCCGTTTGGCCCAATCCTACTAATTTAGAGGCAACAGACAACGAAATTTCTTTAGGCTGGGATAATAAAAATGGCAATTATCAATATTGGATGGATGATGCCGAGTTGGCCCGCAGTATCTATGATGTTGGCCGTTTTTGGTCGTGGCATTCTCTTGGTGATGGTTGGTTTAGCCGGACCTCGCCTGGGCGCGGTTATTTGCATACCCCCATCGCACTGCTGGATAGCACTCAGGCAACCGCGCTGAACACCAAACTTGGGCGTTCTCAATTCACCAACAACCAGCCCACTAATGCCGCTTTTCCGCTGCAGAATGCCGGTTTGACGCCTATTGAAGGCACAATCAACACCGCCAAAGACTATTTTCTCGGTAATCTGACTCTAGCGGCCCAGGGCGGGCCAGCCGCAGCCCCCCCAAATTCGTGTGGCAAGAACTTCACCGTATTCCTCACCGACGGCTTGCCTTCGACCAACGCAGATGGCACCGGGGTTACGAATCCCGCCACAGCACTGACGAATGCGGCAACTGCCATCACCAACTTGCGCACAAGCAGCGCCACAGTCGAGACCTATGTCATTGGTTTCTCCCTGCCCTACGGAACTGATCCGGCAACACTGAATACACTGGCGGCCGCAGGTGATATTGCACCAGTCGCTGCCAACAAGAGAACTGCATATTCCGCTAACGATTTAACTTCACTGAACGCGGCCTTTAACACAATTTTTTCTAATATTCTGGACAAGACGGGTTCCGCCGCCTCGGTAGCAACCAACTCCACCAACCTGAAGGACGAAAGCCGAGTTTTTCAGGCGAAGTTCGCCAGTTCGGATTGGAGTGGTCAACTGCTGCAATACCAACTTAATGACCTGACTACCCCGGAGTGGGACACGGGCAGCAAGATCAATACACAGACAGCCAATTCCAGGGTGATCATTACAAAAGGCGCTACAGATGGTGTGGCATTTCGTTGGGACAACCTCACCACTACAACGACAACGGGCCAGCAGGCTTTGTTGAACTTGAATGCGGCAGGGACCGATGATGGCCAAGGTAGCAGTCGCGTGGACTATCTGCGCGGTGACAACACGAACGAGCTCAACGGTATCTTCCGGGCGAGGGCAAGTAAATTGGGCGACATCGTGAATTCCAACCCGTGGTATGTGGGGCCACCGTCAGCAGGGTATTCCGATTTTGATCACCCTGGATATTCGGCTTTCCGAGCGGGTGCTCTGTCACGTAAGCCCATTGTGTATGTCGGGGGTAATGACGGCATGCTGCATGGTATTGATGCATCGCTGGAAGCAGTTGATTTGGATCCCTTGGTGGATAGCGATGGTGATGGTGATAAAACCAATGATAAAGATGATTACTCGCCAACGGCCAATGCTGGTAAAGAAGTATTGGCTTATATCCCTTCCGCCGTTTATCCAAATCTCAGCAAACTAACCGAGCTAAATTACAATCAAGGTCAAAATCACCAATATTTTGTTGATAGCTCACCTATGGTGGGTGACGCATATACAGATTCTGCTTGGCGTTCCACTTTAATTGGTTCGTTGGGTTCAGGTGGAAAAGGGTTTTATGCGTTGGATATTACTAACCCAGCGGGATTCTCTGAGAGCGGGGTAGCGCCAGAAGACATTCTTCTTTGGGAATTTACTGAGAATGATGATTCTGATGTGGGCTTTGTTTATAACAATCCGCCTTCGCATGATAACGGCCAAGCCAAGCAAATTGTTAAAATGGCGAATGGGAAATGGGCGGCGATTCTCGGAAATGGTTATAACAGTGCAGAAGGCAAGGCCGCGCTTTATATTTTGTTTATTGAAGACGGCATGGATGGATGGGATGCAGAGGAAAACGACTTCGTCAAGATAACAGCCGATGAGCCTGACGACCAAGATAATGGACTTTCCACTCCTGTTCCGTTTGACAGCGATGGTGATGGCTACGTAGATACCGTCTATGCAGGAGATTTAAAAGGCAATATGTGGAAATTTCTGGTTGGCCCCGGTACAGGGGATGCTAAAGTAACCTCGGCTCCAGCGACGTGGAAGCTAGCATTTTCCACAGTCGACTGTACTAGCGACTGCAATACTCCTTTATTCTCTGATAATTTGGCTCAGCCTATTACTTGGCCGCCGGAGGTAACTATTCATCCAAACGGCGGAATGGTGGTGTTGTTTGGTACAGGAAAATACTTGGAAAGTGCCGACAACGACACATCCGGTATCCAGACTTTATATTCCATCCATGATGCAGGTACTGCCGTATCCGGAAGAAGTGAGCTAACGCCGAAATTTATTTATCCCGAAACGATTGGAACAAAAATTTTACGAAAAATGTCCAGCACTTGTGATTCTGACGAAGATACATTAGTACCTGCCTGTCCTGATCCACTGCCTACATACCCGAGTCCATCAAAGGGGTGTTATGTAGATTTGCCGACCGAACTAGAACGTGCAACCGGGATACCCAAACTCGATAGCGGTACGGTATTTTTTAATACTTTCATACCCACAGCCGGTCAATGCACATCAGGTGGAACCGGTTGGTTAATGGCGATGGATTACCTGAACTGTGGTTTGCCATCGAAAAATATATTTGATACCACCAATGATGGCGTAATAAATGCGTCTGACACCCTTGTCAGTGGATCGCAGATTGGGGGCGCCTTGGGAGGCACAACATTGATTAAAAGTGCGAAACCTGGTGATCCCGGTGTTGGAGTGTCTTCATTGGTTACTGGTGAATTAGTGACGAGTGCCTTGAGTCTTGGCGTGGGTTCCCGTGGGCGCATCAGTTGGCGGGAAATTGTTCAATAAGCAACAACCTCGGCCAAGGTTCAGCAGGTTCAAACATAAAGGTGAAATGATGCGGAAACAACTTGGTATGACGCTCATCGAATTATTGATTACCGTGGCAATAGTCGGCATCTTGGCAGTCGTGGCCTTCCCCTCGTATCAGGCTCATGTGGCCCGAGCCAATCGAGCTGAGGCACAGGGAATTTTGATGGAGAACACCCAGTTTTTAGAGCGGAATTACACGACTGCCAATCGTTATGATCAGGATAGTGCTGGCACAGCCACAGCTTTGCCGTTCACGACCTCACCCAAAACCGGAACGGCAAAATATAACATCGCTGCAGCCTATGGCACATCGCAAACCTTCACGCTCACCGCCACACCAACCGGAAGTATGACGGGGGATGATTGCGGGAATCTGACCCTGACAAATACGGGTGTTAAGGCGCCAGCGGATTGTTGGTAGCAATAATTGACGTATTTCAAACAGTGGTGTCAACGAAGATTAATCCGACCAGAAACTCGATAATCATCCGCAGGCTGACTAATCTGAAACAAGGTAAGCAAGGAAAGACAAATGCTCTCAATCTTGGAAGCGCGCTACGTGCATGTCATTGAACGCTTGCTGAAAGTCTGGGGCACTCCGGCAGAGTTCGGTGCGTTATTCGATGACATGTTCTTTGATACTCGTTCCCCCCCACGCAGCGGTTGGCCTGAGGATGTGATGGTGGAACTTCAGTTTCTTCAAAAATTACATGAACTTGCTTATGAAACGAACGATGAAGCAGTCGTGGAAGAGGTGGCTGAAGATATCAAGTGGGTTTGACGTGATCAGCTACCCTGACGCAAGGAACCGGATTGCACCTGCCGCAAAGATTTGCTGTTGGCTGGTGTCACGCCGTAGGTGAATTTCTTGCGCCAGGCGCCGTACACCAGGTTGGGATATTCCGGCTTGCCTAGGCTGCCGTTGTAGCGGCCGAGGGCGCGGAAGAGGTCGCCGCGTTCGATGTCGATGTAGTGGCGCAGGATGGTGACGCCGTAGCGCAGGTTGGTGCGCAGGTGGAACAGGTTGTGGTCCTTGCTGCCGATGACTTTGGTCCAGAACGGCATGATCTGCATGTAACCCATGGCGGTGGCGCTGGAGACGGCGTATTTCCGGAAGCCGCTTTCGACTTCGATCAAGCCGAGCACCATTTCCGGGTCGAGACCGGCGCGGATGGATTCGTAATGCAGGGTGTTGAGGAAATCTTCGCGATATTCAGCGTCGGGAATTCGACGTTCGAGACGACGCGACATCTCGGCCAGCCAGGCTTGCACTTCTGGCGTTGTGGCAAAGGCGGCCTTTTTTACGGCGGTATCGGCTACCGCTTTGGAGAGTTGTGATTTGACGCTAGCAGACAGCGGCTCGTACTGCTGAGCGCCTGCCCAGGCGCCGCCTGCGCTGAAGGCAAGCAGGCACACCACTGTTTTCAAGTGGTGAATCGGCTTGAAATTCGACCTCAAATACGACATGAAATGACTCGCTCGCGAATGAATTCAACTGCACCTTGTTGAGCAATCTTCGTGCCGGAAGTTTCCGTCCGGCTCTGGAATTCCAGCATGCCTTCTTTTAACCCCCTGTCGCTGACCACGACGCGATGTGGAATTCCAATCAATTCCATGTCCGCGAACATGACGCCAGGCCGTTCGTCACGATCATCCAGCACGACATCGATGCCAGCGTCCATGAGTTCTTTATAAAGCGTTTCGGCGGCTTCTCGCACGGGTTCGCTGCGATTCAGGCCGAGCGGTACGATGACCAGTTCGAATGGTGCGATGGATTGCGGAAACAGGATGCCGCGTTCGTCGTTGCCTTGCTCGATTGCCGCGCCGACGATGCGCGAGACGCCGATGCCGTAGCAGCCCATGACCACGGTGCGGGCCTGACCTTGTTCATCGAGAACCGTGGCGCCGAGCGCTTCGGAATATTTGGTGCCGAGCTTGAAGATGTGCCCGACTTCGATGCCGCGACACAAGTCGAGCGCGCCTTTGGCGTCTGGACTGGGGTCACCGACAATGACGTTGCGGATGTCGGCCACCAGATCGGGTTCCGGCAAGTCGCGGCCCCAGTTGACGCCGGCAGTGTGGAACTTGGGCTTGTTGGCGCCGCTGACGAAATCGGCCATGGCGGCGACAGTACGATCGGCGATGACTCGGACCTGGCTGCGGTCGAGTCCAACCGGGCCGAGGAAGCCGGGTGGGCAATTGAACACGGCGCGGATTTCTGCCTCGGTGGCGAAACGGAAGTCGGCCAGACCAGCGACTTTGCCGGTTTTGACTTCGTTCAGGCTGTGATCGCCGCGAATCAGCAGGACATGCAGCTTGTCGTCGGCCATGGTTTTGGCCATGACGGCGATCAGCTTGACGGTCTGTTGCAGTGGGATGCCGAGCAACGCGGCGACATCTTCGCAAGTGGTTTGTTTGGGGGTGTCGATGTCGCGCATCGCTTCCGTTGCAGCCGGACGCGCGGCAGCGGGGGCGAAGGCTTCGGCCATTTCGACGTTGGCAGCGTAATCGGAATCCGGGCAGAAGGCGATGCCGTCTTCGCCGCTGTCGGCCAGGACATGGAATTCATGCGAGCCGGAGCCGCCGATGGCGCCGGTGTCGGCGGCGACGGCGCGGAACTTCAGGCCCAGGCGGGTGAAGATGCGCGAGTAGGCGGCGTACATGGTCTGGTAGGTGACGTCTAGGCTGGCTTCGTCGAGATGGAAGGAATAGGCGTCTTTCATCAAGAATTCGCGTGCGCGCATGACGCCAAAGCGGGGCCGGATCTCGTCGCGGAACTTGGTTTGCACCTGATAGAAATTGATCGGCAGTTGCTTGTAGCTGCGTAGTTCCTTGCGCGCCAGATCGGTGATGACTTCTTCGTGGGTTGGGCCAAAGCAGAAATCGCGCTGATGGCGATCCTTGATCTTCAACATCTGTGGGCCGAAAACTGCCCAACGCCCGGTTTCCTGCCAGAGCTCAGCCGGCTGCACAGCCGGCATCAGCAATTCGATGGCGCCTGCGCGATTCATTTCTTCCCGCACGATGGCTTCCACCTTGCGCAGAATGCGTAGCCCAAGCGGCATCCAGGAGTAAAGGCCGGAACCCAGGCGTTTGATCAGGCCGGCGCGCAACATTAGGCGATGGCTGGCGAGTTCGGCTTCTGCCGGGGCTTCTTTGCTGGTGGAGAGGAAAAACTGGGAAATGCGCATGATTGGGCGAGTTGACGTAAAAGAAGGCGGATTTTACCAGCCCAACTCGTTCTTTCGCTGCGATCGCCAAAAAGCCAAGGCGTAGGATGGGCCAAGCGCAGCGGGCCCATCAACCACGCCGAGTGATGGGCCCGCTGCGCTTGGCCCATCCTACCAGGCTACCGGGGGACGCCATACATATGCTTCGGAGGAGGCTCCGCTTGCGGGCCGATGGTTGACTTCGCTCGATCCCCGCCGCTTAGCGCAGATGCGACAGTTCCTTGTTCAGCATCTCGATGTTTTTCTCGTGCATGCGCACCGATTCGGTCAGCTTGCCGATATCCGCGCCCGGGCGACGGCTGTTGACCGCAAGTTCATTGCGGGATGCGGCCAGATTACGTTCTTCGCTGCGCAATTCCTCGACCAGTAGCTGTCGCCGCATGTCGTCGCGTTTGCCTTGGGTTTTAGTATCAATTTTGGGGAAATAACTGGGGGTGGGGATTTTTCCACTGGCTTTGTTCTTATTGTTCGGTTTGGCAGTGGCGGGGCTGGTGCGCGTAATGTCTGGAATGATGATCTGCGGCTTGATCCCGGGGCGCGGCATGTTGGTATAGGTGACGAGACCATTTTCATCGACGAACTTGTAGATTTCGGCCCAAACCAGATTGGGGAGAGCAAGTAACAGCAGTGCAATGGCAATGCGCATGGGTGCAACCTCATTACGAATGTCGCAAGTGTATGGAAATGCGGGAACCTGGGGCAATAAAAAAGGGCGGCCGGAGCCGCCCTTTCTATCCTAGCCGAGCAACGGCTATGACATTACAGGCTGTAATACATGTCGAATTCGACCGGGTGCGTGGTCATCCGGAAGCGGTTCACTTCTTCCATCTTCAGTTCGATGTAGGAGTCGATCCACTCGTTGGAGAAGACGCCGCCACGGGTCAGGAACTCGCGGTCAGCATCCAGGTTTTCCAGGGCCATTTCCAGGCTGTGGCAAACCTTCGGTATCATCTTTTCTTCTTCCGGCGGCAGGTCGTACAGATTCTTGTCAGCGGGGTCGCCGGGGTGAATCTTGTTCTGCACGCCATCCAGACCGGCCATCATCAGCGCGGTGAAGCACAGGTACGGGTTGGAGGACGGATCCGGGAAACGGGTCTCGATACGGCGTGCCTTGTCGGAAGCGACGTGAGGGATGCGGATGGAAGCGGAACGGTTTTTGGCGGAGTAAGCCAGCATGACCGGGGCTTCGAAGCCGGGAACCAGACGCTTGTAGGAGTTGGTACCGGGGTTGGTGATGGCGTTCAACGCCTTGGCGTGCTTGATGATGCCGCCGATGTAGTACAGCGCGAACTCGCTCAGACCTGCGTAGCCGTTGCCGGCGAACAGATTCTTGCCATCTTTCCAGATCGACTGATGCACATGCATGCCGGAACCGTTGTCGCCAACGATCGGCTTGGGCATGAAGGTGGCGGTCTTGCCGTAGCTGTGGGCGACGTTGTGAACGACGTACTTCAGGATCTGGGTCCAGTCGGCGCGCTTCACCAGGGTGTTGAACACGGTGCCGATTTCGCACTGGCCGGCGGTGGCGACTTCGTGGTGATGTACTTCCACCGGAACGCCCATTTCTTCCAAGGCCAGCACCATGGCGCCACGGATGTCATGCAGGGAATCAACCGGGGGAACCGGGAAGTAACCGCCCTTGACGCCGGGACGGTGACCCATGTTGCCACCTTCGTATTTCTTGGCGGAAGACCAGGCGGCTTCTTCGGATTCCAGCGTCACATGCGTGCCGGACATATCCGAACCCCAGGTGACGGAGTCAAAAATGAAGAATTCAGGTTCCGGGCCGAAGTAGGCAGTGTCGCCCAGACCGGTGGACTTCAGGTAAGCCTCACCACGCTTGGCGATGGAACGCGGGTCGCGGTCGTAGCCTTTGCCGGTATCCGGCTCAACCACGTCACAAGTCAGAATCAGGGTGGGCTCGTCCATGAAGGGATCCAGATTGGCGGTATCCGCGTCCGGCATCAATTGCATGTCGGAAGCCTGAATACCCTTCCAGCCGGCGATGGAGGAGCCGTCAAAGGCGTGACCATCGGTGAATTTATCTTCAGTGAAGCCATATTTGGAAACGGGCACGGTGACGTGCTGTTCCTTGCCGCGGGTATCGGTAAAACGGAAATCGACAAATTTGATGTCGTTTTCCTGGATCATCTTCATTACATCGGCGACCGCCATTTCAAGCTCCTTGATTAAACTGGATTGCACAAGTGGATATCCACAAGAGGCGGTAAAGCATGTTCCATGCCACGCCCCGAAATCGGACAAAGCATTGTGCCATAAGGCG